>JBNJGE010000185.1:0-6849 GCA_051747505.1 Pseudomonadota bacterium | reverse complement strand
CGGAGGCCCGGCTGACCCGCGCCGAGATCGCCGCCGCGCGCCTCGGGCTGGGCCGCGAGGCCGCCCGCGCCGGTCCGCCCCCGGCGCCGCAGGGCGTCGGGCTGGGCCGCCTCGCCGCCGCCACCCTGCGCGCGGGCGGCTTCTACGCCGCGGAATGCCTGCGCTCGCCCGACATGCGCGGGCGGGTGCGCCGGCTGGCTCGGGGATGACGGGGGCGGCGCTTCTCGGTCCGGCCTCGCCGGGGCGGTGGCTGCGCCGGCTGGCCTCCGGCGTGGCGCTGGCCGGGATCGGGCGGGGGCTGGCGCTGGCGGGGATGGCCGTTTTCGCCGCGCGCCTGCCGCTGGCCGACTGGGGGGTGCTGTCGCATGCGCGGGGGGTGCTGACGGTCCTGGCCCCGCTGGTCACGCTGGGTCTTGCCGTGACCGCCATGCGCCGCATCCCGCAATACGCCGCCGAGGGGCGGGCGGCCGAGGCCGCCGGCCACGCCGCGCTGGGCTTCGCCGCCGCGCTGGCCGCCGCGCCCCTCGCTCTGCTTCTCGCCCTCCTCTGGCCCGGCGCCCCGGCGGCCCGCTGGCTCCTGCTCGCCCTGCCCGCGGCGGGCGCGCTCTTCTTCGGAACCCAGGCGGCCCGGGCGCAGGGCCGCCCGGCGCTGGCCTACGCGCCCCCCGGGCTGGCGGCGCTGGGCGCGGCCGCCGGCTTCGTCGCCAGCAGGGCGGAGGGGGTCGAGCCCGCCGCCCTGTGGCTCGCCTCGGGCCTCGCGCTCGCCGCCGTCGCCCAGGCCGCAGGCGTGCTGGGCGCCGGCCCGCGCCCGCGCCTCGGCCCCGCCTGGGCCTGGCTGGCGGAGGCCGCGCCGCTCAACCTCTCCCAGCTCGCCCGCGGGGCGACGCTGCTCGGCCCCTTCCTGCTGCTGCCCCTCTGGGCGGGGGCGGAGGAGGCCGGCGTCTATGGCCTCGCCTGGCTGCTGGCGCAGGCGGCGCTGGTGGCGCTGGCCGGGGTGTCGGGCGCCTGCGGCCCGCGGCTGAGCGCGGCGCTGGGCCGGGGCGACTGGCCCGCCGCCCGCGCCGCCGCCGGGATAGGCGCCGGGGCCGGGGCCTCCGCGGCGCTGCTCGCCGGCGGGGCGCCCGCGCTCGCCCTCGCGCTCGCTCCCGCGGAGGCCGAGGCCCTGCGCCCCGGCCTCGCCGCCGCCGCGCTGCCGCTGGCCTGGCTTGCGGGCGCCGCCGCCCTTCAGGCGCTGGACGCCCCGCTCGGCGCCGCGCTCGTCGCCCGCGGCCGGGGGCGGCAGGAGCTCTCCGCCGCGCTGCTCGGCGCCGCCGTCACGCTGGGCGCGGCCCTGCCCCTGATCCCCGCCTTCGGCGGCGCGGGCGCCGCGACGGCCGTGGTCGCCGGCGCCGCCGCGCGGCTGATGCGCAACCTGCTGCGCCGGCCCCTCTCGCCTCCGGCCCCGGACCGGAGCCCGCCATGACCGCCCCCGACAGCCTCACGCCCCCCGGCGAGGGCCGCCGCGCCCTTCTGGCCGCCATCCGCGCCGACCACGCCCGCCTGCGGGAGGAGCGGGCGGGCGCCCCCGCCGGCCCCTCGCGCCTTCTGCGCGACGCGCTGTGGCACAAGACCTTCCGGGTCCTGGTCTCCTACCGCCTGCACCGGGCCGCGCGGCGGGCGCGGGGGGCGGGGCGGCTGGCCGTTCCGCTCGCCGCGCTCTGGCACCGGCGGACCTGCCTCGCGATCGGGGCCGAGATCGCCTGGGCGGCGGAGATCGGGCCCGGCTGCCGCATCCTGCACGGCTTCGGCGTCGTGATCCTGCCCTGCGCGCGCATCGGGGCGAACGTCACCCTCTCACACGGCGTCGGCGTGGGGGCGCGCGCCCGCCCGGGGCCGGACGGGCGGCACGACTCGCCCGGCGAGGTGGCGGACGACGCCTTCGTCGGCCCGTTCAGCATGGTCTGGGCGCGGCTGGGGCGGGGCGGGGTCCTGGCCGCGCATTCCGCCCTCACGCGCCCCGCGCCCCCGGGCACCGTGATGGGCGGCTGCCCCGCCCGCCCGCTGCGAAAGCGCCCCGGCAATGACCTCGCCGCCGGCTGAGCCCCACGCCCCTCACGCCCTCGTCTGGCTGCTGGCCGCGATCCTTTTCGCGGCCACCGACCCGGTGCTGCCCCTGCTCGCCCGCGGGGCGGATGACTGGGCCGCGAATCTCGAGGCCGCCAACGCCGCGCGAAAGCCCGGCTGGGCGGTGATCTACCTGCTGGCCGCCGGCCTGCTCTGGCTCTGGCGGCGGGAGGGCGCGCGCGCGGCCTCGGCGCTCTTCGCGCTGGGCCCGGCGCTGGCCTGGTTCGCGGCCTCCTGCCTGTGGAGCCCGGCGCCCGCCGACGCGGCCTTCGGCTACGTCCAGTTCCTGCTGCTGCTGGGCTTCGGGCTGGCCGCCGGGGTCCGGCTGGGGCCGGAGGGGGTCGTGCGGGCCGTGGCGCGCGCGGCGCTGCTGGCGCTGGCGGCCTCGCTGGCCATGGCCTTGCTCTCCCCCCCCCACGCCTTCGGCCAGCAGGTCAACACGGGCGCCCTGCGCGGCGTCTATGGCGAGAAGACCCATCTCGCGACGATCCTCGCCTACGGCTTCGTCGCCGCGGCGTTCGATGCGGCGGGCCGGCGCGGTCCCCGCCCCTGGCTCGCCCCCGCTGCGCTGCTGGCGGGAATTCTGGCCGCCCGCTCCTCCATCGCGCTCGTGCAGGTGGCCATGGCCGCGGGTCTGGCGCTCGCCTGGGCGAGCTTCGCGCGCGCCCGCTACGCGGGGCCGGCCACGCTCTGCGCCGCGCTCGCGGGCCTCGCCGCGCTGCTGGCGGTCCTGCCCGCGGCTCTCTCCGCGCTGGGGGAGGACGCCACGCTCAACGGGCGCCTGCCGCTCTGGGCCGCGCTATGGCCGCACGCCGAGGCGCGGCCGCTGGTCGGGCACGGCTTCGGCGGCTTCTGGGGCGAGCCCGAGGCCGAGGCGCTGCGCGCCGCCATGGGCTGGAACGCCCGCGGGTCCCATCACGGCTGGCTGCAGGCGCTGCTGGCCGGCGGGGCGGTGGGCCTCGCGCTGTGGCTGATGCTCTGGGGGCAGGTGGCGGTCCGGGCGGCGGCGGCGCTGCGCCCGGGGGCGGCGAGAACCGGGGCGGCCGGGCTCGGGGCGCTGACGCTGGCGCATCTGGGCTGGTCGCTGTTCGAATCAAACCAGCTTGGCCAGATGAACGTTCACGCCCTGATCGCGGGCCTCTGCCTCTCGCTGCCGGCCTCGGCCCCGCGTCTGCGCGCGACCCGCGCGGCCGAGAGCGCGCGGAGCACGAAGAGCGGGTTGCCGATCACGTAGCGGCGGAACAGGCGCCGCGGCTCCCGCCCCAGCCGGAACAGCCATTCCAGCCCCAGCCGGCGCATCCAGCGCGGCGCCCTAGGGGCGCGGCCCGAGAGGAAATCCAGCACGCCGCCCCCGCACAGGATGCCCACCGGCGCCGGGGCGGCGGCGCGCAGGGTCCGGGCCAGATGCTCCTGCCGCGGGGCGCCCATGCCCAGGATCACCAGATTGGCGCCGCGCCCGCCCGCGTCGCACGGCGCCGCGTCCCCGCGCAGGAAGCCCGCATAGGCGGCGACCGGGTGATATCCGTGACGCGCGGCGACCACCTCCGCCCCCCGCGTGCGCAGGGCGTGGGCCGCGGCCTCCGCCGCCCCGGGCCGGCCGCCATAGATCGCCACCCGCGCGCCGGGCGCGCAGGCCAGCCGCGGGATCAGGTCCGTGCCGTTGGCGTTCGCCCCCGGCGCCCGGCCCAGCAGGCGCATCAGGATCGCCGCCCCCGCCCCGTCGCGCAGCAGCAGGTCGGCGTCCTCGAAGGCCGCCCGCGCCGCCGGGTCGGAGGCGCAGAGATTGAAGGCGTGCGCGTTGAGAAAGGCGGCCGTCCAGCTCCGGCCGCGCAGGGGGCCCAGCAGGCGCGCGACCTCCGCCGCCTCGGCCGAGCGGGCCGCGGGCAGGCGCGCGGCCAGACGGGCGAAGACCGCGCCGGCGCCCCGCCGCCGCGGCCGGGCGGGACGCGCCGGCGCCTCGGCCAGCGTCATCCGCCCGGCTCCCGCAGCGCGCGGGGCTCGCCGTCGAGCTCCAGGCGCAGGACGCGCCAGCAGTCCGCCCGCGCCAGCCGCGAATCGCAGACCGCGAGGGCCTCCGCATAGAGGGGGGCGGGCCAGCCCTCCGCCGCGCCGCCGGTGCGCGCCGCGCGTCCGCGCAGGCGCCACAGCCCGTCCGCGCCGGCCTGCGCAGCCGCCGCGCCCAGCGGCGCCGCGCCCAGCTCGGCCAGCCGCGCGGACAGGCCCGCGCGCGCCGCCTGCGCCGCCGGGCGAGGGTCCGGGCCGCTCTCGTGGCCGGGGGGAAGCGCGGCCCGGGCCCAGACGGCGGCCAGGGCGGCGCAGATGATCAGGGTCGGGGCCGAGAGGCGCATGGCCTCCTCCGCTTTGCCGGACCCCACCGACTCGCTCTCCGGTTGAGAATGCCCCGCGCGGGCCGGCCAGTCAATTCCCAGAATATGATTGTCCCAGTTTTTCCAGTATGTTAAATCTTCCTAACCAAGCGTAAACATCGCGGGCGGAACGCCCGCCTTCCCGCCTTCCCGCCTTCTGCGCCGGCCCTCGGCTTGTCTCCGCGCCGCCCGCCCGTTACATACCCGGCGCGGGCGCGCCTCCTCCGGCCGCGCGCCCCTTTTCCACGCGCGCGCAGGCGAATGACGGCGAGAGCATGAAGATCAACGGCAACGAGATCCGTCCCGGCAACATCCTGGAGCACCAGGGCGGCCTGTGGGTCGCGGTCAAGACCTCCCACGTGAAGCCCGGCAAGGGCGGCGCCTTCGCCCAGGTGGAGCTGCGCAACCTGCGCAACGGCTCCAAGCTCAACGAGCGCTTCCGCTCCGCCGACAAGGTGGAGCGCGTGCGGCTCGAGCAGCGGGACCAGCAGTTCCTCTACGAAAGCGACGGCCTGCTCCACTTCATGGACGCCGACACCTTCGAGCAGACCGCGCTGCCCGCCGACCTGCTGGGCGAGCGCCGCCCCTTCCTGCAGGACGGCATGACCGCCACGGTGGAATACCACGAGACCGAGGCGCTGTCGGTGAGCCTGCCCGAGAAGGTCACCTGCACGGTCGCCGAGACCGAGCCGGTGGTGAAGGGCCAGACCGCGGCCAACAGCTACAAGCCCGCGGTGCTCGACAACGGCGTGCGCATCATGGTGCCGCCCTTCGTCGCCGAGGGGGAGCAGGTGGTGGTGGACACCGCCGACTTCGAATACGTCGAGAGGGCCTGAGCCATGAAAGAGCGTCCCGCCGCCGTTTCCCGCGTGATGGTCGACAACGACCGCGTGCGCGTGACCGAATGGGTCTTCGAACCCGGCGCGGCCACCGGCTGGCATGTCCACGAGATGGACTACGTCATCACCCCCGTGAGCGGCCAGCCCGTGGACCTCGTGGACGGCGAGGGGAACGTGACCCGCGCCGAAATGGTCCCCGGCCAGTCCTATTTCCGCGAGGCCGGGGTCGCCCATGACGTGATCAACGCGGGCGAGGGCGAGCTGCGCTTCGTGGAGACCGAGCTCAAGGCGCCCGCGGGCGGCTGAGCCCGCCCGGCGCCCCCGATCCCCCCGAGGCCCGCCGCCGACGGCCGGGCGAGGAGCATTGCGATGTCCAGCGCGGCCTCCGCGAACGTCAACGTCATGATCAAGGCGGCGCGCAAGGCCGCGCGCACGCTGCTGCGCGACTTCGGCGAGGTCGAGCATCTGCAGGTCTCGCGCAAGGGCGCGGCCGATTTCGTCTCCCGCGCCGATCTCAAGGCCGAGGAGATCCTCAAGGAGGAGCTGCTGGGCGCCCGCCCCGCCTATGGCTGGCTGGCCGAAGAGGGCGGCGGGCAGGCCGGGAAGGACGACACCCGGCGCTGGGTCGTGGACCCGCTGGACGGGACCACCAACTTCCTTCACGGCCTGCCGCACTGGGCGATCTCCGTGGCGCTGGAGCACAAGGGGCGCATCGCGGCCGCCGTGATCCTCGACCCGATCAAGGACGAGATCTTCGCCGCCGAGAAGGGCGCCGGCGCCTGGCTCAACGACCGCCGCCTGCGGGTGAGCGGGCGGCGCGACATGACGGAGATGATCTTCGCCACCGGCATCCCCTTCGCCGGCACGGTCGGCCTGCCCGACACGCTGCGGGACCTCTCGCGCCTGATGCCGCGCTGCGCGGGGGTGCGCCGTTTCGGCTCCGCCGCGCTCGACCTCGCCTATGTCGCGGCGGGGCGCTACGACGGCTACTGGGAGCGCGGGCTGAACGCCTGGGACATGGCCGCGGGCCTCCTGCTGGTGCGCGAGGCCGGCGGCTTTGTCGAGGCGCTGTCCGAGCCCGGCGGCGATCCGCTGTCGACCGGCGACGTGGTGGCGGCCAACGGCGAGGTGTTCGAGAGCTTCGCGGAGCTTCTGCGGAGCTGAGCGGGCGGGCCTCGTGGCGCCCCCTCCCGTCCCCGGGGCCTGCGCGGCGCCACGGTCCCCCCGGACCCTCCTCCCCTGAATGGTCTCCCGGCCCGGCGCAGCGCCGGGGATGGCGGGCGACGGGGATGCGCCGGGGGATCGGCGCCTTTCACTCAGATGTCCGTCGGGGCGCTTGCCGCGGGGCGAGATTCGCGTTAGAGGCTCGCGCTCAGCCGGGGGCGCGCGCGGAAGGCACGCGCTGGACGCCCCCAGTCCCGGATCATCGAGGCCCCGGCGCGCCGGGGGGAGCGAGCCGCCATGAAGAAAGACATCCACCCCGACTACCACGTCATCAGCGTCAAGCTGGTGGACGGCTCCACCGTCCAGATGCGCTCCAC
>JBNJGE010000184.1:0-6861 GCA_051747505.1 Pseudomonadota bacterium | reverse complement strand
TCGGATTCGGCGGTCCCGCCGGGCGCGGCCTCGGCAGCTTCGGGCGTGGAGACGGCCGGGGAACCCGCGGTTTCCGCGACAGCGGCGGGTTCGGCGGCCGCTTTCGGCTCCGCGGCCTCCTCCGCTTCCGGGCCGGTCGCGGGCGCGCCCTCTTCCGTCTCCATCGCCGCGGTCCCGACTTCCGCCTCCTCGGCGGGCCCGGCCGTTTCAGCAGGGGACTCCTGGGGCGCCGTAGGCGCGGCCGCCTCCGCTGCCTCCGCGGACTCGCTCTTGCGCGGCTTGCGGCGGCGGCGGGTGCGCTTCGGGGCCGGGATATCGGCAGCGGGGGTCTCCTCGGCCAGCGCCGCAGGAGCTTCCTCGCCCTCGACTTCGGCCGGCTTCTCCGCCTCGGCTTCCTGGGCCGCAGGCTTGCCTTCGGTCTCCGCCTCGGCGGAAGCCTCGCCTTCCGTACCCGTGGCGCGCTTGCGGCGCCGGCCTCCGCGGCGGCCGCGGCGACGGCGGCCGTTCTCCTCCTCCGCGGCTTCCCTTGCCTCGGCCTCGCCGGGGGTCTCCTCCGCCGGGGCCTTCTTCGCGACCGCGTCGGGCAGGGCCTCGGCCACCTCCGCCTCCTCGACCTCCTCGAGGTCGGGCGGCAGCACCGACAGCGCCGTCACGGCCGCGGCCGGGGCGGGCTTGCGCGTGGGGGTCTTCACCCGCTCCACCGAGAATTCGGGGGAGACCATGTTGGGGTCGGCCTCCACTCGCAGGACCACGCCGAAGCGGCCCTCGAGCCCGGTGAGGTGGTCGCGCTTGTCGTTGAGCAGGTAGCTCGCCACGCCCATGGGGGCGCGGATCAGGAGTTCCGGCGCGCGGTTGCGGGCCGCCTCGCCCTCCGCCTGGCGCAGGATGGCGAGCGCGAGGCTGTGGTCGGCGCGCACCAGTCCGGTCCCGTGACAATGGGCGCAGGGCTGGGTCGTGGCCTCCAGCATGCCGGGGCGCAGGCGCTGGCGGCTCATCTCCATCAGCCCGAAGGCGGAGATGCGGCCGAGCTGGATGCGGGCGCGGTCGCTCTTGAGCTTGTCCTTCATGCGACGCTCGACGGCCCGGTTGTTCTTCGGGTCGTCCATGTCGATGAAGTCGATGACGATCAGGCCGGCCAGGTCGCGAAGGCGGAGCTGGCGGGCGATCTCGTCGGCCGCCTCCAGGTTGGTCTTGAGGGCGGTGTCCTCGATCGAGCCTTCCTTGGTCGACTTGCCGGAGTTGATGTCGATGGCCACCAGCGCCTCGGTCACGCCGATGACGAGGTAGCCTCCCGATTTCAGCCGCACCGTGGGGTCGAAAAGGGAGGCGAGCTCCTGCTCCACCCCGTGCTTGGCGAAGAGGGGGACGGGGTCGCGGTGGCGCACGACGTTGTCGGCGTGGCCCGGCATCAGCATGGAGATGTAGTCCCGCGCCTCGCGCCAGCCTTCCTCACCCTCCACCACGATCTCCTCGATGCCGGAGGCGTAGAGATCGCGGATGGCGCGCTTGATGAGGCTGCCTTCCTCGTAGATCAGGGTGGGGGCCACGGATTTCAGCGTGGTTTCGCGGATCCGCTCCCACTGGCGCAGGAGGTATTCGTAGTCGCGCCGGATCTCCTGCCCGGTGCGCTTGGCGCCGGCGGTGCGGATGATCAGGCCCATGCCTTTCGGCACCTCGAGCTCGGAGGCGATGTCCTTGAGCTTCTTGCGGTCGGCGGCGTTGGTGATCTTGCGGGAGATGCCGCCGCCGCGGGCGGTGTTGGGCATCAGCACGCAGTAGCGGCCGGCGAGCGAGAGGTAGGTGGTCAGCGCGGCGCCCTTGTTGCCGCGCTCCTCCTTGACGACCTGGACCAGCATGATCTGCCGGACCTTGATCACCTCCTGGATCTTGTAGCGACGCTGGAAGGCGCGGCGCGTGGAGATCTCCTCGCCGGCCTCCTCGGATTCCGTCTCGGCCGCAGGCTCCGCCCCGGCGCCCTCGGCGCGCGGCTCGGCCGGCGCGGGCTCCTCGCCCTCGGCGGAGCTCTCCGCCTCGGACTCCGACCCGCGGGAGCGGGCGCGACGGGAGCGGCGCGAGCGCCCGCCGCGGCGGGAGCGACGGCGGCGGCGGTCGGCGGCCGAGCCCTCGCCTTCGTCGTCCTCGCCGTTATCGGAAGCGGCCTCCTGCGCCTCCTCCGAGCCGCTTTCGGCGGTCTCGGCCGTGGCAGGCTCATCGTTCGCGGCGGGGGAGGAGGGAGCTTCGGCTTCGGCGGGTTTCTCCGCCGTCTCGGCCGCATTCCCGGTCTTGCGATCGGAAGCCGGCTGACCGGCGGTCTCCCTTGCCGAGGCGGACTCCGCGTCGGGCGCGTAGTCCTCTTCGACCCGCTCCTCGTCATCCGCGCCGGCGCTCTCGGAAAGCGTGCGCGAGCCGCCCTCCTCGCCGGTCTCTTCGTCATCGTCGGGCCCGGGCGCTTCGGAGGTCTCCGCTTCGCTCTTGGGCTCGGCGTGCGTCTCCGACGGTCCGGCGTCGTCGTCCGCCTTGGGAGCGTCCTCAGCCTCCGCGGCAGCCGGGGCCTGGCCGCCCGCCTCGGCGGGCGCCTTCGGCGCCGGCTCCTCGGCAGCCTGCCCGGCCTTCGAGGCGTCGGACTCTGCCTCCGGAGCCTTGTCGGAGGTCTTCGACGCATCCGCCTTCTCGCCCTCCGCCGAAGTCTCCCCGGCGGTCTCGGGCGTTTCCGCCTTGGCGGCGCGCTTGCGGCTGCGCTTGCGCGGGGCGGCGCTCTCGTCCTCCGCCTGGGCGCGGCGGCGGGCCTCGGCCTCCTCCTCGGCGATCAGCGCTTCGCGATCGGCCCGGGGGATCTGGTAGTAGTCCGGATGGATCTCCGAGAAGGCGAGGAAGCCGTGGCGATTGCCGCCATATTCGACGAAGGCCGCCTGCAGGGACGGCTCCACCCGGGTCACCTTCGCGAGGTAGATGTTGCCGGCGATCTGTTTCTTGGACGCCGACTCGAAGTCGAAATCCTCTACCTTGTTTCCGTCCGCGACGACGACCCGGGTCTCCTCCGGGTGCGTCGCGTCGATGAGCATTTTCTTCGCCATGATCTCCAGCGCCGCCGGCTCGTCCCTCGCGCCGCCGGGTCCGCGGAGGGCGGGCCGAGGGGGGGCGCGGCGGTCTCATTGCATGCGCGCAGGCCGCCCGCGCCGGCGCCGCGGGCGGCGGGCGCCAAGGCGCCGCCTCCCTCTGGGCCGATCCGGTGCGGGCAGGTCATCGCGCGGTGGTCTCCAAACTCGCGCCCGGAATCACCCGCGGCGCGGTCGCAATCGGGGGCGGGAGGCGTCAGCGGTCCCGCCTTGTTCGGGGTCGCGCCGGCCCCTTTCGGGCAGGACCGGCGGGGTGCAATTCCCGCCGCGTCGCCCGGCGCGTCATCCGAGAAACCTTCGGTCTTCGGCTCTGCTCGCCTCCGGCGCGAATGTCGCGTCCTCCGCAGACGGCAGCAGGCGCACTATAGACGCCCGTTGCGGCGCTTGACAATCGCAAAGGCCGTGCGCGTGTTGGCCGCGTGTTTTCCCGGGCAGGAGGGTGGGGTCCGTGTTGCCGCGCCGGTTCCGCATCGCCGTTCTCGCCGCGGCGCTGGCCGTCGTCGCGGGGGCCGGACAGGCCGTGGCGGCGGAGCTTCGCGCGATCGGGCTGCGCCACGCCCAGGGGGCGACGCGCGCGGCGCTGGAGCTCTCGGCGCCCGGGGGCTGGCGGGTCTTTGCTCTGGAGGGGCCGCCGCGGCTGGTCGTCGACCTGGAGGCCGGGAAGGCGCCGGCGCCGCCTGAGCCGCCCCCCGGCGGGCTGGTCGCGGCGGTCCGCTCAGGCCTGGCGGCGCCGGGGCGCGCGCGCGTCGTCTTTGAACTCGCCCGCCCCGCCCGCCTCGCGGAGGGGGTGATGACGCGCACGGCCGACGGCGCCCGGCTGCGGCTGGCGATCGCGCCGGCTGACGGCATGAGCCGGACGGGCTGGCCGGACGGGCCTGTCCCCGCCTCGCCGCCCGCCTCCCCCGGGGATCCCCGTCCGCTGGTCATGATCGACCCCGGTCATGGCGGCATGGACCCCGGCGCGGTGCGCGGCGAGACGGTGGAGAAGGAGATCGTGCTGGTGTTCGCCCGCGCGCTGGCCGCCGAGATCGCGGCCGATGGGCGCTGGCGCGCGGCGCTCACGCGGGAAGACGATCGTTATCTGGGTCTGCGCGAGCGGGTCGGGCGCGCGGAGGCCGCCGGGGCCGAGGCGTTTCTTTCGATCCATGCCAACACGGTGGCGCGGGGGGACGCGGAGGGGGCGTCGGTGTTCACGCTCGCGGCCACCGCCTCGGACGCGCAGACCCGGGCGCTGGCGATGTACGAGAACCAGGCCGACGTCACGGCGGGCACGGAACTGTCCGGGGAGCCCGACGACGTGGCCCGTGCGGTGGTGGAGCTGTCCCGCCGCGCCACCAACCGCGCCTCCCGCCGGCTCGGGGGGCGGCTCGCGAAGGCGCTGGGCGCGGCGACGCCGATGCTGCGCGGGCGCGAGCACGCGCAGG
The DNA here is from genome assembly GCA_051747505.1 of Pseudomonadota bacterium. GTDB lineage: Bacteria > Pseudomonadota > Alphaproteobacteria > Rhodobacterales > Rhodobacteraceae > Albimonas. The sequence continues at coordinate 2,321 of JBNJGE010000184.1, read as the reverse complement.
CGGGCTTCCGGGTGCTCAAGTCGCCCCGGATCGCCTCGGCCCTGCTGGAGCTGGGCTTTCTGACCAATTCGGACGACCTTGCGAGGATGCGCGACCCGGCCTGGAGGCGGGAGGCGGCGCAGGCCGTGCTGGAGGGGCTGGAGGCCTGGCGCGGCGGGCCGGGCGGGCGGCTCGCGGCGCGGTGAGGGGCCCTGTCGCCGCGCCGCGTCTGTCATTATGGTCGCGTCGCCCGCGGGCGCGCGAGTCGCACGGATCGGAACGTCATGACGCGATTTCTGGCCTGGCTTTTCAGCCTTCTGTCCATCGGCGCCGTGTTCGGCCTTGGCGGGCTGGGCTTGCTGATCGCGATCTACGGCGCCGAGCTGCCGGATCACCAGAGCCTCGCGGAATACCAGCCGGCGACCATCTCGCGCGTGTATGACCGCGAAGGGCGGATCCTGGCCGAGTACCTGACCGAGCGGCGGGTCTTCGCGCCCATCGACGAGATCCCGGATGTGGTCAAGAAGGCCTTCATCGCGGCCGAGGACCGCAATTTCTACGAGCACGCCGGCTTCGACGCGATCGGCATCGTCTCCGCCGTGTTCGACTATGTGGGGGGCGGGCGGCTGCGCGGGGCCTCCACCATCACGCAGCAGGTGATGAAGAACTTCCTGCTGTCGAGCGAGCGGAGCTTCGAGCGCAAGTTCAAGGAGATCATCCTCGCCACGCGCATCGAGCAGGTGCTGAGCAAGGACCGGATTCTGGAGCTTTACCTCAACGAGATCTACCTGGGCGCGCGGGCCTACGGGGTGGCGGCGGCGGCGGCCAACTATTTCGGCAAGCCGCTGGAGGCGCTCACGGTGGCCGAGGCGGCCTATCTGGCGGCGCTGCCCAAGGCGCCTTCCAACCTGCACCCGGTGGAGAACCGCGAGGCGGCGCTGGACCGGCGCGCCTATGTTCTGGGCCAGATGCGGCGCAACGGCTTCATTACGGAGGCCGAGTACGAGACCGCGGTGACAGCGCCGCTCGACACGGTTCTGGACGGCACGCTGGAGCCGACGCTGCCGGAGGTTCCGGAGCGCGGCTACTTCTCCGAGGAGATCCGCCGCCAGCTCAGCGATCGGCTGGGCGCGGAGATGGTGGAGGGGGGCGGCCTGACCATCCGCGCCACGCTCGACCCCGAGCTGCAGGCGACCGCAGCGCGCGCGCTGCGCGACCGGTTGGAGAGCTGGGACCGGGAGCGCGGCGGCTGGCGCGGGCCGGTGGCCAGGATCCCGCAGCCGGCGCTGGAAAGCGAGGAGGCCTGGCGCGAGGCGCTGGGCGAAGCGAAGGCGCCGCGGGACATTGCCGGCTGGCGGCCGGCGGTGGTGCTCGAGCTTGGCGAGTCCAGCGCGCGCATCGGAGTGGAGGGCGTGCCGGACGATGCGGACGGGCATTTCCTGTTCGTGCGCGATGCGCAGTGGGCGCGGCCGCGGCGGGAGAACGGCTCTTTGGGGCCGAGGCCCAACAGTCCCGAGGACCTGTTCGAGGTCGGCGACGTGATCCTCGTATCGCAGGAGCCGCCGGAGGAGGAGGGCGGCGACCCGACCTGGGCGCTGCGGCAGGTGCCGGAGCTGCAGGGGGCCTTCATGGCCATGGATCCGGTGACGGGGCGGGTTCTGGCGCTTCAGGGGGGCTTCAGCTTCGACGACTCGGTCTTCAACCGCGCCACGCAGGCGGAGCGTCAACCGGGGTCGGCCTTCAAGCCCTTCGTCTACGCCGCGGCGCTGGACAATGGCTACACGCCCTCCACGGTTATCCTGGACGCGCCCGTCACCATCGACACAGGCGCCCGGGAGCTCTGGCGTCCCAGCAACGCGTCACAGAAGTTCTATGGCCCCGCGCCCATGCGGGTCGGGATCGAGCAGTCGCGCAACGTGATGACGGTGCGGCTCGCGCGGGCGATCGGGATGGACACGGTGGGGGAGTATGCCGAGCGCTTCGGCGTCTACGAGGACATGCCTGCGCATCTGAGCTACGCGCTGGGGGCGGGGGAGACGACGCTCTGGGACATGGTCGCGGCCTACGCCATGTTCGCCAATGGCGGCTGGCGGGTGGAGCCGACGCTGGTGGACCGGGCGCAGGATCGCCGCGGCGAGACCATCCTGCGCCAGGACACGCGGGAATGCCCCGACTGCCGCGCGCCCTACGACCCGGACGCATCCCCGCCCTGGCCAGTCCCCGACAAGCGGCTGATCATGGACCCGGTGACGGCCTACCAGCTCACCTCCATGATGCGCGGCGTGGTGGAGCGGGGGACGGCCACGCGGCTGCAGAGCCTCGGCGTGCCGCTGGCCGGCAAG
>JBNJGE010000183.1:0-6870 GCA_051747505.1 Pseudomonadota bacterium | reverse complement strand
TCCAGGATTTCACGAGGTCGGCGAAGTCGGTGACCTCGTCGTCCTTCGGGCCGAGCAGCGCCTTCTTCGCGGCCTTGCGCAGGTCGTCGAGGAAGGCGGACCTGATGCGGCCCTCCAGCCCGCGCAGGGCGGCCTCGACCTCGGCCCCGATCTCGGTGATGCGGGCTGCGTGCTCGGCCTCGGCGGCGAGGACGAGGCCGGCGAGGCGGCTTTTCAGGGGCGTGATGAGGGCGTCCTCGATGCGCCGGGCCTCCTCGGCGTCGCCGGCCTTGTCGGCCGCCCGCCAGGACTTGTTGGCGGCGGCGAGCATGTGGCGGACGCGGTCGAACTCGTCCATGTGGGGGCTCCCGTGTCAGGCGGTCCGGATCAGTCTTCGCCGGCGAGCGCGCGGCGGGCCTCGCGCGCGGCCTCGGCCAGGGTGCGGCCGCTCTGGAGCAGGCCGGCGGCGTCGCCGTCCCTGCCGGCGGCGGCCACGGCGCGGTCGAGCGCGGTCTGCGCGGCCTGGAGCATGACGACCCAGTTGGCGAGCAGGACGCGCTGGCGCTCGATCTCCTCCACCTCCGGGTCCTGGCCCGGGGGGGCGGCGACGATCTGGGCGGCCAGCAGGGTGTCGAACAGGGTCGGGGTGGCCTGGATGACGCCGTCCAGCGCCGCGCGCAGGAGGGGGGCCCTGTCCAGAAGCTCGTCGCGGAAGCGCTCGCGCAGGGGGATGGCGACGAGGGCGGAGGCGAGGGGCGAGAGGGCGGCGATGTTGTCGTTGATGCCCGAGATCTGCGCGGCGAGGCCGGCGACCGGGGCGAGGGGGGCCGCGGCGGGCAGGGCGGCGGCCTGGGCGGCGATGCCGGCGAGCCCGTCCATGCGCGCGGCGATGCTCTCGGCCGCGGCGCCCGAGGCCACGCCGTCGAGGGCGGCGGCGTAGGCGTCCACCGCGGCGATGGTGCGGCGGAAGGCGGCGGCGGCGGGCGGGTCGTCGGCCTCCACCAGATAGGGGACGTGGGAGAGCTTGAACCGGGTCTGGCCGGGGACGAAGCGCTTGCAGGCCTGGGGGTCGAAATCGGCCTGCGCGGCGAGCTCGGGGTAGTTGGCGCACCAGCGCCAGAGGCGGCGCTCGGCGGCGGCGACGCGGTCGAGCACGGCGTCGGAGGTGGTGCGGGTCTGGGCGACGGCGTCGCGGAAGGCGGCGAACTCGGCCACCCCGCGCTGGCCGGCGCAGGCGGAGAGAAGGGCGGCGGCCAGCAGGAGGGCCAGGGCGGCGGCGCGGCGGTTCATGAAAAAAGCGTGCCGCGGCGGAGATGAACGGCGGCGGAACGGAACGTCGGGCGGCCGGGCGAGGATTCGGGGTCAGGCGTCGGGGTCGGTCTCGAAGCCCAGGGTGGCCAGCGGGCGCTCGTGGCGGGCGGCCCAGGCGACGAGGGCGGCGGCGAGGCGCTCGGCCGGGGAGTCCTCGGGCTCGTCGGCGCGCAGGACGGCCCACCAGTCCAGCGACATGCCGTCGGGGCCGTAGGGGCGGGCGGTCAGGGTGCCGTCGGCGAGCTCCGGGGCGATGGCCCAGCGGCTGAAGAGGGCGACGCCGTAGCCGGCGCGCAGAAGGTCGATGGCGGCCTCGGGGGTGGCCAGCGGCGTGATGCGGCGCAGGGGGGCGGCCGGCGGGCCGAGCAGGGCCTCCCACTCGAAGCCGGGCTCGACGGTGAGGGGGTAGGTGTAGAGGCGCGCCTCCCCGAAATTGGAGCCGTCGATCCAGGGGCGCCCGGCCAGCGGGTGGTCGGGGGACATGACCGCCACCAGCGGGTCGGCGCCCAGGCGGATCCAGCGGAAGGGGGAGGTGGCGGCGGGGCGGCCATAGACGGTGGAGACGTCCACCGCGCCCTCGCGCAGGGCCTCGAAGGGGCGCTGGGTGGCGCGGCCGGAGAGGTCCACGGTCAGCTGGGGCTCGGTCTGCGCGAGATTGTCGAGGAAGGCGGGAAGCCAGTGGAAGCGGCTGTAGGTGGCCTGGCCGAGGCGGACCAGGCGGCGGCCGCCCTCGCGCTCGGCCTCGAGGGAGCGCTCCAGGCGGGCGAGGTCGCCCAGGAAGCGGGCGGCGAGCTCGCGCAGGCGCTCGCCCTCGGGGGTGAGGAAGAGGCGGCCCTCGGCGCGGCGGGCCAGCGGCAGGTCGAGGCGGCGCTCGGCCTCGCGCAGGCGGTGGGAGACGGCGGACTGGGTCAGGCCGAGGCGGGCCGCGGCGGCGGTGGCCGTGCCGGTTTCGGCCAGCGCGACGAGGACGGCGAGGTGGTGGGTTCCGAGGCGCGGTATCATGGGGCTGCATGAAAGCAGTTCACGCAGGTTCTGAAAACTCGGAATTTTCTTCACGCAGGGGCGACGGGTTAGACCCCGGCCATGACGACGCTGCGCCAAACCCGCGACGAGACGGCCGCAGCCACGCTGATGCTGGCGGGGGCCGCGGCGCTGTTCGGGCTCGTGCCGCTGTTCGCGCGGGAGCTGCAGGCGATGGGTGTCGGGGACGCGGCGATCGCGCTCTACCGCTTCGGCTTCGCGGCGCTGGCGCTGGCGCCCTTCGCGCCGCTGGAGCGCGACCGCCGCGGGAAGGGGGCGATGCTGTTCGGCGCCGGCCTCGCGGTCGGGCTGGGCTGGATCGGCTACCTGGAGGCGGTGCGGCAGGTTCCGGTGGCCGCGGCGGGGGTCGTCTACATGTCCTATCCGCTGTTCGTCGCGCTTTTCGCCTGGCTGCTGCTGGGCCAGCGGCCGGGGGCGCGGGGGCTGGGCGCCGCGGCGCTGGTGCTGGGGGCGGCGGCGCTGATGCTGGGGCCTGCGGCGCTGGCCGGCGGCGCGGCCCCCGCGCTGCTGTGGTCGGTCGGCTCTCCCGTGACCTTCGGGCTGGCGGTGGTGGTCCTGTCGGCCATGACGCCGGGGCTGGGCGTGCTGGAGAAGCTGTCGGCCTTCATCGGGGGCGCGGCGGCGGGGCTGCTGCCGGCCGTGCTGGCGCAGGATGCGCCGGCGTTTCCGGGATCGGCGGAGGGCTGGGTCGCGGTCGCCGGGCTGGGGCTGACGACGGCCTTCGTGCCGCATCTGATCTACGCCGCCTTCGCGCCGCGCGTGGGGCCGAGCCGGGCGGCGGCGACCGGAGCGCTGGAGCTGCCGACCATGCTCGCGATCGGCTGGCTGGCCTTCGGCGAGGCGGCGGGGCTTCGGGAGGTCGCGGCGGCGGCGGCGCTGGCGATCGGGGCGATCTTCCTGGCGCCCTCCGTCCGGACGCCGCGCGCGGCGCTCAGCGGCGCTTCGAGGAGATGACGCCGGTGTTGATCCCGCCCATGCGGAGTTCGCCGAAGAGGCGCTGATACTCCATCTTCGGGCAGAGATTCATCACCACCTCCACGCCCTTCGCCTCGGCGCGCCTGGCGGCCTCGGGGTCGGCGACGCCGATCTGCATCCAGATCACCTTGAGGCCGCGGTCGAGGAGGTGTTCGAGCGCCTCGTCCACCACGCCGCCGGCCTCCTCGGAGCGGCGGAAGACGTCCACCATGTCGATGGGGCCGAGGCTTTCGGGGATGTCGGCCAGCGAGGCGCGGACCTCCTGCCCGAACAGGGTCTTGCCGGCATGGACCGGGTTCACGGGGATGACCGTGTATCCCTTCAGGTCCAGGTAGCGGCCGACATAGTTGGAGGGGCGCACCGGGTTGGGCGAGACGCCGACCATGGCGACGGTCTTCACCGAGCGCAGGATGCGGCGCAGCCCGTCGGGGCCGGGGGAGAGGGTCGGGGTGTGGTGCGTCTCGCTCATGAGCCCGAGTCATAGGGGCGCGCGGGCGCGGAGGGAAGGGGCGGGCGCCGGGGCGGTTCCGCGCGGGCCGTCGCGATGTTAACGTCAGGTCAGAACGGGGCTTTGACGGCGGGAGGGCGCCATGAGCCGGGGATGGGCGGCGCGGCGGCGCGCGGCGGGGATGATCGCGGCCGGAATCATGTCGGCGGGGGGCGCGGCGGCGCAGGCGGGGCCTGCGGCCCCGGACTGCGCGGCGCTGGAGACCTGGGCGGGGGAGCTGGACCTGTCCGAGCAGGTCAAGCCGGTGGAGGGGGCGCGGGCCACGATGCCGGCGGCCTTCGCGGCGCCGGGCTTCGCGGAGCTGTTCGGGGCGCCGGCGCTGGAGTGGTCCTCCGACGAGGTCGAGGCCATGGCCGCGCATGTCTATGACTGCGCGGGCGAGGCCGGAAGCCGGGAGGGCCGCCAGGCGATCTACGACCTGCGCTCGGCGATGGTGCGCAATCTGCGTTGGGTCGTCTCGGAGCGGGACAAGGCGCGGGCGCGGGCGGAGCGCGAGACGGCGCAGGCGGCCGAGCGGCAAGCCGCCGAGGCGGCGCGGGCCGAGCGGGAGGCCGAGCGGGCCGCGGAGCGCGAGCGGCAGGCGGCGGCGCGGCGGGCGCAGGAGGCGGAGCAGGCCGGGGAGCGTCAGGCCCGCGCGGCGCGGCAGGAGGCCGATCGGCTGGAGGCCGACCTGGAGCGGGTGCTGTCCCGTCCGGATTCGGTGGAGCTGCTGCAGATCCTTTCGGCTCTCGGCGATCCGCCCCGGGATGCGCAGCGGATCCGGACCCTCCGGCGACAGATGGACCCCGAGGCGGGGCGCCTGCTGGCCCTCCTGGCGGAGACGGACCCCGCCCGGCGCGAGGCCGAGATCCGGCCCCGGCTGGAGGCGCGCATGGAGGCGGCGCGCGAAGGCGCCGCGGCGGCGCTGGAGGCGGAGGTCGCGGGCCTGCCCGCCACCCGCGGCGGGCTGGACCGGCTGGCCGAGATCGCGCGCGGCGCCCGGCATCCCTGGTTCCATCTGCTGGGAGAGGCGCGGGCGCAGGCCGTGCTGGAGGCCGTGCGCACGCATTACGAGGAAATGGCCCGGACCTTCCGCGAGCGGGCGAAGGCGCGCATAGACTCGGCGGCGCAGGGCCGGGGCGGGGCCGGGGCCCGGCTGACGGCCGTGGAGCAGGCGGTGGCCGGGGCTGACGCCTATGTGCTGGGAGACGAGGGGCTTGCGGAGGTGCGCGCCCATGCCCGCGCCCGGCAGGCGGAGATCGCCGCCGAGGGGCTGGAGGCCGCGGCCGGGGCGCTGGAGGCCGAGCCGGAGACGCCCGAGGGGATGCGCCGCGCCGCGCAGGCCGCGGCGGAGGCCGCGCAGTTGCAGGAGCAAGCGGAGGAAAAGGCGCGGGAGGCCTGGCGGGGACGGGTCTCGGCGCGGCTGGGGGCGATCGGGGAGGCGGCGCTGCCGGCCTTCCGCGAGGAGCTCGCCGCGTTGCCCGACAGCGAGGCGGGGCTGGAGGCGCTCGGGGACGCGCTGCCGGCGCAGGCGGGTCTGGCGCTGGCGCCCCAGGGCGTGCGGGACGCCTGGGGCGAGGCCGTGGCCGCCCGGGAGGGGGAGATCCGCGCGGCGCTGGCGGCGGCGCGGGAGGCCGCCCGGGCCGAGGCGATCGCGGCGGGCGGCGACCCCGAGCTGGTGGGTCATGTCTTCGAGGACGAGACCCATATGAGCCGGCTGGAGTTCCGCGACGAGTCGCTCGCGATCTTCACGGTGATGGGGCTGCGCACCGCGGGCGATTACGGGGTCAGCGGGCCGGACGTGATCGTGGAGGGGCCCAACGGCACGCTGGTGCTGCGCCGCTCGGGCGTCGGGGAGGCGCTGGCGCTGGAGGGGATGGGCATGCGCTTCGAGCGCGTGGCGCGCTGAGGCTCAAAAAAGCGCCCGCTCGGAAGCGGGCGCGTGAGTTCGGAACGAGGGACAGTGAGTCTCGGGCGCGGGCGAGCCCACGCCCTTGGCTCATCACGCAATATGGGGCCGCGGGGGCCGCTTTAAAAGTCCCTCACGAAGTGTTGCTGAATGTTTCCGGACTCGGGCGCCCGCGTCACGGGGGCGGCTCGGCCGGGCCGCGGTCGCTGCGGGCGGCGTAGAGGGCCACGGCGGCGGCGTTGGAGACGTTGAGCGAGGCGAAGGCGGCCGCGGAGGGGATGCGGGCGAGCAGGTCGCAGGTGTCGCGCGTGCGCTGGCGCAGGCCGGGGCCCTCGGCGCCGAGCGCCAGCGCCAGGGGGCGGTCGCGGGAGGCGGCGACGGCGGGGGCGAGGTTCTGCTCGGCCTCTCCGTCCAGGCCGACGAGGGCGTAGCCGAGCTCGCGCAGGGTCTCCATGGCGTCGGCGAGGTTGCGCAGGCGCAGATAGGGCTGGCGCTCCAGCGCGCCCGAGGCGGTCTTGGCCAGCGCCCCGGTCTCGGGCGCCGAGTGCCGGAAGGGGGCGACGACGGCGCGGGCGCCGAACACCTCCGCCGAGCGCAGGACGGCGCCGACATTGTGGGGGTCGGTGACGCGGTCGAGCAGCACGACGAGATCGGCCGGGGAGCGGGGGGCGCAGACCTGCTCGAGCGGGCCCCAGTCCAGGGGCATGACCTCCAGCGCCGCGCCCTGGTGGACGGATTGCGGGTCGAGGGGGGCGGGGAATTTGCGGGGGTCGGCGATCTCCGGGTCAAGGCCGCCGGTGGCGATTGCCTCCTCGCCCAGGCGCTGGGCGGCGTTGCGGGTGAGGATCAGGCGGCGGCGGTCGCGGCGCGGGTTGAGCAGGGCGTCGCGGACGGCGTGAAGGCCGAACAGCCAGACGGTCGCGGGGCCCTCGCGCCCGCCGGGGCCGGCGTGGCGCGGGTCGGGGCGAGGGCCGGGTCGGCGGCGGCCGGGGCGGGGGCGGTCGGCCATGGGACGGGCCTTTCGGCTGGCGGGGCGGACGGGCGGAGGCGGGGGGCCGTTTTTCCGGCCGAGGCCGGGTTGACGTCCCCCGCCGCTCGCCTTACACCCCGCGACGCGCCCTGTGGAGGGGTGGCAGAGCGGTCAAATGCAACGGACTGTAAATCCGTC
>JBNJGE010000182.1:0-6891 GCA_051747505.1 Pseudomonadota bacterium | reverse complement strand
GTCATGGGCGCATCCTCCTCAATAGGAGTGAATCACGCCGAAGTCGCCATGGGAATCCCTCAGGGCGTTATGGGTCCTGACCCTAATTCCCAAGTATACCTCCAATCAAAGGTGAAAATCAGATTTGCCGGCGCCCGCGCGCCAATTTCTGGCGCGCCCGCACTGCCGTCAGCGTTCGCGAAAAAGGGACTTCGCCGCCCGGCGCCCCGCCTCAGCGGAAGTCCGCCGGCCGCGCCTCCCGCGCCATCTTGTCCAGCACCGCGTTGACGAAGCCCGGCTCCTTCCCCTCCGGAAAGAAGGCTCGCGCCACGTCCACGAACTCGTTGATGACCACCTTGGCGGGCGTGTCCGACCCCTCCAGCAGCTCGGCCCCCGCCGCGCGCAGCACCGCGCGCAGGATCGGGTCCAGCCGGTGGATCGGCCAGGCCGCCGACAGCGCGCGATGCGCCGCCTGGTCGATCTGGGCCTGCCGGCTCACCGCCGCCTCGACGATGTGGCGGAACAGCTCCGGCTCGGCCTCGCGGTACTGCTCGCCCTCGATCTCCTGCCCGAAGCGGTGCGTCTCGAACTCGCGCAGCACCGCGCGCCAGTCGGCATGCGAGGCCTCCATCTGAAAGAGCGCCTGCACGGCGGCGAGGCGCGCGGCCGAGCGCATCAGGCGGCGCTCCTCCTTCGGTATGGACGGGCTGCGGGGCATGGGCTTCCGGTGACAGGATTCGGTCGGGATCTGCGCTCTTATCACCCCCCGAAACGGCGGGCGAGGGCGATCAGATGCAGCGCCGCCGCCGCCGCTCCGCCGCCCTTGTTCAGCCGCCCCGGATCGGCCCGGGCCTCTGCCTGCTCCACGGTCTCGGTGGTGATGATCCCGTTGCCGATCGCCAGCCCCTCCAGCGTCAGCTCGGTGATCCCGCGCGCGCTCTCGTTGCAGACCAGTTCGAAATGGTAGGTCTCGCCCCGGATCACGCAGCCCAGCGCCACGAAGCCGTCAAAGCCGCCCCCGCGCGCCGCCAGCCGGATCGCGGCGGGGATCTCCAGCGCGCCGGGCACCTCGACCAGCTCGTGCGTCCCGCCCGCGGCCTCGATCTCCGCCCGCGCGCCCGCGATCAGGTCGTCGGCGATCCCGCGGTAGAACGGCGCCGCCACCAGCAGCAGCCGCGGCCCCTCGCCCTCGAAACGCGGGGTCTCCAGCCCGCCCTCGCCCTGGTTGCTCGCCATCGCTCAGTTCTCCGGCGCCGGGATGGGGCGCGTGCCGGCGATGGACAGGCCGTAGCCCTCCAGCCCCACCACCCTCGGCGCCCCGGAATTGGTCAGAAGCTCCATCTCGTGCACGCCCAGCGCGGCCAGGATCTGCGCGCCGATGCCGTAATGGCGCAGGGCCGAGCCCGAGGCGCCCGGGGCCGCGCCCTCGACCATCGAGGACAGCCGCCCGGGGGAGAAGTCGCGCAGCAGCACCACCACCCCGCGCCCTTGCCGCGCGATCTCCTCCATCGCGCCGTGAAGCTGGCCGGTGCGCCCCGGCGAGGCCTCCAGCACATCCGCCAGCGGGTCCAGCACATGCATGCGCACCAGCACCGGGCCGGGGGCGGTCAGGTCCCCCTTGCTCAGCGCCAGATGCTCGCCCCCCTCCGGCTCGTCGGCGAAGACCCGCAGCAGCCACTCCCCCCCGTGGCGGGAGGAGATGGGCCGCGCCGCGGCCTCCCGCACCAGGTTGTCGTGGCGCCGGCGATACGCGATCAGGTCGGAGATCGTGCCGATCTTCAGCCCGTGGTGCTGCGCGAACGAGATCAGGTCGGGCAGGCGGGCCATGGACCCGTCCTCCTTCATGATCTCGCAGATCACGCCGGAGGGGTTGAGCCCCGCGAGCCGCGCCACGTCCACCGCGGCCTCGGTGTGCCCCGCGCGCACCAGCACGCCGCCCTCCTTCGCGCGCAGCGGAAAGACATGGCCCGGCGTGGCGATGTCCGAGGGGCCGGAGCGCGGATCGATCGCCGCCGCGATCGTGCGCGCCCGGTCATGGGCGGAGATGCCCGTGGTCACCCCCTCCCGCGCCTCGATGGAGATGGTGAAGGCCGTCTCGTGGCGCGACTGGTTGTTGGAGGCCATCAGCGACAGGCCCAGCTGGTCGATCCGCTCCCCCGTCAGGGACAGGCAGATCAGCCCGCGCCCGTGCATGGCCATGAAGTTGATCGCGTCGGGGGTCGCCATCTGGGCGGGGATGACCAGGTCGCCCTCGTTCTCGCGGTCCTCGTGATCGACCAGGATGAACATGCGCCCGTTGCGCGCGTCCTCCAGGATCTCCTCCACCGAGGAGATGGCGTCGGAATAGTCCTGTTCGCTCATGCGCGCGCGCCCCGTCCCTGACCGCTTGTCCGGCCCGGACTTATTACGGATGCGCCGGGGTTTCCAGCGCGCGGCACGGCGCCGTTCCCCGCCCGGCGCCATGCGCGTATCCTGATCGGGCCCCGCCCGGACGGGGCCGACAGGCACAGGGAGGAGACGCTCATGAAACCCCTTTCCGCCGGTCTTCTGGCCGCCGCGCTGGCGCTGGCCGCGCCGGCCCACGCCGCCGAGCCGCTGCCGGACGCCGAGCCCGAATCGCTGGGCTTTGACCCCGAGGCGCTGGAGGCCCTCGACGCCCGCTTCCGCGAGAAGATCGAGGCGGGCGACATGCCCGGCGCCATCATCTATGTCGCGCGCGAGGGCCAGGTGGCCCATCTCTCGACGCTCGGCGATCTCCGCCCCGACGGGCCGGAGATGCGCGAGGACGCCATCTTCCGCATCTACTCGATGACCAAGCCGATCACCTCCGTGGCGATCATGATGCTGGTGGAGCAGGGGCGTCTGTCGCTGGCTGATCCGCTGCACGCCTACATCCCCGAGTTCGAGGAGATGGAGGTGGCCACGGAGGAGGGGCGCGAGTCCGCCCGCCGGCCGATCACCATCCAGGACCTGCTGCGCCACAGCTCCGGGCTGACCTACGGCTTCTTCGGCGCGGGCCCCGCGCGGGAGGCCTACAAGGAGGCCGGCGTCGGCGACACCTCCATGACCGGTCTGGAGTCCGCCCGCCAGCTCGCCGGCCTGCCGCTGGAGCATCAGCCGGGCACCGCCTGGGAATACTCCCGCGCCACCGACGTGCTGGGCACGGTCGTCGAGGTCGTCACGGACAAGCCGCTGGGCGAGGCGCTCGACGAGATGGTGTTCCAGCCGCTGGGCATGGAGGACACCGCCTTCTACCATGAGGACGAGGCGCGCCACGACCGCATCGCCGAGCCCTTCGAGGAGCATGCCAAGATCGGCGACTTCGACATGTTCGACCCGCGCGAGGCGCGCGCCTATGAATCCGGCGGCGGCGGCCTGGTCTCCACCGTGCGCGACTACGCCCGCTTCGCCGAAATGCTGCTCAACGGCGGAGAGCTGGACGGGGCGCGCCTGCTGAGCCCCGAGACGGTCGCCTGGATGACGTCCGACCATCTGGGCGAGCGGATCGCGCCGGGGAAATACTACCTCCCCGGCCCGGGCTACGGCTTCGGCCTCGGCTTCGGCGTGCGGCTGGAGAAGGGCGTGGCGCCGGCCAACGGCAATCCCGGCGAATACTACTGGGGCGGCGCCGCGGGCACCTACTGGTGGAACGACCCGCAGACGGACATGACCGTGATCTACATGATGCAGTCGCCGCCCGCCCGCGTGCCGGTGCGCGCCCTGCTGCGCGACATGGTCTACGGCGCGATGACGGAGTGAGCGCCCGCGGGGGCCGGTTCAGCCGGCCTCCGCCTCCTTGAGGCGGGCGACGTAGCGGGCCAGGGTGTCGATCTCCAGGTTCACGCGGTCGCCGGGCCTGCGCTCGCCCCAGTTGGTGACCTGCTTGGTGTGGGGGATCAGGTTCACGCCGAACACGTCCCCCTCCACCTCGTTGACCGTCAGCGAGGTCCCGGCCAGCGCGACCGAGCCCTTGGGGGCGATGAACTTCGCGAGGCCCGGCGGCGCGCGGAAGCGGATGCGGGTGGAGTCGCCCTCGTCCGTCTCCGAGACGATCTCGGCCGTCCCGTCCACATGGCCGGTGACGATGTGCCCGCCCAGCTCGTCGCCGACGCGCAGGGAGCGCTCGAGGTTCACGCGCGCCCCCGGCTTCCAATCCCGCAGCGTGCTTTTCGAGACCGTCTCGGCCGAGACGTCCACCTCGAACCAGCCGCGCCCCTCGGCCGTCTCGCCCCGTTCCACCACCGTCAGGCAGACCCCGTCGCAGGCGATGGAGGCGCCGAGATCGGCCGCGGCCGTGGCCGGGCTGCACAGGATGCGCGCGCGCAGGTCGCCGGCCTGCTCGACCCGCTCGATCTCGCCCACATCCGTCACGATCCCGGTGAACATGGCCGTCGCTCCTCCTGCCTGCGCTCGCCGCGGACCTAGACCGCCGCGCCGCGCGCGGCAAGCCTCTCAGGCCGGCCGCCAGACCGCCATCGCGTCCCCGCCCACGCTCCGCAGCCCCGTGCAGACATAGCGCGGCGCCTCCGCCAGCCGGTCCAGCCCCAGCCCGCCCAGCGCCGGAAGCCCCTCGGCCCCGATGGCCGCGCCGCCGGTGAACCACACCACCTCGTCGGCGAGCCCCGCCCGGATCAGCCCGGCGGCGAGCCGTCCGCCGCCCTCGCAGAACACGCGGGTCACGCCCCGCGCCGCCAGCGCCGCCATGACGGCGGCCAGGTCCAGCCCGCCGGGGCCGGGGGGCGCCTCGGCCAGCTCCACCCCCGGCCGCGCCAGCGCCTCGGCCCGCTCCGGGGCCGCGCCGGGCCCGTGCAGGATCAGCAGCGGCCGCGCCCCGGCGCGCGCCACCAGCTTTGCGCCCGGGGGCGTGCTCAGCTCCGGGTCGAGCAGGACGGGCAGGGGGCTGCGCTCCTCCAGCCCCGGCAGGCGCACGTCCATCCCCGGGTCGTCCGCGCGCAGCGTGCCCATCCCCACCAGGATCGCGTCCGCCTCCGCGCGCATCAGATGCACGCGCCGGCGGCTCTCCTCCCCCGTGATCCACCGGCTGTCGCCCGAGGCGGTGGCGATGCGCCCGTCGAGGCTCCCCGCCAGCTTCAGCGTCACGAAGGGCCGCCCCCGCTCATGGCGCGAGAGAAAGCCCGCGTTGAGCGCGCGCGCCTCGCCCTCCAGCACGCCCGTCTCCACCTCGATCCCGGCTTCGCGCAGCCGCGCCAGCCCGCGCCCGCGCACCCGCGGGTCCGGGTCCTCATGGGCGGCGACCACCCGGGCCACCCCCGCCGCCGCCAGCGCGTCCGCGCAGGGCGGCGTCTTGCCGTGATGGGCGCAGGGCTCCAGCGAGACATAGGCGGCGGCTCCCCGCGCGGCCTCCCCCGCCTGCGCCAGCGCCACCGCCTCGGCATGCGGCCGCCCGCCGGGCCCGGTCCAGCCGCGCCCCAGCAGCCGCCCATCCTTCACGATCACGCAGCCCACCGCCGGGTTGGGCGCCACGCGCCCCAGCCCGCGCCGCGCCAGCCCCAGCGCGGCGCGCATCCAGCGAAGATCGGCCTCCGACGCCATGCGGCCCCTCCGTCGCGGCCGCCCTCAGGCCCCTTCGGACGGCGCGGGCGGGCGCAGCTCGGCCACGAACTCCTCGAAGTCGTCGGCCTCCTGGAAGTTCTTGTAGACGGAGGCGAAGCGCACATACCCGACCGCGTCGATGCGCGAGAGCGCCTCCATCACGATCTGCCCGATCTCGTCGGAGGGGATGTCGCTCTCCCCCTTGCTCTCCAGCCGTCGCACGATGCCCGAGATCATCTGCTCCACCCGCTCGGCCTCCACCGGCCGCTTCTGCAGCGCGATGCGGATGGAGCGGGCGAGCTTGTCGCGGTCGAAATCCTCGCGCCGGCCGTTCTTCTTCACCACCGTCAGGTCGCGAAGCTGCACCCGCTCATAGGTCGTGAAGCGCCCCCCGCAGGCGGGGCAGAAGCGCCGCCTGCGGATGGCCACATGGTCCTCCGCCGGGCGCGAGTCCTTCACCTGGGTCTCGGTGTTTCCGCAGAACGGGCAGCGCATGTCGGTTCCTCTCGCCCCTGTTGCGCCGCCACTATAGGGACGGCGCAAATTGTTGGGTAGAGGGCGCGACAGGGGCGCCGGATATGGAAGGCCGAATGGGCCCGACCGAGTCCCGTTTGCAACGATCGGCTCCGCACGCCCCGCGCGCGGGGCGTCCAGGGTCGGAACGCGGGCCATGCAGGCGGTTCCCGGCGTCTGCGCCGAGCTCCCCGCCCGCATGCGCTCCCGCTGGCGGCCGCCGCGGATCGAAACGGCGTCCGCCGGTCCCGGCCGCCTCAGAGGCGGCCGGTCAGGACCAGGACGAGCAGGACGACGATCAGGACGCCTATCACCCCGATCCCGCCATGCCCGAAGCCGTAGCCATATCCGCCGAAGCGGCCGCTGAAGCCGCCGAGCAGGAAGATGACCAGAATGATGATGAGAATGGTCCCGAGAGACATGGCATTACCTCCGCCGGCAGCGCTCTGCCGATCTGTTGAACGAACTCGACGGCGACATGGCCGACGGCGCCCCGCGCGGAACGGTCCCCGTCAGGACCGACCGCGAACCGGATCGGCTAGTTCCCGTCGATCTTCACGCCGCCCTCGCCGATGTCGATTTCGACCCCGCTCTGACTCTCCTGATAGTAGAAATATCCGACCACAAGCACAGCGGCGATGAGAAGGCCGATCAGCAGGTAAAGAGTGTTGCGACTCATGTTTCCCGATCCATTTCCATTGCGGGACGCCCTGGGTTTTCAGGACGGATCCGCCGGCCGGCGGTCAACCCGCCAGCGTCCGGTCGATGTGATTGGCCAGTTCATAGGAAGCCAGGCCGTCCACGGGCAGGCCATGGTCGCGCTGATACTCCCGGATGGCGCGCGTG
>JBNJGE010000181.1:0-6896 GCA_051747505.1 Pseudomonadota bacterium | reverse complement strand
AGCGGGCCGGGTCCATGGAACACCTCGAGTGGAACTTGGATGTTCTCACTATGTTCCATGCCGTTGCCCCGCCTTCAACACGCAATGCGGACATGGCCCCAATTTCTGGCGCGCGCGCACTGCCGGCATCGTTTGCGAAGTAAGGCGGCCGCCGCCGGCAAACCCGCTCCGCCCCCCCGGCTCTTCCCCGCCCCCGCCCTCCGCGCTAAACCGCCCCTCATGTGCGGACGCTACGCCCTCACCACCCCGCAATCCGCGGTGCTCGAGCATTTCTCCGCCGCCCCCTCGCCGGGGCTGGCCGACCGCCTCGGCAATCTCGGCCCGCGCTGGAACATCTGCCCCACCACCGACATCCCCGTGGTCCTGCGCCAGGAGGGCGAGCGCCGCCTCGCCCCCCTTCGCTGGGGCTTCATCCCCCGCTGGGCGAAGACCCCGACCGACGGCCCCCTGCTCATCAACGCCCGCGCCGAGAGCGTCGCCGAAAAGCCCGCCTTCCGCGCCGCCGCCCGCGACCGCCGCTGCCTCGTCCCCGCCAACGGCTTCTACGAATGGCGAAAGGCGGAGGACGGAAAGAAACAGCCCTTCTGGGTCCGCCGCGCCGACGGCCCCCCCGAGGGCGCCCTGATCGCCTTCGCCGGCGTCTGGGAGGTCTGGCGCGGGCCGGAGGGCGAGGCCGTCCCCGCCTGCGCCATCCTCACGGTCCCCGCGGGCCCGGACATCGCCCATATCCACCACCGCGCGCCCCTCGCCATCGCCCCCGGCGACTTCGCCCTCTGGCTGGGGGAGGAGGGCAAGGGCGCCGCCCGCCTCATGCGGCCCGCGCCGGAGGGGAGTTGGGCCGCCCACCCCGTTTCAACCCGCGTCAACGGCGTGAAGGACGACGACCCCGGCCTCATCGAGCCCGTCGCTCCCTGAACGCCCCGCCTTGACACCGCCCGCCCGCCGGGCGGAGGTAGCCGGGCCGCCCCGCCGGGCGGCCCAGGCGACAGGGGAGGGAGCCAATGGCCCGCTGGCTGAAGGAGGCGCGCTCGGCCGAGGCGCGCGCGGAGGACGCGGCGAGGACCCGCCGCGTGGTCGAGACGGCGCTCGCCGACATCGAGGCCCGCGGCGACGCCGCGATCCGCGAGATGTCCGAGAAATTCGACGACTGGAGCCCCGACAGCTTCCGCCTGAGCGAGGAGGAGATCAACGCCTGCATCGACTCCCTCGACCCGCAGGCCGTCGCCGACATCGAATACGCCCAGACCCAGATCCGCAACTTCGCCGAGCACCAGAAGGCCGCCCTGCGCGACATCGAGGTCGAGACCGAGCCCGGCGTGATCCTCGGCCACAAGAACATCCCGGTGAACGGCGTGGGCTGCTACGTCCCAGGCGGCAAGTATCCGCTGCTCGCATCCGCCCACATGTCCGTCGTCACCGCCAAGGTGGCGGGCGTGCCGCGCATCGTCACCTGCGCGCCCCCCTTCCAGGGCAGGCCGGCGCCCGCCATCGTCGCCGCCCAGGCGCTCGGCGGAGCCGACGAGATCTACGTGCTCGGCGGCATCCAGGCCGTCGGCGCCATGGCCATCGGGACCGAGACCGTCTCCCCCATCGACATGCTGGTCGGCCCCGGCAACGCCTTCGTGGCCGAGGCCAAGCGCCAGCTCTTCGGTCGCGTGGGCATAGACCTGCTCGCCGGCCCCACCGAGACGCTGGTGATCGCCGACGAGACCGTGGACGCCGAGATGTGCGCCGTCGATCTCCTCGGCCAGGCCGAGCACGGCCCGACCTCCCCCGCCGTCCTGCTGACCGACTCCGAAAAGCTCGCCCGCGAGACGATGGAGGAGGTCGAGCGCCAGCTCTCCTGGCTTCCCACCGCGGAGGTCGCCGGCCAGGCCTGGCGCGACTACGGCGAGGTGATCGTCTGCGACGACCTGGGCGAGATGCTCGAGCAGGCCGACCGCATCGCCTCCGAGCATGTCCAGGTCATGACCCGCGACGACGACTTCTTCCTCGACCGCATGACCAATTACGGCGCCCTGTTCCTGGGCCCGCGCACCAACGTGGCCTATGGCGACAAGGTCATCGGCACCAACCACACCCTTCCCACGGGAAAGGCCGCCCGCTACACCGGCGGGCTGTGGGTCGGCAAGTTCCTCAAGACGGTGACCTGGCAGAAGGTGCTCACCGACGAGGCCAGCGTGAAAATGGGCGAGGTCTGCTCCCGCCTCTGCGCGCTGGAGGGCTTCGCCGGCCACAAGGAGCAGGCCGACCTGCGCGTGCGCCGCTACGGGCCCAACCGCGCCGGCTGAGGCCCGCCGGCAAGCTTTTCGCAATACTTGTGCATACAGGTTGCGCACGCGATGCGCATGGGTGGTGCACAGCTCCCGCGCCCCGCCCGCGATCCGGAGGCCCCCATGAGCGACGCCCTCACCACCCCCTCCTTCCGCCTCGACGGCCGCCGGGCAGCCGTCACGGGGGCCGGCCGCGGCATCGGCCTCGCCTGCGCCCGCGCGCTCGCCCAGGCCGGCGCCGAGGTCGCCCTCATCGCCCGCACTGCGGCGGAGATCGAGTCCGCCGCCGCCGACATCCGCGCCGAGGGCGGCAAGGCCGAGGCCTTCGCTCTCGACATCACCGACACCCCCGCCCTGCGCGCCTTCTTCGACGATCGCCCCGCCTTCCACGTCCTCGTCAACAACGCCGGCCGCACGCGCCACGGCCATGTCCTCGACGCCACCGAGGAGGACTTCGACCTCAGCTTCGAGCTCAACGTCCGCGCCGCCTTCTTCGCCGCCCAGGCCGCCGCCCGGCGCATGAAGGCCGAAGGGGTCGCCGGCTCCATCATCCAGATGAGCTCCCAGATGGGCCATGTCGGCGGCCCCGACCGCTCGCTCTACTGCGCCGCCAAGCACGCGATGGAGGGCATGACCAAGGCCATGGCGCTGGACCTCGCCGGCGACGGCATCCGGGTGAACACCCTCTGCCCCACCTTCGTCGAGACGCCCATGACCCGCCCGATGCTGGAGAAGCCCGAGTTCCGCGACTTCGTCCTGAACTCCATCCCGCTGGGCCGCCTCGGCCGGGCGGAGGAGCTGATGGGTGCGGTGGTCTTCCTCGCCTCCGACGCCTCCAGCCTGTTCACAGGCTCGGCGTTGATGGCCGACGGGGGCTGGACGGCGCGCTGAGCCGGCGTCTGCGTGGCGAAACGGGACGCTTGAAGTCGCGCCGCGCCCCGCGCAGTGTGAACGCGACGCGGTTTCGCGTCGCCCCCTTCAGTCCTGCTCTCGAGCCCGCTTCCGGGAGAGCTCCATGCCGGCCAGCGCCCCCGCCTTCAGCGACGCCGAATACAACCGCCGCCTCGCCCTGACGCGCGCCACCATGCTGGAGCGCAGTCTGGACGCGCTTTTCATCGAGGACCCCTCCAACATCGCCTGGCTGACGGGCTATGACGGCTGGTCCTTCTACGTCCATCAGGGGGTGCTGGTGCTGCACGACTCCGACCCGATCTGGTGGGGGCGGCGCATGGACGCGGAGGGCGCCAAGCGCACCGTCTGGATGGATGACGGCCGGCTGCGGAGCTACTCCGACGACTACGTGCAGGCGGTGGACCGCCACCCGATGCAGGACCTCTCCGCCCTGCTGCGCGAGCTGGGGCTGGCGCGCGCGGCCATCGGGGTGGAACTCGACAACTACTACTACTCCGCCCGCGCCCATCTGACCCTGCAATACGAGCTGCCCGAGGCCGAGCTGCGCGACGTAACCGCCATGGTCAACTGGCTGCGCTCCGTGAAGTCGGACGAGGAGCTGCACTACATGCGCCGCGCCGCGCGCATCTCCGAGCGGATCCAGGACGTGGCCTATGAGCGCATCGAGCCCGGCCTGCCCAAGAACCGGCTGGTCGCCGACATCATGAGCGAGGCCCTGCGGGGCGTGGTCTACGAGGGCGAGGAGATCTGGGGCGACTACGCCGCCATCGTGCCCATGCTGCCCTCGGGTCCCGACTCCGCCGCGCCGCACCTGACCTGGGACGGACGCCCCTTCAAGACCGGCGAAGCGACGTTCTTCGAGCTTTCGGGCTGCTACCGCCGCTATCACGCGCCCTTCTGCCGGACGGTCTTCCTCGGCAAGCCGCCGCAGGACATGGTGGACGCGTCCAGGGCGGTGGCCGAGGGGATCGAGGCCGGGCTCGACGCAGGCCGGCCCGGGGCGCGCGCCTCGGACATCGCGCGGGGGCTCTATTCGGCGCTCTACCGCGCCGGCCTGCACAAGGAGGGGCGCTGCGGCTACGCCGTGGGCATGAGCTACCCGCCCGACTGGGGCGAGCGCACCATCTCCCTGCGCCTGAACGACGACACGGTGCTGGAGCCGGGCATGACCTTCCATTTCATGCCCGGCCTGTGGACCGAGGCCTGGGGGCTGGAGATCACCGAGACCATCGTGATCCGCGAGGAGGGGCCGGCGGAATGCCTGTGCAGCCGCCCCCGGGAGCTCTACGTCAAGGACTAGTCCGCGCGCACGCCGGGCGGGATCAGATTTCCGCCGAAGCGGCGCGCCGCAGGGGCCGCGCTGGCGCCGTGCAGCACGGCCGAGAGGACCACGGCGGTCGCCGCCACGGCCAGCAGGTCCTCGCCGCGCTGGAGGGTCGAATGATCCACCGCCAGCAGGGCGAAGAGCGCCGTGGCCAGGCCCCGCGGGCCGAACCAGCCGAGAAAGAGGCGCACCCGCGCCGGGGCGTCCGTGCCCCAGAGCGACAGCCAGATGGCCAGCGGGCGCAGCACGAAGAGGCTGAGCAGGACCAGGGCGAGTTCGCGCCAGCCCACGCGCTCCAGCGCGAGCGGCACGAGATCGGCGCCGATCATCAGGAAGGCGCCGAGGATCAGCAGATGGCCCTCGTTCTCGAGGAACCCGGCCAGGAAGCCGAGGGCGCGTTGGGGGGCGCGGCCCGCCGGGCGCTCGCCCAGGGTCATGCCGAAGCCGAGCCCGCCGGCGAAGCAGGCGACGAAGGCGTTGCCGCCGATCGCCTCCGCCGAGAGATAGGCGGCCGCGGCAATGCCGAGCGCGGCGACCCCCTGGGTCTCGTCGCCCAGCCAGCCCCGGTTCAGCGCGACGCCCAGGATGCGTCCGCCGGCGAGCCCGACGCCGAGGCCCGCCGCCGCGCCGAAGCCGATCTGCGTGGCGAGAAAGCCGAGCCAGTCGCCCGGCGTCTCCTCTCCCGCCCCGGCGGCTCCCGCGGCGAGGGAGGCGAAGAACAGCACCGCCGGCAGCGCGAGACCGTCGTTCAGGCCGCTCTCCACCGTGACGGCGCGGCGCACCCGCGTGGGCAGGTTTCCGCTTCCAACCACGGACTGGGCGAGCGCGGAGTCGGTCGGGGCGAGAATGGCCGCGAGCGTCGCAGCCTCCCAGACCGGCCAGCCCGGCAGCAGGAGGACCGCGGCAGCGAAGCCCAGCGCGATCGCAAGCGGCATCCCGACGCCGAGCGCGCGCGCGGGCCAGACATGGCGCAGAAAGAGCGCCCGCGCGTCCGTGCGGGCCGCGTCGGAGAACAGCACGAGGCCCAGCGTGACCTCCGCCAGCACGAGCAGCGGCTCGCGCATTTCCGGCGCAGAGGCCCCGGCGAGCCCCGCCGCCTGCATCGCGAAGCCCAGCGCCAGGAACAACGCGGGGCTGGCCAGCGGCCAGTTGCGAAGGCGGTTCGCCGTGACGGCGTAGGCGAACACGGCGAGGGCGATCAGCAGAAGGGCGGCGGTCTGCATGCGGCGCGCTCCGGCGGTCGGGGGCGGGCGCGAGCCTAGGCGCGATACTCGGGGCGCGCCAGCGGCGTTCCCGGCCACGGCGGCGCGCAAGGCCAGGCGACGGCGCGGCACGCGAGGAGCTCGCCAGTCGTCTGGTCCCGGTGGAGACGGCGCCGGGCGAAGAGCCTCTTCGCCTGCGACGCGGAGGGCTGAAGGCCGGCTCAGAACGGACAGGGGGCCTCGAAGGTCACCGGGCGGCCGTCCTCGGGGTGGCGCAGGATCAGGCTCTCGGCATGGAGCTGGAGGCGAGGGACGACGCTCCAGGCGGGTCCGTCGGCGTAGAGCGCGTCGCCCAGGATCGGGAGGCCGATCGCCAGCAGGTGGA
This sequence comes from Pseudomonadota bacterium, assembly GCA_051747505.1. Lineage (GTDB taxonomy): Bacteria > Pseudomonadota > Alphaproteobacteria > Rhodobacterales > Rhodobacteraceae > Albimonas. Next base: position 800 of record JBNJGE010000181.1, on the reverse strand, counting down.
CGCGAAGCTGGTGGCTGCGCCCCGTATGCGGGCGCAGGCGCAGGCGGGCCGCGCCACGGGGCGGAGCGTCGGGTTCGCGCGCCAGCAGCTCCCAGCGGGTGAGGGCTGGGTGGCCCCGGGGGTCGGGCTTCTGGCGCGGGCGCTCCGGCCAGTCGGTCATCAGGGGCAGGTCGATCTCGCCGGCCTCCGCCCCCGGAAGGCCGGCGACGCGGGCAAGATAGGTCTTGCTCGCATGGCGGCGCTCGAACTGCAGGCCGAGATGCCGCTGGGCTCCCGGCGTGCGGGCGAGGACCATGACGCCGGAGGTGTCCATGTCCAGGCGATGGACGATCCGCGCGCCGGGGAACTCGGCCTGCGCGCGGGCCTCGACGCAGTCGGCGAGGTGGGCGGCCCGGCCCGGAACGCTGAGCAGTCCGGCCGGCTTGTCGATGACCAGCAGATGGGCGTCGGCGTGCATTACGCGCAGCGGGCCGGGCGGGGGCGCGTAGGGCCGTTCGCGCAGGGGCGGCAGGGGCAGGGGGGCGAAGCGGGCGTCCATGGCGGCCTAGATGGCGCGGGGCGGGCGCGAAGGCCAGAGGGCAGGGCGGCGCCGCCCCAGCCCGCTCTTGCGCCCCGGCGCCGCGGTCGCCATGCTCCGGCGCGAGCGGACATGCGCGCCGGTATGTTCCTGCGCGCGCGCCCCGAGGGAGGAGAAACGGACCATGACCGAGACCATGAAGCGCATCGCGCTCGCCTCGCGCCCGGTGGGCGAGCCCAAGCCCGAGAACTTCCGGCTGGAGGAGCAGCCCGTCCCGAAGCCC
>JBNJGE010000180.1:0-6904 GCA_051747505.1 Pseudomonadota bacterium | reverse complement strand
ATCTCGTGCTCATGCCCCGGGGCCATGACGGTCTCGACCACGCAGCCGCGGGCCTCCATCCCCAGCCATTCGCACAGCCGCGTGCCGGCGAGGCGGAAGCGGAGCTGGCCGTCGTCCAGCGCCTCGAGGATGAACATGGTTTCCAGCGCGCCTGAGATGCGCCGAGGATCGATTTCCGAGCGGCTGGGCGCGTCGCGCCCGGCCCGGAGCTCGTCCCAGTAGTCGTAGAGGGCCCGGGTGTTGGGGTGATCCATGACGCTCTCTATTCCACGGTATTTTCTTAGCATTTTCCCCTCGCCCGTTCCAGTCCCGCGCCGCGGCGCGGGGACTGCCCGCTCCGCCGAAGACCTGGCGGCCCCGCCGCGGCCGGCAACCCGGGGATGCCGCCACGACGTCCTCGCTTCGATTAGAGTTTTACAGTCCTCGAAGCCGGCATTCAGCCCCGGGCGAGGTAAACGCGGCCTCAATCACCCTTAATCCAGGGTGAGCGCGGCGTGAACGCCGCCGCCCCGGCGGCGCGGGCGCGATTGCCCCGCCCGCCGCCCCCGGCTATGGTCCGCCTGTTCCGGAGCCCCGCCCCTGGCAGGAGACCGCGCCGATGCAGAGCATGACAGGCTTCGCCGCGCGCGAGGGGGGCGACGAGCGCCTGACCTGGCGGTGGGAGCTGCGCTCGGTCAACGCCCGCGGGCTGGACCTGCGCTGGCGCGGGCCGGAGGGGCGCGAGGCGGTGGAGCGCAAGTTCCGCGCCGCCGCCCAGACCCGCCTCTCCCGCGGCTCCGTCAGCGCCAGCCTGAAGCTGAGCCGCGCCGCCGGCGCGCCGGCCCTGCGCGTCAACGAGGCTGCGCTCGCCGCCACGCTCGACGCCGCCCGCCGCGCCGCCGAGGCCGCGCGCGAGGCGGGCTTCGAGGTCGCCCCCGTCGCCGCCGAAGCCCTCCTGAGCCGCCCCGGCGTGCTGGAGAACGAGGAGGAGGAGGCCGCCGACGCCCCCGCCCGCGTCGCCCAGGACGCCGCCATCCTCGCCGAGGGCGAGGAGGCGCTGGAGGACCTGATCGCCGCGCGCCGGGAGGAAGGAGCCCGCCTCGCCCAGATCCTCTCCGCCCGCCTGGACGAGATCGAGGCGCTGATCGCGCGCGCGGAGACCGCCGCGGCGGAGCGCGCGGCCCAGGCCGGCCCGGCGCTGCAACGCAAGCTGGACGCGCTGGCCGAGGCCGGCACGCCGGCGGAGGTGACGCCGGACCGCCTCGCCCAGGAGCTTGCGCTTCTCGCCGTGAGGGGCGACGTGCGCGAGGAGCTCGACCGCCTGCGCGCGCATCTTTCCGCCGCGCGGGAGCTGATCGCCGCCGACGGCCCGGTGGGCCGCCGCCTCGACTTCCTGGTTCAGGAGTTCAACCGGGAGGCCAACACCCTGTGCTCCAAGGCCGATTTCGCCGATCTGACGGCGGCCGGGCTGGAGCTCAAGACCGTTATCGACCAGATGCGCGAGCAGATCCAGAACGTCGAATGAGCCATTCCGTCGAAGCCTTCGCCGGGGCCTCCCCCGGCGCCGAGGCCCGCCAGGCCGCCGAGGCGCGGCGCGGGCTGCTCTTCATCCTCTCCTCGCCGTCGGGCGCGGGGAAGACTACGCTGTCGCGCCGGCTGCTGTCGGAGGACGACGCGTTCACCTTCTCCGTCTCCGCCACCACCCGGCCCGCGCGGCCGGGGGAGCAGGACGGGCGCGAATACCATTTCAAGACCCGCGAGGAGTTCGAGCGGATGATCGGCGCCGGCGAGCTGCTGGAGCACGCCGAGGTCTTCGGCCATCTCTACGGCACCCCGCGCGCCCCGGTAGAGGCGGCGCTGGAGGCCGGGCGGGACGTGCTGTTCGACGTGGACTGGCAGGGCGGCCAGCAGCTCCGCAACTCGGTGCTCAAGGACGCGGTGGTCTCCGTCTTCATCCTGCCCCCCTCCATCGCCGAGCTTGAGCGGCGCCTGCGCGCCCGCGGCCAGGATTCGGAGGAGGTGATCGAGGGCCGAATGGCCCGCGCCCGCGACGAGATCAGCCACTGGGACGCCTACGACTACGTGCTGATCAACGACGACCTCGACCGCTGCGAGCACGAGATCCGCGAGATCCTCGCCGCCGAGCGCCTGCGGCGCGACCGCCGCCCGCGGCTGGTCGGCTTCGTCCAGAGGCTCAACCAGGAATTCCAGGAGAGGTTCGCATGACGCTCTACGCCCTCGACGGAGTCGCCCCCGAGACCCCGGAGGACGGCGATTTCTGGGTCGCCCCCGGCGCGCAGGTGATGGGAACGGTGACGCTGAAATCCGGTTCGTCCGTGTGGTTCAACGCCGTGATCCGCGGCGACAAGGAGCGGATCACCGTCGGCGAGGGCTCCAACATCCAGGACGGGGCGGTGATGCACGCCGATCCCGGCGTGCCGCTGACGGTGGGGCGCAACGTCACCGTCGGCCACAAGGCCATCCTGCATGGCTGCGAGATCGGGGACGGCGCGCTGATCGGCATGAACGCCGTGGTGCTCAACGGCGCAAGGATCGGGCGGGAGTGCCTGGTCGGCGCCAACGCGCTGGTCACCGAGGGCAAGGAATTTCCGGACGGCTGGATGATCCTCGGCGCGCCCGCCAAGGCGGTGCGGGAGCTGTCCGAAGAGGAGCGCGCCGGAGTGCGGGCCTCGGCCGAGCGCTACCAGGAGAACATGCGGCGGTTCCGCGAAGGGCTGTCGGAGGTCTGAGCGGCGCCTCGCGCGCGAAACCCTACCCGCCCGCAGCCTCCCGCAGCGCGCCCGCGAGGTCCCCGTAGCCGGTGAAGCGCCGCTCGTGGCGCAGGCCGAGGCGGGCGGCGGACTCTCGGGCCTGCGCGTCCAACGCGGCGTCCTCGGTCTGCGCGAGGTGGATCAGCCGGTCGTAATGGCCGAACAGCATGTCGCGCAGCTCGGGATGTCGGTCGAGGCCCATGGGGCGCCAGACGAAGGCGTCGAACTGCCTCACGAGGAAGTCCGTCAGGTAGAAGGCGGTCATCTCCGCCTCCGCCCGCTCCGCGAAGGCGGCGTTGCCGTCGAAGAAGGCGTAGCAATGCGGTCCGGGGATCATCTCGACCCCCAGCGCCTCGCAACGGGCCTGCAGCAGGCCGCCGGTGCCGCAATCGGCGTAGAGGACGTGGATGCTGCCATAGCCTTGCGCACGGCCCTGCTGCACCACCTGCTCCACGGCGTCCGGAATGCGCTCCGGGTGCAGGTGCAGCTTCGCGGGCAGGCAGCGCAGCTCCAGATGCCGCCAGCCGTTGAGGCGGATCAGGGCCAGCACCTCGTGGGCGAGCGCGCCGCAGGCGATCAGCAGCACACGCTCGCCCGCCCCGGCGGAGGCGGGGGGCGCGAGGCCGCTTTCGCTCAGGCGGCGGCGGTCCAGCGGCATGGCCTCAGCCCGCCGCGACCTGGTTGTGCTTGCGCTCGGCCACCAGGCGCTTCGCGGTCTCCACCGCCACCGCGGCGTCGCGGCAATAGGCGTCGGCCCCAATGGCCTGGCCGAACTCCTCGTTCAGCGGCGCGCCGCCGACCAGAACGATGAAGTCGTCGCGCATCCCCTCGTCCTTCAGGGCGTCGATGACGACCTTCATGTAGGGCATCGTCGTGGTCAGCAGCGCCGACATGCCGAGGATCTGCGCGTCCTCGCGCTTCAACGCCTCGATGTAGTTCTCGACCGGGTTGTTGATGCCGATGTCCACGACCTCGAAGCCCGCCCCCTCCATCATCATGGAGACGAGGTTCTTGCCGATGTCGTGGATGTCGCCCTTCACCGTGCCGATGACCATCGTGCCCATCTTCGGCGCCCCGGTCTCGGCCAGCAGCGGGCGCAGGATGACCATGCCCGCCTTCATGGCGTTGGCCGAAAGCAGCACCTCCGGCACGAACAGGATGCCGTCGCGGAAGTCCTCGCCGACGATCTTCATCCCCGCCACCAGCGCGTCGGTGAGGATGGCGTAGGGGGTCCAGCCGCGATCGAGGAGGATGCGCACGCCCTCCTCGATCTCTTCCCTGAGACCGTCATAGAGGTCGTCGTGCATCTGCTGGACGAGCTCCTCGTCGTTGAGCTCGGCGAGAACGAGGTCGTCGGATTCCTCCGCCATGGGCGCGCTCCTGCATGCGAGGCGTTGCTGGCGCCACCATGCACCCTGCGCCCGCGGCGCGGATGCGCAAACCCGACCGCCCCTCCGCGCGGGGCGACATCGCGGAGAACTCAGGCGCGCTCGGCCTCGGCCGCCGCGAGATCATGCAGGCGGCGAACCATGGCGCGCAGGCCGTTGGAGCGCTGGGCGGAGAGCGCGTCGTTGAGGCCGAGCCGGGCGAGCTGGGCCTCGGCGTCGGTCTCCAGGATCTCGCGCGCCGTGCGCCCGGAGAAGAGCGTCTTGAGGATGGCGATCAGTCCCCGGACGATCAGAGCGTCCGAGTCGCCCTCGAAATGCAGGCGGCGGGGCTCGGACTCCTCGATGCGCGGGACGATCCAGACCTGGGAGGCGCAGCCCTCCACCTTCGTGGCCGACCCCTTCAGCGAGTCCTCGAGCGGCGTCATCTTCTTGCCCAGCTCGATGACATAGCCGTAGCGATCCTCCCAGTCGTCGAGGAATTCGAAATCGGCGACGATGTCCTCGAAGCCCTGCGGCGCGGCGGTGGTCATGACGTGCTCCTCTGCTCGCGAGAGGACCTAGTCCTGCGGCGGCGCGCCCGCAAGCCGGGCCGCATCCGGGCGCCCTTTTCTTTCGCGCCGCTATGTGGCGAGATGCGCGCCGAACGGCCCCCGGGGGCCGAAGCTTCAGGGGGATGCTCATGGCGCGAAGGCAGCGGCGCGCGTGGAGCGCGGCGGCGGCGATCGGCGCGGTGCTGGCGCTGGCGGGGTGCGAGACTGTGTCGGATTACACGCCGGAGGTGGAGTTCCGGGCGCTGGAATCGAGCCGCCGGGCCCCGGAGATCCCCAAGGCGCCCGAGGAGCTGATCAAGCGACCGGTCGCCTCCGTCGACTCGCTGGAGCTGGGCGCGCTGCGACGCGGCCGGCTGCTTCTGGTCGAGGGCTCGGCGCCGGCGACGCGCTGGTACAAGCCCGAGCTGCGGCCGCGGCATGACGGCCGGCCGGCGCCCGACGGGTTCCTCGAGTTCGACCTCGTGGCCGCGCCGCCCGAGCTCAACGCCGCCGAGCCGGGGCCGGAGGGCACGCCTGGCCAGCGGCGGCTGCGCGCGGCCCGGGCGCTGTCGCCGGCGGAGCTGGCGGCGGCGCAGGGCGTGCGGGTCTATGCGGCGCAGGGCGCGCAGGCGGTGCGCTTCGAGCAAGGCGAAGAGTAGCGCAGCCGGCAACCGGCTGCGCCCGGACCTCAGTCCTCGAACTCGACGATCTCGATATCCCCACCCTCGGCGCTGAGCGCGATCTCCCCGCGCTTCAGCTGAAGGGCGAGCTCGCCGAAGGCCTCGCGCCGCCAGCCGCTCAGCGCGGGGACGTCCGGGGCGTCCTCCGCCGCGATGCGGTTGAGGTCGTCGGAGGAGGCCAGCAGCTTCGGCGCCACGCCCAGGTCCTCCGCCCGGCTCTTGAGCAGCACCTTGAGCAGGTCGATCAGCGCCTCGGAGCCCTTGCGCCCGGGCCTGCCGCCCTCCTTGCGCGGGACCTCCGCCTCGGGGATCTCCAATCCGCGGGCGACCGCCTCCAGGATCTCCTTCGCCGTGTCGCCCTTGCGCGCCTCGCGCTGCAGCAGGCGGGAGCGGTTGAGCTCCTCGACCGACGACGGGCGCGCGGCGGCGATCTCCAGCAGCGCGTCGTCCTTCATCAGCCGGCTGCGCGGCACGTCCCGCTCCTGCGCGCGGCGCTCGCGCCACTCCGCCAGCGTCTTGGCCACCGCCAGGAAGCGCGGCGAGGTGGAGCGGGTCTTGAGCCGCTTCCACGCCTCCTGCGGGTCGTTGCGGTAGGTGTCGGGGGAGGTCAGCGCGGCCATCTCCTCGGCCACCCAGGCGCCGCGCCCGGTGCGGCGCAGCTCGGCCTCCAGAGTCTCGTAGATCTGGCGCAGATGCGTGACGTCGGCCAGCGCGTAGCTCAGCTGCTTCTCCGACAGCGGGCGATGCGCCCAGTCGGTGAAGCGCGAGGACTTGTCGACGCTCTCCTTGCAGATCTTGCGCACCAGCGTCTCGTAGCCGACCTGGTCGCCGTGGCCGCAGACCATGGCGGCCACCTGCGTGTCGAACAGCGGCTCGGGGATCAGGCCGCCGAGGTTCCAGAAGATCTCCAGGTCCTGCCGGGCGGCGTGGAAGACCTTGGTCACGGAGCGGTCGCGCATCAGGTCGAACAGCGGCGCGAGGTCCAGGTCGCCGGCGATCGGATCGATCAGCGCGGCGGACTCGGGCCCCTCCCCGGGATGGGCGAGCTGGGCGAGGCAGAGCTGCGGCCAGTAGGTCCGCTCGCGCAGGAACTCGGTGTCGACGGTGACATAGGGGTGCTCGGCGCAGCGGGCGCAGAAGGCGGCGAGGGTGTCCGTGTCCGTGATCAGGTTCATGCGGGGCTCGTGATCTCCGTTGGCGGAGCGGGCGGGCGCGGCCCCGGGCGGCGCAAGCGCGGGACCGAGGGGCTAATGGGGCAAAATCGCGGTCTTGTAAACCGGAGGGCGACGCCGCCAGCCGCGCGCCTCGCCCCTCACTCCTGGGGCAGGACGCGCAGGCCGAGCTCGCGCAGCTGGGCCAGGTCGGGCTCGGAAGGGGCGCCCATCATCAGGTCCTCGGCCCGCTGGTTCATCGGGAACATGATGACCTCCCGCAGGTTCTCCACGCCGGCCAGCAGCATGACGATGCGGTCGATGCCCGGCGCGATGCCGCCATGCGGGGGCGCGCCGTAGCGGAAGGCGCTGATCATGCCGCCGAAGTTGCGGTCCACGAAGGCC
>JBNJGE010000179.1:0-6915 GCA_051747505.1 Pseudomonadota bacterium | reverse complement strand
AGCTCGGCCATGAAGGCGAGGTATTCGTCGAAGTCCAGCTCGTGGCGGCCGTACTTGCCCTCGTGGTAGCGGCGCAGCTGGTTCACGTCGCGGAACTGACGGTAGCCCGGCGTGTGATCCATCAGGCTGAGGATGCGGATCTCGTCCTCCTCGGAAAACTGCGCGAGCTCCTCCTCGAGCGTCTCGGAGCAGATCTCGGCGCGCAGATGGATGAGGTGCGACACGCGCAGCGCGCCCGCCCGCTTCAGCCCGAGGATCGCGTCCACCGCGCCCCGCCCGTAGCGCCCGTAATTCGCCTTGCGAAAGCTCTCGACCGAGCCGATGCGCACCGCGTCGAACACCGTCGTCACGCCCACCGAGGCAAGCTCGGCGTCATGCGCGATCACGGCCGCCTCCAGCGGCCAGCGGGCGCCCGGCCGCGGCTCCAGGTGGCGTTCCAGATTGTCGGTGTGCAGCTCGATCAGGCCGGGGGCGACGAAATCGCCCCCGCAGTCCTCCCCCGTCGCGACCGGGCCCTCGGAGATGTCGGCGATCCGCCCGTCGCGGATCGCCACGCTGCCGCGCACCACCTCGCCGGGCAGGACGAGGCGGGCGTTGGTCAGCACGGTCTCCCGCGTCGCAGGGGCGGCGTCGGCGAGGGCGGCGGGGCGCGTCATGGAAGACTCCTTCAGGCTGTGGCGCGGCGCGCGGGGGCGAGCGCGGAGAGGAAAGCGGCGCGCGCGGCGGCGATCTCGCCGGCGTTGTCGATCAGGGTCACGTCCGCCCCCCGGGGGGCCGCGTCCCCGGCCCGGCGCAGGCGCGCGGCAATGTCGGCCTCGCTCTCGCGCCCGCGGGCGGCGAGGCGGCGGGCGAGAACCGCCGGCGGCGCAGAGACGAAAATGACGCGCAGCGGCGTCCAGCGGGCGCGGGCCTGCGCGATGACGGCGCGCGAGACGTTGACCAGCACGTCCCGCCCCCCCGCCAGCGCCGCCCCGGCCTCGGCCGGCACGCCGTAGGCGAGGCCATGCGCCCGCCAGGACAGCAGGAACTCGCCCGCCGCCTCGCGCCGCGCGAACTCCGCCTGCGAGACGCCCTCGTGGTCCTCGCCCCCCGCCTCGCCGGGCCGGGTGATGACCCGCCGCGGAAACAGGATGTCGGGGCGCGCCGCGCGGGCGGCGTCGATCAGCGTGTCCTTGCCCGCGCCGGAGGAGCCGACGACCAGATGCAGGGTCCCGCGCCTCACGCCGCCGCCTCCGGGGCGAAGGCGCCGACATCGATCTCCCGGTCGCAGACTTCCGCCCGTGCGGCCGCGTCGTGGAAGATGCCGAGGATCGCCGCCCCGCGCGCCTTCGCCTCCCGGATCAGGTCAAGCACCACGGCCCGGTTGACCGGGTCGAGGGAAGCGGTGGGCTCGTCCAGCAGCAGGGCGGGGTATTCGTGCGCGAAGCCGCGGGCGATGTTCACCCGCTGCTGCTCCCCGCCCGAGAAGGTCATGGGCGAGAGCGTCCAGAGGCTTTCGGGGACGTTGAGCCGCTCCAGCAGCGCACGCGCGCGCGCCTCGGCCTCGCCCTGCCCCACGCCCAGCGCGCGCAGCGGCTCGGCCACCACCTCCAGCGTCGGAACGCGCGGGACCACCCGCAGGAACTGGGAGACGTAGCCCAGCGTCTCGCGCCGCAGCGCCAGGATCTCGCGGGGGCTCGCCCGCGCCACGTCCAGCCCGCCCACGCGGATCGCGCCCGCCTCGGCCAGGTAGTTGCCGTAGACCATCCGCATCAGCGTCGACTTGCCCGAGCCCGAAGACCCGGTCAGCGCCACGCACTCGCCGGGCTCTACCCGCAGCGAGGCGTTCGCCATGACCGCCAGCCGCTGGCCGCCCTGCGCATGCAGGGTGAAGGTCTTGCCGACATCCTTCAGCTCGATCATCGCGCCCTCCCTCACGCCTGCAGCACGGAGCTGACCAGAAGCTGCGTGTAGGGGTGCTGGGGGTCGTCCAGCACCTGGTCCGTCAGCCCGGATTCGGCCACGCGCCCGTCCTTCATCACCATCAGCCGGTCGGCCAGCAGCCGCACCACCGCGAGGTCGTGGGTCACGATGATCGCCGACAGCCCCAGCTCCCGCACCAGCCCCCGGATCAGGTCCAGCAGCCGCGCCTGGACGGAGACGTCGAGGCCCCCCGTCGGCTCGTCCATGAAGACCAGCCGCGGGCCCGTCACCAGATTGCGCGCGATCTGCAGCCGCTGCTGCATGCCGCCGGAGAAGGCCGCGGGGCGGTCGTCCATCCGCGCCGCCTCGATCTCCACCTTGCCCAGCCAGTCGGCGGCCGAGGCCCGGATACTCCCGTAATGCCGCGCGCCCACGGCCATCAGCCGCTCCCCGACATTGGCGCCGGCCGAGACGGTCATGCGCAGCCCGTCGCGCGGGTTCTGGTGGACGAAGGCCCAGTCGGTGCGCATCAGCATGCGCCGGCGCGGCTCCGACAGGCCGCGGATCTCCACCGGGCCCCGGTCGCGCGTGTCGTAGATCACCTCGCCCGCATCCGGGCTCATCTGGCCGGAGATGCAGGAGAGCAACGTGGACTTGCCGGAGCCGGACTCCCCCACCACGCCCAGAACCTCGCCCGGCCAGAGATCGAAGGAGACGTCCGCGCAGCCGATGCGCGCGCCGTAGCGCTTGGTCACGCCGCGGACCTGGAAAAGCGGCGCTTCGCTCATGCCGCGTCCTCCTCGAAGGGCGCGGCCTGCGCGCCGCGATGCCCGGCCTCGCGCCGCTCGCGGCACCAGTCGGTGTCGGAGCACACGAACATCCGCCCCCCCGCGTCGTCCACGATCACCTCGTCGAGATAGACGCCCTCGGCCCCGCACAGCGCGCATTCGCCCTCCGCGCCGCCGCGCTCGAAGGGATGGTCCTCGAAATCGAGGCTGACCACCTCCGTGAAGGGCGGGATGGCGTAGATCCGCTGCTCCCGCCCCGCGCCGAAGAGCTGGAGGGCGGGGGAGTTCGACATCTTGGGATTGTCGAATTTCGGGATCGGCGAGGGGTCCATCACGTAGCGCCCTTCCACCTTCGCCGGATAGGCGTAGGAGGTGGCGATGCGCCCGTGCCGCGCGATGTCCTCGTAGAGCTTCACGTGCATCAGCCCGTATTCCTCGAGCGCGTGCATCTTGCGCGTTTCGGTCTCCCGAGGCTCCAGAAAGCGCAGGGGCTCGGGGATCGGCACCTGGTAGACGAGGATCTGGCCTTCCTCCAGCGGCCGCTCCGGGATGCGGTGGCGGGTCTGGATGACGCTGGCCTCGCCCGTGCGCTCCGTCACCGCCACCCCGGCCACCCGCTCGAAGAACCTGCGGATGGAGACGGCGTTGGTCGTGTCGTCCGCCCCCTGGTCGATGACCTTGAGCGTGTCGCCCGGCGTGAGCACCGAGGCCGTCACCTGCACGCCCCCCGTCCCCCAGCCATAGGGCATGGGCATCTCGCGCGAGGCGAAGGGGACCTGATAGCCGGGGATCGCCACGGCCTTGAGCAGGGCGCGCCGGATCATGCGCTTGGTCTGCTCGTCGAGATAGGCGAAGTTGTAGGCCTCTTCGGTCATTCCGCCGCCTTCTCCCGCCCCGCGCCGGCCTCGCGCCGCAGCCGGCGCACCAGCTCCAGCTCCGCCTGGAAATCCACGTAGTGGGGCAGCTTGATGTGCTCCAGAAAGCCGGTCGCCTGGATGTTGTCGCAGTGGCTGAGGACGAATTCCGCGTCCTGCGCCGGCGCACCCGCGTCGTCCTCGCCCAGCTCCTCCCAGCGCAGGGCGCGGTCCACCAGCGCCATGGAGATCGCCTTGCGCTCGCAATGGCCCAGCGTCAGGCCGTAGCCGCGGGTGAACTGCGGCGGCTCGGTCTTCGAGCCCGTGAACTGGTTGACCGTCTCGCACTCCGTCAGCTCGATCTCCCCGATCTCGACTGCGAAGCCGAGCTCGGGGATCTCGACCTCCACCCCGACGGTCCCGACCCGCAGCTCCCCCACGAAGGGGTGGTTGCGCCCGTAGCCGCGCTGGGTGGAATAGGCGAGCGAGAGCAGGAAGCCCTCGTCCGCCCGCGCCAGCGCCTGCAGGCGCAGCGCCCGGTCGGCGGGGAAGGCCAGCGGCTCGCGCGTCAGGTCCTGCGGCTCGGCCTCCGAAGGCGCCTCGGCCTGCAGCAGCCCCTCCTCGCCGAGGAAGTCGGCGACGCGCGGCGTGCGGGGGGCCAGCGGCTCGCCCTCGGGCGCCTCCGGGGCCTCGTTCTCCGCCGCCAGCGCGAAGTCGATCAGCCTGTGGGTGTAGTCGAAGGTCGGGCCCAGCACCTGCCCGCCGGGGACGTCCTTGAAGGTGGCCGAGACGCGGCGGCTGACCGCCATCTCCCCCGTCGCCACCGGCTTTGAGGCGGCGAAGCGCGGCAGCGTGGTGCGGTAGGCGCGGATCAGGAAGATCGCCTCGATCAGGTCGCCGCGCGCCTGCTTGATGGCAAGCGCGGCGAGGTCGGGGTCGTGCAGCGACCCTTCCGCCATCACCCGGTTTACCGCCAGCGCCATCTGCTCGCGGATCTGGGCCACCGACAGCTCCGGAACCGACGCGTCCCCGCGCCGGGCTTCCGCCAGCCAGGCGTGCGCGTTGTCGATGGCCCGCTCGCCGCCCTTCACGGCCACATACATCGCTCAGCCCTCCTCCAGGCGCGCCGTGCGGGGCAGACCCGCGACACGTTCGCCAGCGACCAGGAACAGGTCCCGCCCCTGCGGAAACAGGGCCGCGTTCCCGGCGCAGAGCGCGACGACAGCCGGCGCGTCGGCCCCCAGCGCCAGCGTCTCCGTCTCGCGCACGCCGGGGCCGGTCACCGTCACGGCCGCGCCCTCGAAGCCGCCGACCAGCGCCACCAGCGTCGCGGAGCGGTCAGGGTACTCCGGCGTGCCGACGGGAAAATCCGCCGCGGCCTCGTCCAGGGCGCCGGGCGGACCGAAGGCGAAGGCGGCCGCGGCCGGCTCCCGCGTGATCGGGGCGCCGCAATGGAAGCGCAGCCAGTCCTCGACCTCCGCGCGGCGCAGATCAGGAGCCAGCCAGACCGGCGTCTCCCCGTCGCACAGGGTCAGGGCCAGGGCGCCGGCCGCCGGCGGCAACGGCGCAGGCGGAGCGGCGCCCCGCACAGTCTCGATCCGGCCGGGGCGCGACATCACCTCCAGCAGCGCGCGGAAGGCCACCGCGGCCTGGACCGGCGCGTTCTCGAAGCCGCCCGTCAGGGCGACGGATTCCGGCGCCGCGCTCATGCGTCCTCCCCCCGGACCATCGTGAAGAAATCGACCTTCGTGGCGGCCGCGCGGGCGGCCCGGGCGCGAGCGCGGGCCTCCGCCTCCGCGCGCAGGGGGCCGAGCACCTCCGCCTCCACCCGCCCGCGCGCCGGCGTGGCCATCAGCGCGTCGCACAGCGCGGCGATGCGGGCCTTCTCCTTGTCGCGGCCCTGCGCCCAGGCGTGACCGACCTCCCCGCTCTCCAGCCGCAGCGCACAGCGGGTGACGGGCATCTCGCCCAGGTTGAAGGGAGCGCCCGTCCCGCCGGCGCGGCCGCGGACCATGACCGCGCCCGACTCGGGTCGGCGCAGCCACTCGCAGCCGGGCGCGAGGCCGGTGGCGGCCCAGAGCTCCGCCAGCCGCCCGGCCGGGGCCTTCGCGAGGACGGACATCCAGGCGGCGCGTTCGGGAGGCGCCTCGGCGCCGGAGGGGTGATCAGCCTGCATTTTTGTCTAGCCAACTCGACAACTGCACAGGTAAGGCATGCCCCAACGCGCCCCGCAGATCAACGCGAGTTTGGTGACGATCGCATGACGGACGACACCGCCCCGATGCCGCGAAGCGGCCACGCCGGCCCGCAGGGTCCGCTGTGGAAGCAGATCCGCGACGCCCTGGCCGGGGAGATCCGGGAGGGGCGCTGGCGCGCCGGGGACCGCCTGCCCTCCGAATCCGCGCTCTCCGCCCGCTTCGGCGTCAACCGGCACACGCTGCGCCGCGCCATGGCGGCCCTGCGCGAGGAGGGGCTGGTGCATGTGCGCCGCGGCGCCGGGGCGACGGTGACCCACGCCACGACGGACTACCCGCTCTCGCGCCGCACCCGCTTCACGGCGAACCTGCTCAGGGCCGGCCGCCGGCCCGACCGCGCCCTTCTGCGGCTGGAGACGCTTGCCGCCGGCCGCGCGGAGGCCGAGGCGCTGGAGATCGCCCGCGGCGATCCCGTGCATGTCCATGAGGGGCTGAGCCGCGCCGACGGCGTGCCCGTGGCGCTCGGCCGCGCCCACTTCCCGGCCGACGCCCTGCCCGACCTGCCGCAGGCGCTGCGCGAAACCGGCTCCATCACCGAGGCGCTGAACCGCTGCGGCGTTCCCGACTACACGCGCAGATGGACCCGGCTGACCGCCCGCCGACCGGGCGCCCTCGTCGCCAATCACCTGATGATCCCCGAAAGCCTGCCCGTGCTGCTGGCCGAGAGCCTCAGCGTCGACCCGCAGGGACGCCCTGTCGAATACGGCCTGACCTGGTTCTGCACGGACCGCATGCCCGTCTTCGTCGGCGACGACCCCGCCGCCGAGCCCCAGGCCTGACAGGCAGGGCGGAATCCGCGCCCTGACCCCTTCAAAACCGGGGCCGGGCGCGCTATATCAGGAGCGTTCCCGCAAGGGGACTATGGCGATAAACGCGCACGGAATAAGCGGACCGGACCCGGGGGCGGTACCCGGCGGCTCCACCATAATCCCCTCGCCTTTGGTTGTTGGGCCGAAGGAGGCGCGAGGCGACATGGGGCCGAAACAGGATCGACGGACGTGTAAAGGTGTTGCTTTCGCCCGGTGAGCTACCACCGTTATCGGTGCAAATTGCATAGTTGCCAACGACAACCGTGCTCCGGTGGCCGTCGCTGCGTAATGCAGCCTAGGTCATCGA
>JBNJGE010000178.1:0-6976 GCA_051747505.1 Pseudomonadota bacterium | reverse complement strand
CAAGCGCGGCCTCGTCATGGGGGTCGCCAACGACAAGTCGCTCGCCTGGGGGATCGCCCGGGCCTGCGCGCAGCAGGGCGCCGAGCTCGCCTTCACCTATCAGGGGGAGTCGCTGGCCAAGCGCGTCCGCCCGCTGGCCGAGAGCGTGGGCTCCGACACGGTCCTGCCCTGCGACGTTTCCGACCCGGCCTCGATCGACGCCGCCTTCGGCGCGATCCGCGAGAAATGGGGGCGGCTGGATTTCCTGGTCCACGCCATCGGCTTCTCCGACAAGAGCGAGCTGCGCGGGCGCTACGTGGACACCTCGGCGGAGAACTTCCGCAAGACCATGGACATCTCCGTCTACTCCTTCACCGCCGTCGCGCAGCGGGCGGAGAAGATGATGGGCGACGGCGGCGCCATGCTGACCCTGACCTATTACGGGGCCGAGCGGGTCATGCCCCATTACAACGTCATGGGCGTGGCGAAAGCGGCGCTGGAGGCCTCGGTGCGCTACATGGCCATGGACCTCGGCCCGCGTAACATCCGGGTCAACGCGCTGTCCGCCGGCCCGATCAAGACGCTGGCGGCCTCGGGCATCGGCGATTTCCGCTACATCCTGAAATGGAACGAGCTGAACTCGCCCCTGCGCCGCAACGTGACCACCGAGGATGTCGGCCGCGCCGGGCTCTACCTGCTCTCCGACCTCGCCTCCGGCGTGACGGGGGAGACGCATCACGTGGACGCCGGCTACCATGTCGTCGGCATGAAGGCCGAGGACGCCCCCGACATCGAGACCGAAGTGGCGAAGAACGCCAGGGAGTGAGCCGATGGGCGGGCCCGGAGAGATCGCGCTGACGCTGGCGGGCGTCGCCCTCGTCCATTTCTTCGGGGCGGCGAGCCCCGGGCCCAGCTTCGTGCTCGTGGCCCGCACCGCCGCGGCGGCGAGCCGCGCGCGCGGCCTGCGCATGGCGCTGGGCATGGGGATCGGCGCGGCGATCTGGGCGGCGGGCGCGGTGCTGGGCCTCGCCCTGCTGTTCGAGACCGCGCCCCTGCTCTACGACGCCATGCGGCTGGCCGGCGCGGCCTTCCTCATCTGGCTCGCCGTCACGATGTGGCGGCACGCGGAGTCGCCGCTGGCCTCCGACGCCGCCCCCGCGGGCGGGGAGGCGCCGCTGCGCCACGCGCTGATGGTTCAGCTCTCCAACCCCAAGGTCATGGTGTTCTTCGGCTCGGTCTTCGTGGGCTTCGTGCCCCCGGACGCGCCGGCCTGGATGATCGCGGTGATCCTCGCGAACGTGCTGATCGTGGAGGGCGGCTGGTACGCGCTGGTGGCGCGGGTCTTCTCCGCCCGCCGCGTGCGCGAGCGCTACCAGCGGATGAAGGCCTGGGCGGACCGGGGCTTCGGGACCGTCATGGGGGCCCTCGGCCTGCGCCTCGCCCTCGGCTGAGCAAGGAGGACCGGATGAGCCCGTCGGACCAGCGCCTGCCCCACGAGAAGGGCTTCCATGTCAGCTGGGACCAGATGCACCGCGACTCCCGCGCGCTGGCCTGGCGGCTGGACCACCAGGGGCCGGGCGAGGACGGATCCTGGAAGGCCGTGGTGGCGATCACCCGCGGCGGCATGGTCCCCGCCTGCATCGTGGCGCGGGAGCTGGGCATCCGCACCGTCGACACCGTCTCCGTGCGCTCCTACGACCACCAGACCCAGACCGAGGCCGAGATCCTCAAGGCCCCGGACGCGGAGCTGACCGGCGACGGCGAGGGCATTCTCGTGGTCGACGACCTGGTCGACAGCGGCAAGACGCTGGAGCTGGTGCGCCGCCTCTACCCGAAGGCGCATTTCGCGACCGTCTACGCCAAGCCCAAGGGGCGGCCGATGGTGGACACCTTCATCACCGAGGTCAGCCAGGACACCTGGATCTTCTTCCCCTGGGACATGGCGCTGCAGTACGTGGCGCCCTTCCGGGGGGTCTGAGCGGGAAGGAAGCGGTCCCGCGAGCCTCCCCAAGCTCGCGGGACCTTGGCCGCGCGGACCGACCGTCCGGCGCATGTGCCGCCACGCCGGTCGCCGTGTCTTCGCGGCTTCTCTTCGCGCGGAGGCCCTGGCGGCCCTCCTTCGCGAAACGGAATCTCCGGAGGATCAAGCCGCCCGGGTTCAGTCCGTGTTCATGTTCTTGTAGCCTGATTCCCCTCCTTTCGGAAGCCCCTGCGGCCCGTCATCGCGCTAAAATCCCGACGCGCCCCGCCTGTCGGCCGCGAACGAAAAAAAGCCGCGCCGGAATTCGGCGCGGCCAGTCGACAGGGAGGAGCGCGGGCGCAGCCCATCATTGCGCCCGCATGACCCACTCTGCCCCGAAAAGGTTAACACGGGGTTCCCTTGCGGCAGTTTCGCGACCCCGTCTTGGCCTCGCCCGCTCTTTGGGCCTAACTCGGCCATGGACGCGCCGGAGGAGGCCGGCGCCAAGGGAGGCGCGAGACATGCACGGTCTGATGATGGACACCCCGCTCCTGATCTCCTCGATCCTGGAGCACGCCGCCGCCGCGTTCGGAAAGCAGGAGGTCGTCGGCCGCCCCGTGGAGGGCGGCACGACCCGGCGCAGCTACGCCGAGCTGCGCGACCGCGCCGCCCAGCTCGCCAACGCCCTGTCCCGGCTGGGCGTGAAACAGGGCGACCGGGTGGCGACGCTGGCCTGGAACTCCGTGCGGCACCTGGAGGTGTACTACGCCGCCTCTTCCATGGGCGCGGTCTGCCACGTGATGAACCCGCGCTACTCGCCCGAGCAGATCGGCTACATCGTCAACCACGCCGAGGACCGGGTGCTGATGGTGGAGACGAGCTTCCTGCCCCTGGTCGCCGCCCTGCGCAACCACATGCCCAAGCTGGAGACGGTGATCGTGATGACCGACTCCGGCGCCCAGCCGGAGACGGAGTTCGAGGCGCTCAACTACGAGGATCTCGTCACGGCGGAGAAACCCGACTTCGAATGGCCCCGGGACCTCGACGAGCGCTCCGCCGCCGGGCTGTGCTACACCTCCGGCACCACCGGCCACCCCAAGGGCGTGCTCTACTCCCATCGCTCGACGGTGCTGCACGCGATGATGGCCGCCCTGCCCTCCAATTTCGGCGCGTCCGAGCGGCAGACGCTCATGCCCGTGGTCCCGATGTTCCACGTCATGGCATGGGGGATCCCCTACGCCGCGCTGATCGGCGGCGCCAAGCTGGTCATGCCGGGGCCCCACCTGGACGGCGCCTCGCTGTTCGACCTGATGGAGGCCGAGGGCGTCGCGCTCGCCGCCGGGGTGCCGACCATCTGGCTGGGGCTCGCGGAGGAGATGCGCAAGCGCGGCCGCGCGCCCAGAGGCTTCACCAAGACGCTGGTCGGCGGCTCCGCCCCCTCCACCGCCCTGATCGACGCCTATGAGCGGGAGTTCGGCATCCGCTTCGTCCAGGGCTGGGGCATGACAGAGATGAGCCCCGTCGGCTCGGTCAACACGCTGCCCCCGCACATGGACGGGCTCGACCCGAAGGCGCGCGTCGCGATGCAGGCGAAGCAGGGCCGGCAGGTCTTCGGGGTGGAGCTGGAGATCCTCGACGACGCCGACCGGCCCCTGCCCCATGACGGCCGGGCGCGCGGCCGCCTCGCCGCCCGCGGGCCCTGGATCGCCTCGGGCTACTACCGCTCGGAGGCGAGCCCGGTGACCGGCAACGGCTGGCTCGACACCGGCGACATCGCCACCATCGACGCCGACGGCATGGTCACCATCGTGGACCGCGCCAAGGACCTGGTGAAGTCGGGCGGGGAGTGGATCAGCTCCATCGATCTCGAGGACCACGCCATGTCCGTGCCCGGCGTGGCGCTGGCCGCCGCCATCGGCGTGCCGCATCCCCGCTGGGACGAGCGGCCGGTGGTCATCATCCAGCCGACCGCCGAGAACCCTGCCACGCCCGAGCAGGTGCTGGAGCACTACCGCAGGACGCTGCCGAAATGGATGGTCCCCGAGGACGTGGTGGTGATGGAGTCCCTGCCGCTCGGCGCCACGGGCAAGGTGCTGAAGGCCCGGCTGCGCGAGGCCTACAGGGACCATCTGTCCGGCAAGGGCTGACGCCGCCCCCCCGGCCTGCGCGCGGGCAGGGGGGCGGCGGGCCGCGCGGCGCCCCCGCCGTCAAGAATGGAAATGCGTCTCGCAGGTCGGATTCACACGCACATCACTCTGTCGGCGCTGCGTAAGCGTCTGACAGCTTGTTAACGCGTTTCACGTCTGCCAGCGTGAAACGACCGGACCGGTCCCGCCAACGCCGGCGCGGGCCCCATGGCATTTGGGAGGGGAAGCACCGTGTTCAAGAAGATCATGGCGCCTGTCGATCTGCGCCATCCCGAAGACATCGCCCCGGCTCTGGAGATCGCCGACGAGCTCGCCCGCTCCCACGGGGCGACGCTGGTCTATGTCGGCGTCGCCTCCTCGGCGCCCAACGCGCTGGGCCACAACCCCCATGAGTTCGCGGACAAGCTGAAGGCCTTCGGCGACGAGCGGGCCGCAAAAAGCGGCCTGACCGTCGAGACCATGCCGATGATCACGCATGACCCGGCCGTGGACATGAACGACAATCTCCTCGACGCCATCAAGAAGACAGGCTGCGACCTCGTGGTCATGCAGACCCACCGCCCGGGCTGGTTCGACCACTGGTTCACCTCGCACGGAGGCTACATCGCGGCCCACGCCCCTGTCTCCGTCTTCCTCGTGCGCTGACGCGGCCCCAAAACCAGGAGTCTTGACATGTCGAGCGAGTCCGAACCCGAACCGCTTCCGACCCCTGAGGGGCCGACGGACATCATCCAGACCGATTACGAGGTCGGTCAGGACAATATCGAGGGTCGCTTCGCCGGCCTGCCCTTCGACATTCACAACCCGGTCTTCGTCATCTCGGGACTGACGACCATCATCTTTGTGGCGCTGACCGTGGCCTTCCTCGACTCGGTGGGGCCGTTCTTCGAGCAACTGCGCGACGCGATAACCTCGAGTCTGGACTGGTTCTTCCTGCTCGCGGCCAACGTCTTCGTGATCCTCTGCCTCGTTCTGATCGTCCTGCCTCTGGGCAATGTGCGCCTGGGCGGGCCGGACGCGACGCCGGACTACTCCTACACCGGGTGGTTCGCGATGCTTTTCGCCGCGGGCATGGGCATCGGGCTGGTCTTCTACGGGGTGTCCGAGCCGATCAGCCATTACTCCACCTCCTTCGGCGGAACGGCGATGGAGGGCGAGACGCGCACCGACTGGGCGCCGCTCGGCGCGGCCGAGGGCGACCATGATTCCGCGCGCAGGCTGGGCATGGCGGCGACGATCTTCCACTGGGGCCTGCACCCCTGGGCGATCTACGCCGTGGTCGCGCTGGCGCTTGCCCTGTTCTCCTTCAACAAGGGCCTCCCGCTGACCATGCGCTCCATCTTCTACCCGGTCTTCGGCGACCGGGTCTGGGGCTGGACGGGCCATGTGATCGACATCCTGGCGGTGCTCGCCACCCTGTTCGGGCTGGCGACCTCGCTCGGCTTCGGCGCGCAGCAGGCCAACGCGGGTCTGGAATACCTGTTCGGCGTGCCGGAGGGCGACGCGTCCATGGTCATCCTGATCGCGGCCATCACTGGCGTGGCGCTGGTCTCGGTGCTGCGCGGCCTCGACGGCGGCGTGAAGGTGCTCTCGGAGATCAACATGGGCCTCGCCGGTCTGCTGCTGCTCTTCGTGCTGCTGGCCGGCCCGACCCTGGCCCTGATCACCGGCTTCTTCGACAACCTGCTGGCCTATGGCGAGAACGTCGTCGCGCTGTCCAACCCGTTCGGACGCGAGGACGACAACTTCCGCCAGGGCTGGACGGCCTTCTACTGGGCCTGGTGGATATCCTGGTCGCCCTTCGTGGGGATGTTCATCGCCCGCGTGTCCCGCGGGCGCACGGTGCGCGAGTTCATCATCTGCGTGCTGCTGATCCCCTCGATCGTGTCGGTGCTGTGGATGACCGTCTTCGGCCAGACCGCGATCAGCCTGACCGACCAGGGCGTGACGGCCATCGCCGACG
Source organism: Pseudomonadota bacterium (assembly GCA_051747505.1). Taxonomy (GTDB): domain Bacteria; phylum Pseudomonadota; class Alphaproteobacteria; order Rhodobacterales; family Rhodobacteraceae; genus Albimonas. The sequence continues at coordinate 927 of JBNJGE010000178.1, read as the reverse complement.
CGGCGTTGGAGCTCAAGCTGTTCGAGATGCTGGCGGAGCTGCCGCTGGCCTCCATCACCTCCTTCGTCGGCATCGTGCTGGTGATCGTGTTCTTCGTGACCTCGTCGGACTCCGGCTCGCTGGTCATCGACACGATCACGGCCGGCGGCAAGGTGAACGCGCCGGTGGGCCAGCGCGTCTTCTGGGCGACATTCGAGGGGCTGGTGGCCATCGTGCTGCTGCTGGGCGGCGGCCTCGTGGCGCTGCAGGCAATGGCCGTCAGCACAGGCCTGCCCTTTACCATCATCCTGCTGCTGGGCTGCTACGGCATCGTCCGCGGCCTGATGGACGAGCCGCGCTGAGACCCGGCCCAAGCCCTGAAAGCGAAGGCCCCCGGTTCGCGCCGGGGGCCTTTTTCGTCCGAGCTCGCCCTGCCAGCGAAGAGGCCGTCCCGGCCGCGCCCCGCTTGCAACTCGCCCCGCTTGCGGAAATGCTCGCGCCCCGGACCAGATCAGGGAGCGCCTCCATGCCCGACGCCAGCCGACCCGCCCAGGAACCGATCCTCGAAGCCGGCGCCGCCCGGCTGCGCGCAATGATGGAGGCGGGCGAGGTCTCGGCGGAAGAGGTCATGCAGGCCCATCTCGACCGCATCGCCGCGGTCAACCCGGCGCTCAACGCCATCGTCTCCCTGCGCGATCCCGAGGCCTGCCTGGCCGAGGCGCGCGAGGCCGACGCCGCTCGCGCCCGGGGCGAGGCCCTCGGCCCCCTTCACGGCCTGCCCGTCGCCATCAAGGACCTCGCCGCCACGAAGGGCCTGCGCACCACGCTCGGCTCCCCCCTCTTCGCCGACTGGGTGCCGGAGGCCGACGCCCCCATGGTCGCCCGCCTGCGCGCCGCCGGCGCGATCGTGATCGGCAAGACCAACACCCCCGAATTCGGCCTCGGCTC
>JBNJGE010000177.1:0-7061 GCA_051747505.1 Pseudomonadota bacterium | reverse complement strand
ACCAGGCCTTCGTGGCCAAGGTGCAGGAGATGCACGACTACACGCCCGACAAGTACATGGCGCTCGGCGCGGCCGCGCTCCAGGTCTGGGCGATGGCCGTGGAGGATGTCGGCGAGTTCGGCAAGGAGGCGGTCGCGGGCCGCATCCGCGGCGGGTCCTTCGAGGGGACGCTGCTCGGCGACATCACCTTCCAGGAGAACGGGCAGCTGGACTCGAACCACTACCTGTTCGACGTCACGGATCAGGAGATGGTGGTGCGCCAGTAGGCATGGACGCCGCCGTCGCCACGGAAGCCGCGCCGGCGCTGCGCGTCGAGGGGCTGCGGGTCGCCTTCGGGGCGCTCGTGGCCCTCGACGACGTGAGCTGGGAGGTGAGGCCGGGCGAGATCCTCGGCATCATCGGCCCCAACGGCGCGGGCAAGAGCACCTGCTACAACGCTGCCACGCATCTGGTGCGGCGCGAGGGGCGGGTGTTCCTCGAGGGCGAGGACGTCACCGGCGTCCCCGCCCATCGTCTGGCCGCGCGCGGGCTGCGCCGGGCCTTTCAGCAGAACGCCTTCTTCGGCGATCTCACTGTGCTGGATAACATGGTGGCCGTCCTGCAGGACGAACACGGCGCGGGCCTGGCCCGCGCCGTGTTCCGGCCCTTCGCCACCCGGCGCGCGGCGGCGGCGGCGCGCGAGGCCGCGGCCCGCGCCCTGACGCGGATGGGGGTGCCGGCGCAGTATCATGCCAGCTATCCGGGCGAGGTTCCCTACGGCATCCAGCGGATGCTCTCCATCGCGCTCGCGAACGGATCGGGGGCGCGCATCCTGATGCTCGACGAGCCGGCGGCCGGTCTCGGCGGCGCGGACATGGCGCGGCTGGTCGAGCTGCTCAGGTCGCTGCGGAAGGCGGGCATGGCCCTGGTGGTGATCGAGCATCACATGGACCTGATCATGAGCGTCACCGACCGGATCGTCGTGCTCGACCAGGGCCGGATGATCGCCTCCGGCCCGCCCGAGGAGATCCGCCGCGACCCCCACGTCCTCGAAGCCTATCTGGGGCGCAGCGAATGACCGGCCGGGACGCCGCCGCGCCCGTCCTCGAGGCGGAGGGGCTGGAGGTCCGCTACGGCGGCAACCTCGCCCTCTCGGTGGACCGGCTCGCCATCGCCGAGGGCGAGTTGATCGGAGTGGTCGGCGCCAACGGCGCGGGCAAGTCCACCATGGTCAACGCCATGGTCGGCTGGTCGCGCGGCGACCCGAGGGTGACGGGGCGGGTGCGGCTCGACGGGCGGGACGTCTCGTCCCTGCGCACGCCCGAGCGGGTGAAGGCCGGGCTTCTGCTGATCCCCGAATCCCGCCTGATCTTCGCGACCCTGAGCGTCGAGGAGAACCTGGCGCATGTCGCGCACCCGCGGAACGCGGCGGGGCGGCGGGTCTATTCGACCGACGAGATCTTCGACCTCTTCCCCAACCTCGCCTCGCGCCGCCAGCATCTGGGCGGCCAGCTCTCCGGCGGGGAGCGCCAGATGCTCGGCATCGCGCGGGCGCTGCGGCTCGCGCCGCGGGCGCTGCTGCTGGACGAGCCCTCCATCGGGCTCGCGCCGCGGCTGGTCTCGACGGTGCTCTCGACGATCCGGACCCTCGTGGATGACGGGCTCACCGTCCTGCTGGTGGAGCAGAACGTGAAGGCGACGATCCCGGTAGTGGACCGCCTGGTGCTGCTGGAGCGCGGCCGCGTCCTCGCCGAGGGGCCGACGGCAGAGATGAAGGACGACCCGCGCATCGCGGAAGCCTATCTGGGAGGCGTCGCCACATGAATTTCGCGCAGCAGGCGCTCAACGGCATCGTTCTGGGCCATGCCTTCGCGCTGATCGCCATCGGCTGGACGGTGCTTCTGGGCACGGCGCGGCTGGTGAACTTCGCGCATGGCCAGATGTACATGATCGGGGCCTTCGTCGCCTGGTGGGCGATGACGGCCGGAGGGCTGCCGTATCTGGCGGCCGTGCCTGCGGCGATGCTCGCCGGCGTGGTCATCGGCTGGATCATCCAGCGGACGCTCCTGCAACTCACGGTGAGGCAGGACCTCGTCTCGGTGATGATCGTGACGCTGGGCTTCGGGCATCTGCTGGAGGGCGCGGCGGGCCTCTCCTTCGGCTCCACGGGGCAGATACTCGACACGCCCCTGTCGCTGCGCGACATCTATATCGGCGATCTCTGGATCACCTGGCAGGACATCGCCATCGTTCTCGTCACGATCGTCGTGTTCATCGCGCTCAAGCTGGTGCTGGAGCGTTCCCGCGTCGGCCGGCTGGTGCGCATGGTGGCCGAGGACCCCAAGCTGGCGCTGCTCTCGGGGATCGACGTGCGCAGGGTCTATCTGGGCGTCTTCGCCTTCGAGGGGGCGGCGGTGGCGCTGGCCGCGGCGATGGTGGCGCCGCGCACCCCGATCCTGACCTCGATGGGCTTTCAGGAGGTCATCATCACCTTCGTCGTCGTGGTGCTGGGCGGCATCGGCAGCGTCACCGGAAGCTACGTCGCGGGGCTGGGGCTGGGGCTCTTCACGGCGTTCTTCGGCGCCTATGTCAGCCAGGCCTACGCGACGGCGGCGATGTTCCTCGTGCTGATCGTGGTGCTGGCCCTGCGGCCGGGCGGGCTCGCCGCCCCGGCGGGAGAGCGCTGAGATGGTTCACGCGACCCTCTGGCCCGCCCTCGCTGGTCTCGCCCTCGCCGGCCCGTGGCTGCTGGGCGGCGGCGCGGCGGTGTTCTCCGCCTTCGTGCTGGTGGCGATCTTCGCGACCATGGCCTACGGGCTGGACATCATCGTCTCCGACCTCGGCGAGGTCAGCCTCGCCCACCCCGTGTTCTTCGCGACGGGGGCCTACGCGACCGCGATCTCCACGACCCGCCTCGGCTTCGGGCCCGTGGAGAGCTTCGCGCTGACCCTGGCCGCCGCGCTCGCCATCGCCGCCGTCATCGCCGGGGTGACGCTGAGACTGCGGGAGTTCGTGTTCTCGCTGGTGACCTACGCGGTCACGGTCGTGACCATGACCGTCGCCGCCAACTGGTCGTTCCTGGGCGGCTCCGACGGCATCAGCGGCATCCCGCTCTTCGAGCTGATGGGGTGGGAGGCGCGCACCGATCGTGAGCTCTGGCCCGTCGCCTGGGCGCTGGTCGTCGCCGCGATCTACCTGGTGGACGCCTTCCGCCGCTCGCGCCTCGGTCATCGCGCCATGACGGTGCATCTCAACCCGCAACTCGCCACGATGTCGGGCATCGATCCCCTGCGCACGCGCATGCAGGTCTTCATGGTCTCGGCGCCGATCACCGCGTCGGCCGGCTGGCTCTACGCCTATCAGCGGGCCTATATCAGCGCGGACGTGCTGGAGATCTACTTCCTGATCCTCATGCTCACGGCCGTGGTTCTGGTCGGGCGGCGCATGCTGCTGGCGCCGCTCGCGGGCGTCGCGCTGATCCTGGCGCAGGAGAAGTTCCTGTCATTCGGCGGCTACGTGGACAGCATCATCCTCGGCGGCGTGCTGATCGTCGTGCTGTCGTTCCTGCCACGGGGGCTGGCGGGGCTGGCGCAGGACGGGGCGCGGGCGCTGACACGGCGCGGCGAGACTGGAAGGAGCAAGACCTCAAGCACGGGAGCCTGAGCTGGTCTCGTTTCGTGATCAGGCCCAGGACGTCACTGGATGAGCAGGTCACGCCGCAAACGCGCCGCGACCCTAAGCCCGACGCAAGACTGCGCGGACAGGCGTGGCGCAAGGCCAACGGTCCGCCAGTGGAATGTCAGGGGGCCTTCCGCGTTCAGCCAGGAGCCGACAGCCGACGGTTTCAGCACGGCCACCGGCGCTTCATCCAAGGCGCACAGCGTCCGAAGGCGGTCAGTACCAGCCTCGGGGGGCGGCGGAGCCGAGCATTTCCCCGTAGACGTCGGCGCGGCGATCGCGCAGCGGCTGGTTGTACTCGTTCCAGTTCCGCTTGCGGCGGGCGTCGGCGAGGTTGACGTCTGCGTAGAGGACCTCCTCCTCCGTCGCGCTGGCGGGGCCGGCGACCGGCCAGCCCGTGTAGCTGACGATGAGGCTCTGGCCGATGAAGGGCTGGCCGCGCTCGGTCCCCACGCGGTCGGCGGCGGCGACGAAGACGGAGTTGGAGTGCGCCGAGCCCATGCACAGGATGTTGGCCATCGCCTCCCGCTCCGGGTCCTGGCCGGGGATCGGCACCCAGTTGGTCGGCACGCAGACGATGTCTGCGCCCTGCAGGGCGCAGAGGCGGTAGGCCTCCGGGAACCAGCTGTCGTAGCAGATGAACATGCCGATGCGCCCGATCGGAGTCCGGAAGACGGGGAAGCCGAGGTCGCCGGGCTCGAAGAACAGGTTCTCCTCGTTCCACAGATGGACCTTGCGGAAGGTCCCGACATGGCCCTCCGGGCCGATCAGGACGGAGGAGTTGTAGAGGCGGTCGCCCGAACGTTCGGAGATGCCCGCCACGATCCAGGCCCCGTGGCGCGCGGCGGCCTCGGCCCAGGCGGCGGCGGAGGGTCCGCCGGGGATCTCCTCGGCGAGGGCGAAGGCTTCCTCCCGCGTCTCGAACACGTAGCCGGAATTCGCGAGCTCGGGCAGCACGATGAGGCGCGCGCCCTTGCCTGCGGCCTCGTCGATGAAGGCGAGGCTGCGGGCGAGGTTGCGGTCCTTGTCGCCCACCACGGGCTCCATCTGGATGCAGGCGACGCGGATCTCGGACTCGTGGCGGCCCTTGCTGTCGGACATGCGGCACTTCCCTGTCTTTGCGCGCTTCAGGGCGCGAGATAGCGGAGCAGGCGGGGGTCGTCGCGGATCTCGTCGGCCGGCCCCTCCAGCGCGACCGTGCCGCGGTCGATGACGTAGGCGTGGTCGGCGACGCGCAGGGCGAGCTCCACGTGCTGCTCCACGATAATGACGCCGATCTCGCGGGCGAGCTGGCGCAGACGCTCCGCGATCTCCTCGATGACGCCGATCCAGACGCCCTCCGTGGGCTCGTCCAGCATCAGCAGGTCCGGCTTGCCCAGCAGGGCACGGGAGATGCCGAGCATTTTGCGCTCGCCTCCCGACAGGGTGCCGGCCTGTTGGCCGAGGCGCTGGGCCAGCTTCGGGAAGAAGTCGAGCACCATGTCGATCTCCTTCTCCTTGCGGGAGACGGCGCCAAGCATCAGGTTCTCGCGCACCGTCAGGCGGCCGAACACGGCGTGCTCCTGCGGGACGTAGCCCATGCCCCGGCGCACGCGCGTCTCGGTGTCGTCGCCCGAGGCCTCGCGGCCGCCGAACACTATCTGGCCGGACATCGGCTTGAGTTCGCCAATCAGGGTCTTGAGGAGCGTGGTCTTGCCCGCCCCGTTGCGGCCGAGGATGGCGACGCCGCCCTTGGCCGGCGCCTTCATGTCGACGCCGAACAGCACCTTGCTGCGGCCGTAGCCGGACTCGAGGCCGGCGACTTCGAGAAGCTCAGACACGGGTGGTGTAAACCTCCTGGACGCGGGAGGATTTCTCGATCTCCTCCACAGTTCCGTCGTCGAGGACCCTGCCGCCGTCGAGGACGGTGAGGTGGTCGCAGATGTCCTTGATGAAATCGAGGTCGTGCTCGACGATCACCAGCGCGCAGTGGGCCTTGATCGGCGCCAGCAGGCGGCCGGTGGCGCGCCGCTCCTCCGGCGACATGCCGCCCGTGGGCTCGTCCAGGAGCAGGAGCTTGGGGCGAAGCATCAGGGCCATTGCGATCTCGAGCCACTGCTGCTCGCCGTGGCTGAGCTCCCCGGCCAGCTCCTGGTGCTTGTCGGCGAGCTGGAAGCGGCCGAGGGAGGCCATCACCTCCTCGTCCAGCTCCTCGCGGCTGCACGAGCGCAGCAGCGTCCAGACCGAGCCACGCGCCTGGGCGGCGAGCAGGAGGTTGTCGTAGACCGAAAGCTCCGGAAGGATCGCGGTGATCTGGAACTTCAGCGTCATCCCCAGGCGCACCCGCTCCGCCGGGCGCATGCGCGTGATGTCCCGGCCGTCGAAGCTGATGGTGCCCTCGGACGCGAAGTGATCGCCGGCGATGGCTTTGAGAAGGGTGCTCTTGCCCGAGCCGTTGGGGCCGATCAGGCCGTGGAAGGTGTTCTCGCGCACGGTGACGTCCACCCCGTCGAGCGCGCGCAGGGCGCCGAAGGTCTTGCCGACGCCGCGGACCTCAAGAAGTGCCATGGGCGTTCTCCCTGCCCGAGATCCGGCCGGCGACGGCGGCCTCCTCCTCGGCGCTCCGGCCCGGAACCGGGGTGGCCTGCGGCGCGCGGCCGGGGCGGCCGAAGCTGCCTATGCGCTCGCGGTTGGACAGGACGAAGCCCATGATGCCGGTGGGCTTGTAGGTGACCACGATCAGCATGATGACGCCGAGCACCACCGGCCAGAAGGTCTTGATGGCGTCGATGTCGGACAGGAAGAAACGGATCGCCTCGATGGCTCCGGCGCCGAGGACGGGGCCGATTAGCGTTCCCACGCCGCCGAACAGGCCATAGAGCACCGCGTAGGTGGACAGGCCGATGCCGAGATCGGCAGGGCCGATATACCCTTCGTGATGGGCGTAGAGGCCGCCGGCGAGCCCCGCGATCATGCCGGCGTAGGAGAAGACCAGCGCCTTGAACACCTGCACGCGGTAGCCGAGGAAGGCGAGGCGCTCCTCGTTCTGGCGCATGCCCGCCAGCACCAGCCCGAACTGGGAGCGGACGATCCAGCGGCTGCCCAGATAGGCGAGGACCAGAACCGCGAGGATCAGGTAGTAGAACACCGGCCCGGTCATGAACTCGTAGGAGCCCAGGGTCATGAAATCGAAAATCGACATGCCGTTGCCGGCCCCGACCCACTGCCAGCCCGCCACCAGCCGCTCGGCGGTGTAGGAGGCGGTCAGGGTGCCCAGGGCGACGAAGATGATCGCCGGCGTGCGCTTGCCCAGCAGCAGGAACCAACCGATCAGGAAGGCGGAGGCGAGGCCGACCAGCATGGCGATCGGGACCACGCCCCAGATCTGCGTGAAGCCCGCCTTGTTGGCCAGCAGCGCCGTGACG
>JBNJGE010000176.1:0-7074 GCA_051747505.1 Pseudomonadota bacterium | reverse complement strand
GTGCGGCCGTTGACCATGGCCGCGGCGCCCACGAAGGTCTCGAAGCCCTGCGGCGTGTAGGGGGCGCCGCCGGGCATCTTCCAGCCCTTCGCGTCCCACGGCTTCACGAGGTCGGCGTCGGAGGCGCCCAGCACCCACTCCTTCGCGCGGGCGAGAAGCTGGTCGGGCTCGACCACCTCGTCGATCAGGCCGGCGCCCTTCGCCTTGGCGGGCTCGACCATCTTGCCCTCCAGCAGGAAGGGGGAGGCGCCCATGGCGCCCAGCATCCGGCTGACACGCGTCGCGCCGCCGGCGCCGGGGAACAGGCCGACCATGATCTCCGGCAGCCCGATCTTCGCCTTCGGATTGTCGGCGGCGATCCGGCGGTGGCAGGCGAGGCCGAGCTCCAGCCCGATGCCGGCCGCCGTGCCGGGCGAGGCCCAGGCGATCGGCTTGCCGCCCTTCTTCGACTTGCGGTCCATGCCCGCCAGCTCGATCTTGCGCAGCAGGCCGTGCATCCGCATGACGCCGTCGAACAGCCCCTTCGCCGGGTCGTCGCCGGCGGAGTCGCGCATGGTGGCCAGCACCTTGAGGTCCATGCCGCCCGCGAAGTCCGGCTTGGCGGAGGTCAGCACGATCCCCTTCACCGCCTCCTCGCCCAGCGCCTTGTCGATCTTGCGGTCCAGCTCCTCGAGCCCGCCCAGCGTCATGACGTTCATGGAGCGGTCGGGCAGGTCCCAGCTGATCACGGCCACGCCGTCGCCGTCGACCTCGTAGTGGAAGATCTCGGTCATCTCGGAACCTCGATGATTTTGACGTTGGCCGGGCTGATCATGTTGAACTGGTCGGTATCCAAACCGCGCATACGCGGGTGAAAGCCGCGCAAGATCAACTCGATCGCTTCCTCAACCGTGTCCACCAGCACCTTGTGCTGGCTGTAGTGTTTGACGTTGCCGTTCTTGGGGTCGCCAAGCTCGAATTTGCCGCTGTCAGCCCGGTCCAGCAGATAGATCTCGCCGGTGTTAGGGCGCACGCGGATCGCGATCTTTTCCATGACCGTCACAGCCGCTCGAGAATGGTGGCGGCGCCCATGCCGGAGGCGACGCACAGGGTGGCGAGCGCGGTGCCCTTGCCGCTGCGCTCCAGCTCGTCCAGCGCCGTGCCGATGATCATGGCGCCGGTCGCGCCCAGCGGGTGGCCATAGGCGATGGCGCCGCCGTTCACGTTCACCTTGTCATGGTCCACGTCGAAGGCCTGCATGAAGCGCAGCACGACGGCCGAGAACGCCTCGTTCACCTCGAACAGGTCGATGTCGGAGATCGTCATGCCGGAGGCCTTGAGCACCTTCTCCGTCACCGGCACCGGCCCGGTCAGCATCATCGTCGGGTCCGTCCCGACCTTCGCCGTCTGCCGGATGCGCGCGCGGGGCTTCAGGCCCAGCCGCTCCCCGGCCTCCCTGGAGCCGATCAGCACCGCCGTCGCCCCGTCCACGATGCCCGAGGAATTGCCGGCGTGGTGGACGTGATTCACCTTCTCCAGCTCCGGGTATTTCAGCTTCGCCACCGCGTCGAAGCCCGGCATCGTCTCCCCGATCTGCGCGAAGGACGCCTTGAGGGAGCCCAGCGCCTGCATGTCCGTGCCCGGGCGGGGATGCTCGTCCTCCTCCAGGATCGGCAGGCCGTTCTGGTCGCGCACGACCATCACGGACTTCTTGAGCCGGCCTTCCGTCATCGCACGCCCGGCGCGCTTCTGACTTTCCACCGCGTAGGCGTCCACGTCGTCGCGGGAGAAGCCGTAGCGCGTGGCGATGATGTCGGCGCCGATGCCCTGCGGCACGAAGTAGGCGTTCATGGCCAGCGTCGGGTCCGCGGCGATCGCCGCGCCGTCGGAGCCCATGGGCACGCGGCTCATCATCTCCACCCCGCCGGCGACGTAGAGGTCGCCGGCGCCGCCCTTCACCTGGTTGGCGGCCAGGTTCACCGCCTCCATGCCCGAGGCGCAGAAGCGGTTGATGGAAAGGCCCGGCACGCGCTCGTCCCAGCCGGCGTAGAGCACGGCGGAGCGGGCGAGGCAGGCGCCCTGCTCGCCCACCTGGGTGACGTTGCCCCAGATCACGTCGTCCACGGCGCCCGTGTCCAGCTCGTTGCGCCGCTTCAGCTCGTTGAGCGTCTCGGCCGAGAGACGCGCCGACGTCACCTCGTGCAGGCTTCCGTCGGGCCGGCCCTTGCCGCGCGGCGTGCGCACCGCATCGTAGATGTAGGCGTCGGTCATGTCGGGTCCTTTCCGGTCTCGGCCCCCCGCGAGGGGGTCGGCCTCAGCCCTTGCTGGGCATCAGCTCGTAGGGCGGTTTCCAGCCGGTCAGGGCCGCGAGGCGGTCCTTCCAGGCCGTCACGTTGGGGTATTCGGAGAGGTCGAAGGGCAGCTCCTCGCCGTAATAGACGTAGCCGGCGATGGAGAGGTCGGCGATCGTCGGGCGGTCCAGCGCCACCCACTCCCGGCCCTCCAGCCGCCTGTCGAGCGTCTTGAGCGCGTTGGCCATGCGCTGCTGCAGGAAGCCGATGGCGCCGGGGTCGCGCTTCTCCTCCGGCATGAAGTGGCCGAGGAAGCGCAGCGGCGCGATGATGGAGGTGAAGGAGTAGTTGTCCCAGAAGACCCAGCGCATCACCTCGCGCCGCTCCTCCGGCGTGTTCCAGCCGAACTTGCCCTCCTGCTCCACCAGATAGTCCAGGATTACCCCGGACTGGGCGAGGCAGACGTCCCCGTGCTCGAACACAGGCACCTGGGCCATGTCGTTCTTCTCGAGGAACTCGGGGCTCTTGTGCTCGCCCTTGAAGAAGTTGATGAACACCGGCTCCCAGTCGGCGCCGGACAGTTCCATGTAGAGGGCGGGCTTGTAGGCGTTTCCGGACGCCCCGAAGCAGGTCAGGCGATACTTGGTCATGTTCCGGGTCTCCTCCCTTGGTGTCACGGTCTCCCGGCGCCGGGGCCGGAAGGCGGGGGGAGCATAGGGCGGGACGAAGCGCGGCGCATGACCGGATTTCGCCCCGCCCGGCGGCCTCAGAACGCGTCGGCCTCCATCTCCATAACGGTTTCGGGGCCCGACTGGATGCGTGCGAGGTGCACGGAGGTCTCCGGCAGCATGCGCGCCATGTAGTAGCGGCCCGTGCGCAGCTTGTTGGCGTAGAAGGCCTCCTCGGAGGCGCCCTCCGCCAGCTTCTCACGCGCCGCTTTCGCCATCTGCGCCCAGGCGAAGCCGAGGCAGACATGCCCGAACAGGTGCAGGAAGTCGGTGGAGCCGGCGAGCGCCGCGTTGGGGTTCTTCATGCCGTGCTGCATGAAGTAGGTGGCGGCGGCCTGAAGATCCTTCGAGGCCTGCTTGAGCGGGTCGAGGAAGTCCTTCTTGAGTTCCTCGTCGCCCTCGTTCTCCTTGCAGAAGCTTTTGACCATCTCGAAGAAGGCCATGGCGGGTTTTCCGTTGTCGGCGGCCAGCTTGCGCCCGACGAGGTCGAGCGCCTGCACGCCGTTCGTGCCCTCGTAGATCATGGCGATGCGGGAGTCGCGGACGAACTGGGACATGCCCGAGTCCTCGACATAGCCGGCCCCGCCCCAGACCTGCAGCGCCTGGCTCGCCATCGCGAAGCCCTTGTCGGTCAGGAAGCCCTTGATGACCGGCGTCAGGAGCGAGATCAGCCCTTCCGCCTGGTCGTCCTTGGCGCGATGCGCCCGGTCGATCAGCGAGGCGCCCCAGAGCGCGAACATCCGCGCCCCCTCCACGAAGGCCTTCTGGTCCATCAGCATCCGGCGCACGTCCGGGTGCACGATGATGGGGTCGGCGGGCTTGTCCGGCGCCTCCGCGCCCGTGACGGCCCGGCCCTGCACCCGGTCCTTCGCGTATTCGGCGGCGTTCTGGTAGGCGACCGCGGCCTGCGAGAGACCCTGCATGCCGACGCCGATGCGCGCCTCGTTCATCATCGTGAACATCGCGCGCAGGCCCTTGTGCGGCTCCCCGACCAGAAAGCCGGTGGCGCCGTCATAGTCCATCACGCAGGTGGCGTTGCCGTGGATGCCCATCTTGCGCTCGAGCTGGACGCAGGAGACACCGTTGCGCTCGCCGAGACTGCCGTCCTCGTTCACGAGGAACTTGGGCACGATGAAGAGCGAGATGCCCTTCACCCCATCCGGCGCGTCCGGCATGCGGGCCAGCACCAGATGCACGATGTTCTCCGCCATGTCGTGCTCGCCGGCGGAGATGTAGATCTTGGTTCCGCTGATCCGGTAGATCCCGTCGTCCTGCGGCTCGGCCCTGGTCCGCAGCAGGCCGAGATCCGTGCCGCAATGCGGCTCCGTCAGGTTCATGGTGCCGGTCCACTGACCGGTGGCGAGCTTCGGCAGATAGGTCCGCTTCTGCTCCTCCGTTCCATGCGTGTGGATCGCGGAATAGGCGCCGTGCGTCAGCCCCGGATACATCATCAGCGCCATGTTGGCGGCGGAGTGCATCTCGCCCACCGCGGTGGCGAGGACATAGGGCATTCCCTGCCCGCCATAGTCGGGATCGCAGTCGAGCCCGATCCAGCCGCCCTCGCGCAGGATGTCGAAGGCCTCCTTGAAGCCTTCGGGCGTGCGGACCACGCCGTTCTCCAGCCGGCAACCCTGCTGGTCGCCGACCGGGTTGAGGGGCGCGAGGACGTCGCGGGCGATCTTGCCGGCCTCGTCCAGAATCGCGGCCGTGAACGCGGGGTCGAGCTCGGAATACCCCTCGATGTCCTCGTCCTGGACCTTAAGGACCTCGTGCAGGACGAAGGCCATGTCGCGAAGCGGCGGGTCGTAGCTCGGCATGATCGTCTCCCTTGCGATCAGGCGCGTCCCAGCTTTCCGGCAACGGCCGACCCCCGCCGGAAGGGTGGGGCGTATGGGGCGGGCCGGTCGTCCGGCCCGCGACCCGCGACGTCACTGCGCGGCGGTCTTCGCCCCGCGCTCGTCCAGCATGGACTTCACCTGTTTGAGCTCGCCGCGGAGATCCCTGATCGCCTCGTCGAGCTCGGCGCGCTGAGCCTCCATGGCCGTCAGCCGTTCCTGTGCGCGCTCAAAGGTCTTCGCGAGCTGCGTCGTCTGCTGGTCGTCTATGTAGTAGAGGTCCAGCAGCTCCTTGATCTCGTCCAGCGAGAAGCCGAAGCGCTTGCCGCGCAGGATCAGCTTCAGCCGGGCCTTGTCGCGCTTGGTGAAGAGCCGCTTCTGCCCCTCTCGGCGCGGCTGCAGGAGCTCCTTGTACTCGTAGAAGCGAAGGGTGCGGGGGGTCACATCGAACTCAGCGCACATTTCGCTGATGGTGCTGTAGGTTTCGGTCACTCAGGTCTCCATGAACGCTTGGCGGTTCCGCTCAGCGTCTTCCTTGGGTTGACGCGCACGTAAAATGGATATCGCGGGCCTTCAAGGGCCGCGCCGCCGCATGCCGCAGCGTAACGTCCGCGGCGAGGCGCCGCGGCGTCCGTGTGGACGGACGCGACCGCCCGGGATAGACCGGAGCGCGCCGCGCCCGCCGCGTAGTGAGGCATATATGACCAACCCCCCTGCGCGCCAGCCGTTGACCCCCGATGAGGTCGCTGAAATCGGCCGGCGCTTCATGTCACTGGTGCGCTGGAACGAGGAGCTGGGCTTCGAGCTTCTCTCCCTCGATTCCGGCGTGGCCGAGATGCGCGCGCCCTATGACGGCCGCCTGGTCGGGGATCCGACCTCCGGCGTGCTGCATGGCGGCGTGATCACCGCGCTGCTGGACGCCTGCAGCGGCGCCGCGGTGATGAGCCACCCGACGGGCGCGCTGGCCACGGCGACCATCGACCTGCGCATCGACTACATGCGCGCCGCCACGCCCGGCTCGGCCGTGATCGCGCGCGCCGAATGCTACAAGGCCACACGGCACGTCGCCTTCGTGCGCGCCACCGCCCATGACGGCGACGCCGACGACCCGGTCGCCTCCGCCGCCGGGGCCTTCACGATCGAGCGGCCGAAGGTCAAGGCGCAGCCGGAGGACGACGCATGAGCGCATCCGCCCCCAAATCCGCCCATCTCGTCGAGGCCCGCCGGGACGCCGCGCTTCAGCGCCTGGTCGAGAACATCCCCTTCGTCCGCGTGCTCGGCGTCGACTTCGAGCGTCTCGGCGACGAGCTGACGGGCCGGCTGGCCTATGACGAGAAGCTGATCGGCAACCCCACGCTGCCCGCGCTGCATGGGGGGGCCACCGGTGCCTTCCTGGAGATCACGGCCCAGATCGCTCTCGCCTGGACGCTGGTCTGGGACCGGATGGAGCAGGGCGGAGAAGCCGCCGCCGCGATCGAGCGGGGAGAGTTCCCGCCCCTGCCCAAGACGATCGACATCACGCTCGACTACATGCGCGCTGGGCGTCCGCGCGACGCCTACGCGCGCGCCGACATCGCCCGGGCGGGCCGGAGATACGCCTCGGTCCGCGTGGAGGCCTGGCAGGAAGAGCGGAGCAAGCCCTTCCTCTCCGCCTTGGGCCATTTCCTGATGCCGCGGGACGAGGGGTGAGCGCGACTGCGGCAGACGCCCGGCAATGAGCGGGGCGCAGGAGCCGGGGCCGCTGACGCATCGGCGCGTCCTGCGCATCGCGCTGCCCATCATGCTCTCCAACGCCACGGTCCCGATCCTGGGGACGGTGGACACCGGCGTGGTCGGCCAGCTCGGCGCGCCGGAGCCGATCGGGGCGGCGGGCCTCGGCGCCGTCATCATCACCTTCCTCTACTGGATCTTCGGCTTCCTGCGCATGGGCACCTCCGGCCTGGTGGCCCAGGCGCGGGGCGAGGGCGACGCGGCGGAGACCGGTGCGCTGCTGATGCGCGGGCTGCTGATCGCCGCCGCGGCGGGGGCGGTCTTCATCCTGTTCCAGCTTCCGCTTTTCTGGCTGGCCTTCCAGCTCTCCCCGGCCTCGCCGGAGGTGGAGGCGCTGACCCGCGCCTACATGTCCATCCGCATCTGGAGCGCGCCCTTCGCCATCGCGGTCTACGCCCTGACCGGCTGGCTGATCGCGATGGAGCGCACGCGCGGCGTGCTGATCCTCCAGGTCTGGATGAACGGGCTGAA
>JBNJGE010000175.1:0-7093 GCA_051747505.1 Pseudomonadota bacterium | reverse complement strand
GATTGATGAAGTCCTCGTCGGTCAGGTAGCCCGTCAGTCCGCCGGCGGCCGCGCCGAGCAGGGCGCCCTCCAGCACGGTGAGCCCGGTCACCGCGCCGATCGCGGCGCCGGCGCCGCCGCCGATGCCCGCGCCGGACAATGTCCGGTCGCTGGAGGTGGTGCCGCACGCTGTCAGAAGGAACGCCGCTCCGGCGCCCATGGCGAATGCGAAAGATTTCATTTCAACCTCCGTTGCACGATGCGGCGAGATTAGCGGAGGCAAGCCGAAGCCTTCCCGGTCGCTGTCGCCAGCGATCAAGAATTGATCGAATTTCACGCAACGTCGTTAATCGAAATCAAGAAGAGCGTGCGCGATCAACGGCGTCCCCGCCATCCGCGCCGCCCGGCCGCGCCGACCCGGCCAGCCGCCCCGCAAACGGAAAGCGCCGCCGGACCTCCGCCCGGCGGCGCCTCCCGATCCTCGGGCCCCCGCGCCGGGGGCGTCGCTCAGAGCTCGGGGTAGAGCGGGAAGCGACGGCAGAGCGCCACGGCGCGCTCCTTCACCGCGCTCTCGACCGAGCCGTTGGCCTCGGGCCCGTTCTCCGAAAGCCCGTCCACGACCTCGCAGATCAGCCCGCCGATCTCGCGGAACTCGGCCTCGGCGAAGCCGCGGGTGGTCCCCGCCGGCGTGCCCAGCCGGATGCCGGAGGTGACGAAGGGCTTCTCCGGGTCGAAGGGCACGCCGTTCTTGTTGCAGGTGATCGCGGCGCGGCCCAGCGCGGCCTCGGTCGCCTTGCCGGTCACGCCCTTGGGCCGCAGGTCGGCGAGCATGGAGTGGTTGTCGGTCCCGCCCGAGACGATGTCGAGCCCGCCCTCCTGCAGCGCGGAGGCCAGCGCGCGGGAGTTGGCCACCACCTGCGCCGCGTAGCCGCGGAACTCCGGCCGCAGCGCCTCGCCGAAGGCCACGGCCTTGGCGGCGATCACATGCATCAGCGGCCCGCCCTGCAGGCCGGGGAAGATGGCCGAGTTCAGCTTCTTCGCCAGGTCCGCGTCATTGGACAGGATCAGCCCGCCGCGCGGCCCGCGCAGCGACTTGTGGGTGGTCGTGGTGACCACATGCGCGTGCGGGATGGGCGAGGGATGCGCGCCGCCCGCCACCAGCCCGGCGATGTGCGACATGTCCACCAGCAGCCAGGCCCCGACCTCGTCGGCGATCTCGCGGAAGGCGGCCCAGTCCCAGACGCGGGAATAGGCCGTGCCGCCGGCGATGATCAGCTTCGGCTTGTGCTCGCGCGCCTTGGCGCGGACCTCGTCCATGTCCAGCTGATGGTCCTCGCGCCGCACGCCGTAGCTGACCACGTCGAACCACTTGCCCGACATGTTGACGGGCGAGCCGTGGGTCAGGTGCCCGCCGGAGTTCAGGTCGAGCCCCATGAAGGTGTCGCCCGGCTTGAGCAGCGCCAGGAACACCGCCTGGTTCATCTGGGAGCCGGAGTTGGGCTGCACGTTGGCGAACTCCGCCCCGAACAGCTTCCTGGCGCGCTCGATCGCCAGCTCCTCGGCGATGTCCACGAACTGGCAGCCGCCGTAGTACCGCTTGCCGGGATAGCCTTCCGCGTACTTGTTGGTCATCACCGAGCCCTGGGCCTCCATCACGGCCCGGCTGACGATGTTCTCGGAGGCGATCAGCTCGATCTCGTCGCGCTGGCGGCCCAGCTCCTTGCGGATGGCGTCGAAGATCTCGGGATCGCGCTCCTCCAGCCGCTCGGTGAAGAATCCGGCGTCGCGCGTGCTGGCATCCATGGCGCTGTCTCCTCTGGTCCAGGGTCTCGGATCTCGCGCGTCAACATAGGCCCTCGGGCGGGCGGCGTCCCGGTCGGGACGCGACGCGCGGCATTCCGCACGCGGTATCGGACCCCCGCGCGCCCCGGGTCAAGGGCGCCCGTGGACGCGCCCC
Source organism: Pseudomonadota bacterium (assembly GCA_051747505.1). Lineage (GTDB taxonomy): Bacteria > Pseudomonadota > Alphaproteobacteria > Rhodobacterales > Rhodobacteraceae > Albimonas. The sequence goes on along the minus strand of JBNJGE010000175.1, from coordinate 5,157 downwards.
CTCCCGCGCCGCTTGCCCCCGGCCCCGCGGGCGGCCATGCTTCGCCCCCGCCTCTCGCAGCCCTCCACGCCCCCGGACCCGCCCGCCGATGCAGCCTCTGCCCGACCCGCCGAAGATCCATTTCGTCCGCTCCGAGGCTCCGGCCGCGCAGCGCGCCTGGGAGCGGCTGACCGCCCGCTACGGCCAGACCCCGCGCGAGGCGGCGGACGTGATCGTGGCGCTGGGGGGCGACGGGCTGATGCTGGAGACCCTGCAGGCCGGCCGCCGCGACCCGCTGCCCGTCTACGGCATGCATCGCGGCACCGTCGGCTTCCTGATGAACGACTACGGCGAGGACCGCCTGCTGGAGCGTCTGCGCGCCGCCGAGCCCGCCGACATACACCCGCTGGCCATGACCGCGACCTGCCTGGACGGCGAGATCCGCAGCGCCCACGCCTTCAACGAGGTCTCGCTCCTGCGCGAGCGCCACCAGGCCGCCAAGATCCGCATCCTCATCGACGGGCGGGAGCGGCTGCCCGAACTGGTCTGCGACGGCGTCATCGTCTCCACGCCCGCGGGCTCCACCGCCTACAACTACTCCGCCCACGGCCCGATCCTGCCCATCGGCGCCGACATCCTGGCGCTCACCCCCATCTCCGCCTTCCGCCCCCGGCGCTGGCGCGGCGCGCTGCTGCCGCACCAGGCCGGGGTCACCTTCCAGGTGCTGGAGGCCGAGCGCCGCCCCGTCTCCGCCACCGCCGACAACATCGAGGTCCGCGACGTGCGGGAGGTCCATGTCGCGCTCGACCCCGGGATCACGCTCACCCTCCTCTTCGACCCCGGCCACGGGCTGGAGGAGCGGCTGATTCGCGAGCAGTTCGCCTGAAGTCCGGCCCCGCGGGGCTTGAAAGCCGCCCCGTCCGGGGCCAGACCTGAGCGGACCCCCGCGCGAAGGGACAGGGAACGGCGATCATGGCGCTCGGCATGGGCGAACAGGTCAGGTGGTGGACGCTCGGGCTCGCGGCGTTGATCGGCTTCATGTGGCTGCTGGGCGACTCCCTGCTGCCCTTCCTGGCCGGCGCCGCGCTGGCCTACCTGCTCGATCCGGCCGCCGACCGGCTGGAGGCGCGCGGCGTGCCCCGCATACTCGCCGCCCTGCTGATCACCGTGCTGGTGATCTCGGCCATCGTGGCCATGCTGCTGATCCTGGTTCCCAGCGTGGCCGAGCAGCTTGGCGCCCTGATCGAACAGGCCCCGGTCTACGCCCAGGCCATCCGCGACTTCATCGAGAGCCGCTTTCCCGAGCAGCTCGAGTCGGGCTCGCCCCTGGCGCGCGGGCTCGACGCGCTGCGCGGGCGGGCCGAGGAATGGTCCGTGGACGCCCTGAAATCCGCCTGGACCGGGGGGATGGCGGTGGTGGACTTCCTCATGCTGGTGATCATCACCCCCGTGGTCGCCTTCTACCTGCTGATCGACTGGGACCGGCTGATCGCGAAGATCGACTCCTGGATCCCGCGCGACCATGTCTCCATGGTCCGCGGCCTGGCGCGCGACGTGGACTCGGTGCTGGCGGGCTTCGTGCGCGGCCAGCTCACGGTCTGCGCCATCCTGGGGGCCTTCTACGCCCTCGCGCTGGTCTCCGTGGGGCTGGATTTCGGGCTGATGATCGGCCTCTTCGCGGGGCTGATCAGCTTCATCCCCTTCGTCGGCGCCATCTTCGGGGGCGCGCTGTCGATCGGCGTGGCCCTGTTCCAGTTCTGGAACGATCCGATCTGGATCCTCGCCGTGGCGGCCATCTTCGTGGTCGGCCAGACGGTGGAGGGCAACGTGCTCACCCCCTGGCTGGTCGGCGGCTCGGTGGGCCTGCACCCGGTCGCCCTCATGTTCGCGCTCTCCGCCTTCGGCTCCCTCATGGGCTTCACCGGCCTGCTGATCGCCGTGCCCACGGCGGCGGCCATCGGCGTGCTGGGCCGCTTCGCGATCGACCGGTACAAGGAGGGCGGCCTCTACCAGGGCGTCGCCGGCCAGCTCGAGGCCGAGGCGCAGGCCGAGCTCGCCGCCTTCGAGGCCGACCCGCCGGCCTCCGCCGGGCCCGGGGACGAGGAGGACCCCGGCCGGTGACCTCCGCCCGCCAGATCCCGCTGGAGCTGCCCGTCCGCCCGGCCCGCGGGCGGGAGGACTTCTTCGTCTCCGCCTCCAACGCCCTTGCGCTCGCCCAGATCGAGGCCTGGCGCGACTGGCCGCAGGGCCGTCTCGCCCTCGTCGGCCCCGGCGGCGCGGGCAAGTCCCACCTCGCCGCCGTCTGGGCGCAGGAGACGGGGGCGGAGATCGTGCCCGCCGCCGATCTGCCGGGCCGCGACCTCGCCGGGCTCGCCGCGCGCGGCGCCGTGGCGGTGGAGGACGCCGACCGCGACCTCGACCCCGCCGGGGAGACCGCGCTCTTCCACCTGCACAACCGCCTCGCCGCCGCCGGGGGCGCGCTCCTGCTCACCGCCCGCACGCCCCCCGGCCGCTGGCCCGTGGCGCTGCCCGACCTCGCCACCCGCCTCGCCGCCATCGCCGTGGCCCGGCTGGAGCCTCCCGACGACGCCCTGCGCGAGGCGCTGGTGGTCAAGCTCTTCGCCGACCGGGGCGTGGGGGTGGAGCCCGGCCTGCCGCGCTACCTCGCCCAGCGCGCGCCCCGCTCCCACGCCGCGCTCGCCCGCGCGGTGGCCGAGATCGACCGCGCCGCGCTCGCCGCCGGGCGCAGGCCCTCCCGCCGTCTGGCCGGCGACGTGCTCGCCCGGCTCGACGGGGGCGCGGACTGAGCGGGACACGACAATGTCAGCCCGGCGGGACACGACAACGTCACGATCCCGAGGCAGGATGGCCGCCATGCGAGCCGACTTCCTTTCCGCCGACTGCGCCCCCGACCCCGCCCACGGCTTCGAGTTCGACCTTGAGAGCCCGCGGCGCTTCATCAACCGCGAGCTCTCCTGGCTCGGCTTCAACTGGCGCGTCCTGGAGGAGGCCGAGAACCCCGCCCATCCCCTGCTGGAGCGCCTGCGGTTCCTCTCCATCTCCGGCGGCAATCTCGACGAGTTCTACACCGTGCGCGTCGCGGGCCTTCGCGGCCTGCTGCGCACCGGCGTGGACGCCCATTCCGCCGACGGCCTGACGCCGCGCGAGCAGCTCGAGCGCATCGACGCCGACGCCCGCGCCCTGATGGACCGTCAGCAGCAGGTCTGGCGCGACCTGCGCCAGGCGATGCGCGAGGCGCGCATCCAGGTCCTCGACCGGGAGGAGCTGACAAAGGCCGACATCCAGCGCGTGGAATCCTACTTCCTCGACCAGGTCTTCCCCGTGGTCACGCCGCTGGCCATCGACCCCGCCCACCCCTTCCCCTTCATCCCCAACGAGGGCTTCGCGCTGGCCCTCCAGCTGCGCCGCCTGTCCGACGACGAGCCGCTGGACGCGCTGCTGCCCATCCCCGCCCAGGTCCGCCGCTTCATCCGCCTGGAGGGCGGGCGCGACGGGCTCATGCGCTACCTGCCGCTGGAGGAGCTGCTCAAGCTCTTCATCGACAAGCTCTTTCCGGGCTACCGCATGGTCGGCCATGCGCTGTTCAAGGTCCTGCGCGACTCAGACCTGGAGGTGGAGGAGGAGGCCGAGGACCTCGTGCGCGAGTTCGAGACGGCCCTCAAGCGCCGCCGCCGCGGCGAGGTGATCCGCCTCAAGATCGCCGCCCGCGCGCCGGAGGACCTCAAGCGCGAGATCGCCGAGCAGCTCGGCGTCCACCGCGCCGAGGTCATCGAGATCCCCGGCGTCATCGGCATCAGGGACCTCGCGGAGCTGGTGACGCGGGAGCGCCCCGACCTCCTCTTCCACCCCTACACCCCCCGCATGCCCGAGCGGGTGAAGGACTGGAACGGCGACATCTTCGCCGCCATCCGCCAGAAGGACATGCTCCTCCACCACCCCTACGAGTCCTTCGACATCGTGGTGCGCTTCCTCCAGCAGGCCGCGCGCGACCCCGACGTCGTGGCCATCAAGCAGACGCTCTACCGCACCTCCAAGGACAGCCCGATCGTCTCCGCGCTGTGCGAGGCCGCCGAGGACGGCAAGTCCGTCACCGCGCTGGTGGAGCTCAAGGCCCGCTTCGACGAGGCCGCCAACATCCGCCAGTCCCGCCAGCTGGAGCGCGCCGGCGCCCAGGTCGTCTACGGCTTCATCGACTGGAAGACCCACGCCAAGGCCAGCATGGTCGTGCGCCGGGAGGGCGAGAGCCTGGTGACCTACACCCACTGGGGCACCGGCAACTACCACCCCATCACGGCGAGCATCTACACCGACCTGTCGCTGTTCACCTGCGACGCCGCCATGGGCCGGGACGCCGCGCGCCTGTTCAACTTCGTCACCGGCTACGCCGAGCCCGAGGGGCTGGAGGCTGTCCGCCTCTCGCCCCGCACGCTCAAGAAGACGATCCTGGAGAGCCTGGAGCGCGAGGCCGGGCACGCCCGCGCCGGGCGCCCGGCGCAGGTCTGGGCCAAGATGAACTCGCTGATCGAGCCGGAGGTGATCGACGCGCTCTACCGCGCCTCGCAGGACGGGGTGCGGATCGACCTCGTCATCCGCGGGATCTGCGGCCTGCGCCCCGGCGTGCCGGGGCTGTCGGAGAACATCCGCGTGAAGTCCATCGTGGGCCGCTTCCTGGAGCATTCGCGCATCGTCTGCTTCGGCGCCGGCCACGGCCTGCCCTCGCGCAAGGCGGAGGTCTGGATCAGCTCCGCCGACTGGATGAGCCGCAACCTCAACCGGCGGGTGGAGACGCTGGCGCCCATCCGCAACGAGACCGTCCACGCCCAGATCCTGGAGCAGGTCATGGCCGCCAATCTGCGCGACGAGGCGCAGAGCTGGGTCCTGCAGCCCGACGGCAACTGGCTGCGCGCCCGACCGCCGGCGGGGAAGGAGGCTTTCTCCGCCCACGAGTTCTTCATGACCCACCCCTCGCTGTCGGGCCGCGGCCGGGCGGGGGCGGAGGACGCCCCGCGCCTGACGCCCGAGGCCCTGTTCGCGCCCGCCACGGCGGCGGCGGAGCGGGCCGGCCCCCGCCCATGCGCGTCCCCGGCGCCTTGACCGCCGCGCGCCTGCGTGCGAGCGGAAGACAGGGCCCGGCCGCGCGCCGGGCGGGGGGCAAGG
>JBNJGE010000174.1:0-7144 GCA_051747505.1 Pseudomonadota bacterium | reverse complement strand
AGCCCCAGCATCTCCCGCGCCTGCGCCGGCGTGGCCGGAACCCGCCCCAGCGCCTGCACGATCCCGCGGATCTTGCGCACCTGCTCGGCGTTCGAGCGCGCCAGAACCCCCTTCCCGATATAGAGGTTGTCCTCCAGCCCCACGCGCACATGCCCGCCCATGGCCGCCGACATGGTCGCGAGCGGAATCTGCTGGCGCCCCGCCGCCAGCACCGAGAACAGGTAGTCCCCCCCGAACAGCCGGTCCGCCGTCGCCTTCAGATGCATCAGGTTCTCCGGCTCCGCCCCCGCGCCCCCCAGCACGCCCAGCACGAACTGGATGAAGAAGGGCGGCTCCACCGCGCCCCGGTCCACGAAGTGCCGCAGCATGTGCAGATGGCCCACGTCATAGCACTCGAACTCGAACCGCGCCCCCCGCTCGCGCCCCATCTCCTGAAGCACCCGCGCGATATCCCGCGGCGTGTTCTTGAAGATCAGGTCGTCCGAGTTCTCCAGGAATGGCTTCTCCCAGTCATGCTTCCATTCCTTGATCCGCGCCGCCATCGGATACAGCGCGAAGTTCATCGTCCCCATGTTGAGCGAGCACATCTCCGGCTCGGCCCGCTTCGGCCCTGCCAGCCGGTCGTCGAGCGTCATCACCGCGCTGCCGCCCGTCGTCAGGTTCACCACCGCGTCGCACTCGGCGCCGATGCGTGGCAGGAACCCCATGAAGTGCTCCGGATCGGCCGAGGGCCGCCCCGTCTCCGGGTCCCGCGCATGCAGATGCAGGATCGCCGCCCCCGCCTCCGCCGCCTCCACGGCCTGCCCGCCGATCTCCTCGGCCGTCACCGGCAGGTAAGGCGACATCGAGGGCGTGTGGATCGACCCCGTCACCGCGCAGGAAATGACGATCGCGCTCATGCCGCCCAGCTCCGCAGCTCGCCCGTCAGCGCCTCCAGCGCCCCCTCGAGCCCCTCCATGATCTCGTCCACATGCGCCTCGGAGGCGATCATCGGCGGACAGACCAGGAAATGGTCCCCCTCGTAGCCGCCCCGCGTGCGCCGCGAATAGATGATCAGCCCCCGTTCATAGGCCAGCTCCACCAGCCTGCTGAACGCCCCAAAGCCCCGCGGCAGCGGCCGCATGCTCTCGCGGTCCTCTACCAGCTCGAAGGCCAGCAGCAGGCCCTTGCCCCTCACGTCCCCGACGATCGGAAACCGCTGCTTCAGCCCCTCCAGCCGCGCCTTGAGCATCGCCCCCACATGCGCGGCGTTCTCCATCATCCCCTCGCGCTCGATCTCCTCGATCACCGCGAGCCCCGCCGCGCAGGCCAGCGGGTTCCCCGCATAGGTGAAGCCGTGGATGAACCCGCCCGCATCCAGCACCGGCTCCACCACCCGCTCATGCGCCACCATCGCCCCCAGCGGCGCATAGCCGGCGGCAAACCCCTTCGACACCGTCAGAATGTCCGGCGCCGCGTCCCAGTGCTCGGCCGCGAAGAACCGCCCGGTCCGGCCGCCCCCCGACATCACCTCGTCATGGATCAGCAGCACCCCGTAGCGGTCGCAGATCTCCCGCACCCGCTGCATGTATCCCGTCGGCGGAACCAACGCCCCCGTCGAGGCGCCCCCGACCGGCTCCACCAGGAAGGCCAGCACCGTCTCCGGCCCCTCCTCCTGGATGCGCGCCTCCAGCATGTCGGCGTAGAAGCGCCCCGTCTCCGGGTCGTCCGGGTCGAGCCCGTCCAGATAGGCCCGCGGCGCCGGCACCTTGGGCATGCGCTGCATCATCGGGTCGAAGGGCGCCGTCATCGGCGCATACCCCGTCACCGCCAGCGCCCCCAGCGTGCAGCCGTGATAGGAGGGAAAGCGCGAGATCACCTTGAACCGCTGCGCCTCCCCCACCGCCAGCGCGTGCTGGCGCGCCAGCTTCAGCGCGCTCTCCACCGCCTCCGAGCCGCCGGAGACGAAGAACACCTTCTCCAGCCCCTCCGGCGCCAGGCTCGCGGTCTTGGCCGCCAGCCGCTCCGCCGGCTCCGTCTCGAAATGCAGCCGGTAGCCGAAGGTGGACTTCTCCATCTGCCGGCGCATGGCGTTCAGCACCCGCTCGTTGGAGTGCCCGATATTGCACACCATCGCGCCCGACGACCCGTCGAGATACCGCTTGCCGTCCACATCCCACATGTAGACGCCCCGCGCCTGGTCCAGAACGGGGCGCCGCGCGCGGCTCTGGTAGAACAGGTGGCTCCCGGGCCGCGCGTTCATCGCCTCACGCCCCCTCGGGCAGCGCGGTGCAGTCCCGCGGCCGCAGCAGGACGGAGACCGTCTCCCCCTCCGGGAAGGGATGCGCGTCGATCATGTTGACCGCCTGAAGCTGCGCCTCCCCGATCCGCAGGAAATACCGCGCCGCCTGCCCCTGGTAGTCGACCGTCTCGACGACGCCCTCCACCCGGATCTCGTCCTCGCCGGCCTGCGCGCCCTGCGGCGCCAGCCGCAGCTTCTCGGCGCGCACCACCAGCTTCGAAGGCCCCTGCCGTTCCAGCAGCGGCGCCCGGTCGCGCGACAGATGCATCCGCCCGAAGGCGTCCGCCTCGATCTCCACGCCGCCCTCGCCCGCCTCCAGGCACCTCGCCGAGACGATGTTCGACGCCCCCAGGAACCGCGCCACGAACTGCGAGGCCGGCGTGTTGTAGACCTCCTCCGGCGCGCCGGTCTGCTCCACGCGCCCCTCGCTCATCACCACGATCCGGTCGGACATGGCCAGCGCCTCCGACTGGTCGTGCGTCACGAAGATCGTCGTCACCCCGATCCGGTGCTGGATGCGCTTGAGCTCCACCCGCATGTCCTCGCGCAGGTTCGCGTCCAGCGCCGAGAGCGGCTCGTCCAGCAGCAGCACGTCGGGCTCGATCACGATGGCGCGGGCCAGCGCGATCCGCTGCTGCTGCCCGCCCGAAAGCTCCTTGGGATAGCGCTCCCCGACATGCGGCAGCTGCACCAGCTCCAGCGCCTCGCTCACCCGCCGCTTCACGTCGTCACGGGAGACCTGCCGGTATTTCAGCCCGAAGCCGATGTTCTCGGCCACGGTCTTGTGCGGAAACAGCGCGTAGTTCTGGAACACGAGCCCCAGGTTGCGCTTGTGGATCGGCAGCTCGTTCACGCGCCGGCCCTTGATCGAGATGTCCCCCTCCGTGGGGTCCAGCAGCCCCGCCACCATGCGCAGCGTGGTGGTCTTGCCGCAGCCCGAGGGGCCCAGCAGCGTCACGAAGGCCCCCTCGGGGATCTCCAGCGACATGCGGTGAACGGCGGTGAAGCCGCCGAAACGCTTGACGATGTCGTGCAGGGCGACGGCGCTCTCGGCCACGTCGGCTCTCCCCATGCTGCGAAGGAGGACAGGCGCGCCCCCGCCCGCAGGGGGGGGCGCGTCGGGCTCAGTAGCCCTTCTGGATGCGGCCGAAGGTCTTCGACCACTCCTGCTCGTTGCCGTTCCAGTAGGCCGGCTTGGCGAAGGTCAGCCCGTCGAGCTTCCCGGTCGGGTCGAAGGCCGGCAGCTTCGGGATCTTCTCGCCCAGATCGACCTTCTGCGGGTCGAGCGCGGGCGGATAGTTCTGCCCCTCGGCCACGGCGATGGAGGTCTCGGGCGCCAGCATGAAGTTGAGCAGCTCCTCGCAGGCCTCCATGGGGGAGCCCTTGATGACGAACAGGCACTCCTGCCAGCCCATGCCGTTGGGCGGGTCCATGTAGCCGATGTCGTGGCCCTGCTCCTGCAGCGCGTAGATCCGGCCCGACCAGCCTTCGGTCACCCAGATCTCCTCCTCGGCCAGCAGGCTCATCAGCTCGGCGCCCGAGCCCCAGTATTTCAGGGCCAGGTCCCGGTGCTGGCGGATGGCGTCCCAGACGGCGTCCAGATCCTGGATGTCGTTGGGGTCCTGCCCGGTCTGCAGCGCGCCGTACCAGATGCGCGTGCGCCAGTCGGCCCAGCCGCCGATCTTGCCCTCGTAGTCGGGGTTGATCAGCATGTTGGCGCCCTGCGCCTGCGCCTCCTCGTCGGAGATGTGCTTGCGGTTGTAGGCGAGGCCGGTGGTCCCGTAGTCATACGGCACCGCGCTCAGCGTCCCGTCCGTCACCTCGCGGAACACGTCCACCAGCTTGGGGATGACGTATTCCAGGTTGGGGATGTTCTCCTCGTTGAGCTCCGAGGTCAGCCCCAGCCCGTGATAGCGCGCGTAGTCGAACACGCCCGACAGGTGGGCGATGTTGTACTCGCCCGTCTGGCTGGCCTTCACCCGGCTCAGATACTCGTCCCCGCCGCCGAAGGTGCCGTCCACCACCTCGATGCCCGTCTTCTCGGAGTAGGGATCGAAGGCGTATTCGCGGAACGCCTCGGAGACGACGCCCCCCCAGCCGTCGAAGCGCACCTGCGTCACCTCCTGCGCCCGGGCGAACCTGGCGAAGGGCGTGTGCACCCCGTAGGCCAGCCCCGCCGCGCCCAGCAGGCCGAGGAACTTGCGCCGCTCAAGGTCGCCGTTGAGATAGCGCTCGCGCAGGCGCTCGTAGCGTTTTCCGTTGTCCATGACTCTCTCCTTGCTGGTCTCGCGTTGTCTCGGGCGCGGTTCTCAGCCGCCGCGCCTCATGGCCATCCGCCGGGCGATCGCCACCGCCAGAAGCGGCAGCCCGACGGTCAGGAAGATCATCACCGAGCCGAGCGCGTTGATCTCCGGGGAGATCGAGTTGCGCAGCATGGCGAAGATCTGGGTGGGCACGGTCTCGACGCCGCCCGGCTTCCAGAACAGCGTCCCCGTGATGTCGTCGAAGCTGATGGTGAAGGCGAACAGCGCGCCCGCGGCCACCGCCGGCAGCATCAGCGGCAGCGTCACCGAGAAGAAGGTCTGCACCGGCGAGGCGCCGAGCGACATCGCCGCCTCCTCCACGTCGCGGCGCACCGCCACCAGCCGCGCCTGCACCACCAGGATCACGAAGGGCAGCGTGAAGATCACATGGCCGGCCAGCAGCAGCGCGAAGCTCTTGTGCATGCCGAGGAAGTTGAGGAACAGCAGCAGCGCCACCGCCAGCACCACCTCCGGCACCAGGATCGGGGCGATCAGCGCGACCGAGACCATGTTGGAGCCCGGAACGCGGTAGCGCACCAGCGCCAAGCTCGCCAGCACCCCCAGCGTCGTCGAGATCGCCGAGGTGCACAGCCCCAGCACGAGCGAGGTCTGGAAGGCCCGGATGATGGCGTCGTTCTGCGCCAGCTCCACGAACCAGCGGAAGCTCAGCCCCGTCATCGGGAAGCTGCCGAACTGGCTGGCGTTGAAGCTCAGCAGCACCACCACCGCCACCGGCAGGAACATGAAGCCGTAGACCAGCAGCGTCCACAGCCGGATCAGGCTCCACCCCATCAGCCCAGCCCCTTGGCCAGCTGGGACATGCCCAGGAAGTGGTTGTAGATCAGCACCAGCGCCCCCAGCACCGCCAGCAGCATCAGCGACAGCGCCGCGCCCATCGGCCAGTCGAGCTGCGTGATGATCGCCTCGAACACCAGGTTGGCGAACATCGCGTCCGTCGGCCCGCCCAGCACCAGCGGCGTGATGTAGGTCCCGGCGCCGAGCACGAAGCACAGCAGCCCCCCCGCCGCGAGCCCCGGCAGCGACAGCGGCAGCGTCACCTGCAGGAAGCTCTCCCACCGCGTCGCGCCTAAGCTACAGGCCGCGTCCTCCAGCGTCTCGTCGATCCCGTCCAGGCTGACGAAGACATTGAGCACCATGAAGGGCAGCAGGAAATGCACCAGCCCGAGGATCACGGTCGTCTCGTTGTAGAGCATCTGGATCGGCTCGGAGAGCACCCCGAGATAGAGCAGGATCGAGTTCACCGCCCCCGACACGCCCAGGATGTTGATCCAGCTCATCGTCCGGATGATGTAGCTGATCCAGAAGGGCAGCATCAGCAGCAGCAGCAGCACCGCCTTGTTGCCCTTCGACCGCGCGATGAAATAGGCCGCCGGATACCCCATCAGCCCGCAGGCGAGGGTGGTGATCGCCGCGATCTTCAGCGTGTTGATCAGGATGTCCCGGTAGAACGGGTCGCTCAGCGCCTCGGACCAGTTGTCGAGGTAGAACCCCACCTGGTCCGCCCCCGTCGCCGTCCTCAGCCAGAAGGAGTAGACGACGATGAAGCCCAGCGGCACGATCAGCAGCAGCAGCACCGCCGTCAGCGCCGGCGAGAGCAGGATCCAGGGCTGTCTGGCCTCGCGCGCCTCGACGGTCATGCGCGTGCGTTCCTCCGGGCAACTCTTTCCCAACCGTTGCCCCGGCGTCGCATATCAAGCAAATAGATAATGAGAATTGTCATTATAGAGGCCGTCTATGCCCGACCGCCCGCCCGACGACCCCGCCGAGCGCCTCGTGCGGGAGCTTGACTGGAACCTGCTGGGCCACTTCGTCGTCATGGCCGAGTCCCGCTCCCTGACCGAGGCCGCCGAGCGCCTGCGCCTGAAGCAGCCCACCGTCTCCGCCGCCCTGAAACGCCTCGAGGACCGCCTCGGCCGCCCCCTGCTGGAGCGCGGCCCCGGCCGCTACGCCCTCACGGAAGCGGGGCGCGTCCTCTACAACGAGGCCGTGGAGATCCGCGGCGCCGTCCTGCGTCTCGGCATCGCCATGCGCGAGGTCGCCGACGAGGTCCGCGGCCATGTCCGCGTGGCCATGGCCTCCCACGTCCAGTGCCCGCTCTTCGACCAGGCGCTGGCCGACTTCCACGCCGCCCATCCCCGCGCCACCCTCACCCTCGACGTCACCGCCTCGCGCGAGGCTCTCTCCGCCGTCCAGTCCCGCCGCGCCTCCCTCGCCGTCTGCCTCATCAAGGACCGCAGCCCGCGTCTGGAATACCGCCGCCTCTACCGCGAGTTCTTCGGCCTCTTCTGCGGCCCGCCCCACCCCCTCTTCGGGCGCGAGGGGCTGACCCATGACGACCTGGAGGGCCAGGCCTCCGTCTCCTTCGTCACCGACCAGATGAACGACGCCCTGCGCCCCGTCGCCCTGATGCGCGCCGCCGCCGGCCTCGACGACCGCATCGTCGGCGCCTCCGCCCATCTCGAGGAGGTCCGCCGCATGATCCTCGCGGGCCTCGGCGTCGGCCCCCTCCCCCTCCATGTCGTGAGCGAGGCCGTCGAGG
>JBNJGE010000173.1:0-7154 GCA_051747505.1 Pseudomonadota bacterium | reverse complement strand
ACCTCCAGCAGTTGGATCGCGTCCGTGCGCGTGTCCCAGTAGAATTCCATGTTGAAGGGCGCGCCGTCATAGCCGAAGCCCGCCATCACCTTCCCCGCCGCCTCGGCCATGCGCGCGCGCACCCGCGCGGGCAGCTGCGAGGGATACTGGTAGCGCGAAAAGGAGGAGCGGTGCTTGCCCGAGCGCACCGAGTCCACCACCCCGTAGATCACCGTCCGCCCGTCCTGCACGTAGCCCTCGAGCGTGCACTGCCTGCCGGCGGAGATGATGCCCTCGGCGATGCACCAGTGGCCGCCGACGCCACGCACCTCCTCGGGCAGCTCGACATGGCGCAGGTACTGGTCGAAGGGCTCGCCGAACAGGCCGATCTTCTCGCGGATCTCGGGCAGATGGCCGCGCAGATCCTCCGGCCCGCCGATCCTGAAGCCCAGATGCGAGGAATGCGCCTTCACCGGCTTCACCCAGAAGGGATAGTCGATCCCGATCTGCCCCGCCGGGTCCTCGTCGAAGGGATCGAAGGCGGCGAAGGGGGGCACGAGCTCCGGCACGGCGCGCGACTGCTCCAGCCGGGACCAGTACTTGTGCTCGCACTTGCAGATCGCCTCGTTGCTCGGCCCCGGCAGGCCGTGGGCGTTGCGCAGCACGCCGGCCAGCGCGCTGGACGGGAAGTCCCAGTAGGCCGCGACGCCGTCCACCGACCCGTCGAAATTCGCGAGCTGCGCCTCCGCCTTCTCCCGCATCGCCTCGAAATCCAGCCGCCCGTTCCTGGGGCGCACGGCCTCCGAGTGGGAGAGCAGGCCGTGGAAGCGGAAATCCTCCGCGTCCCGGATGGAGTCCAGTTCCGCCTCGTTGAAGTCGTCGAGCCCGATCAGGAACACGTTCTTCATCGCGCAGCATCTCCCCCGCGCCGGCCTTCCGTATGGTTGCAACGCGGGACGTGCGGCGGGGTTCCGGCCGCCCCCGTCGCCGCGACGCCCGGCGGGTTGCGGCGCGCGCCCGTTTCAGGCCCTCTTGGGCCGCGCGCCGCCCGGCCGGGCGGCGGAGGAGACGCCGGAGAAGGACCAGGCAGCATGAAGACTCGCGTCACCGAGCTTCTGGGGACGGAATACCCCATCATCCAGGGCGGCATGCAGTGGGTCGGCCGGGCCGAGCTCGCCTCGGCCGTGTCGAACGCGGGCGGGCTGGGGATTCTCACCGCCCTCACCCAGCCCACGCCCGATGACCTGACGAAGGAGATTGCGCGCTGCCGGGAGATGACCGACAAGCCCTTCGGCGTGAACCTCACCATCCTGCCCACCGCCAGCCCGCCGCCCTATGAGGAATACCTGCAGGCGGTGATCGAGAGCGGGGTGAAGATCCTCGAGACAGCCGGGCGCAGCCCCAAGGCCTTCCTGCCCCACACGCAGGAGGCCGGCGTGAAGGTCATCCACAAATGCACCTCCGTGCGCCACGCCCTGTCGGCCGAGCGCGCCGGCGTTGACGCCATCTCCATCGACGGGTTCGAGGCCGCCGGCCATCCGGGCGAGGATGACGTGGGGGGCTTGCTCCTCTTCCCGCTGGCAAAGCGGGCGGTGAAGATCCCGCTGATCGCCTCGGGGGGCATCGGCGACGGCTACACGATGGCCGGCGCCTTCGCGCTGGGGGCCGAGGGGATCAACATGGGCACCCGCTTCTGCGTCACGCAGGAGGCCCCGATTCACGAGGACATCAAGCGCCGCCTGGTGGAGGCCGACGAGCTGAGCACCACCCTGATCCTGCGCAGCCTGCGCAACACCGGCCGCGTGCTGAAGAACGCCGTCTCCGAACAGGTCGTGCAGATGGAGACCCGCCCCGGCGGCGCCGAGTTCTCCGAGATTCACCCCCTCGTCGCCGGCGCCCGCGGGCGCGAGGCGCTGGAGACGGGCGACCCCGAGCACGGGCTGGTGTGGGCCAGCCAGATCTGCGGCCTGATCGACGACGTCCCGACCTGCGCCGAGCTGCTCGAGCGCATGGTGCGCGAGTGCCGCGAGCATCTCGACGAGGCCCGCAGACTGGTCTCCTGAACGGACGCGAGCGCGGGCGCGTCAGATGCGCCCGCGCTTCACGATCCGCCGCACCAGCGCCACGGTCATCGCCGCCCAGACGGCGGCGAGGCCGAACCAGGTGATCGCGTATTCCAGGTGGTCGTTGCGGATGTTCACCGTCAGCGGCGTGGCGACGGGTCGCTCGCCGGGGTTCGATTCCGCCACGATCAGCGCCGGCTCCGCCGCCAGCGCCTCCGCCATGGCGGGCAGGTCCCGGGCGAACCAGATGTTCTCCGCCCGGTCCGGGGCGGGCGTGAAGGAGTCCGTTTCGTCGGGCCACAGCAGCGCACCGGTCACCGCCGCCTGCGGCGCCGCGCGATCCTCGCCCTTCTCCTCCTGCGGGATGAAGCCGCGATCGACCAGGATGCGCCGCCCCCCTTCCGTCTCGAAAGGCGCGACGACCCGGTAGCCCGGCCCCCAGGGCTTGAGGGAGGTCAGGACATGGATCTCCTCCTCCCCGTAGCGCCCGGCGACGGAGACGCGCAGATATTCGTCCTCCGCCTCCGTGGGGCTTTCGGGCAGCGCGACCGGCTCGGCGTCCAGCCGCGCCTCCAGCCGCTCGATGATCCCCAGCTTCCACTCCAGCCGCTGGACCTGCCACACCCCCAGCCCGATCAGGATCGCCAGCCCGCCGAGGCCGAAGACGAGCGCGAAGGTCAGACGGGCGCGTTGCGGGCTGGACATGGGCGCGGCGAACCTCCTGCGTGAAACGACAGAGGGGCGGCCGCGGCCGCCCCTCGAAGCCTTGAGCGTCGGGCGCGGCTCAGCCGCCCCAGATATAGATGGAGGCGAACAGGAACAGCCAGACCACGTCCACGAAGTGCCAGTACCAGGCCGCCGCCTCGTAGCCGATGTGCTTCTCGGCAGAGAAGTGGCCGGCATAGGCGCGCATCATGCACACGAACAGGAAGATGGTGCCGACGATCACGTGGAAGCCGTGAAAGCCCGTCGCCATGAAGAAGTTCGCGCCGTAGATGTTGCCGGAGAAGCCGAAGGCCGCGTGGCTGTACTCATAGGCCTGGGTGATGGTGAACAGCACGCCCAGCACCACCGCCCCGACCAGCGCGTTGGCCATGGTCTTGCGGTCGTTGTCATGCGCGATGGCATGGTGCGCCCAGGTGGCGAAGCAGCCCGAGGCCAGCAGGATCAGCGTGTTGATCAGCGGCAGGTGCCAGGGGTCGAAGGTCTCGATCCCCTCCGGCGGCCACGGGGCGGCCAGCACCTCGGTGCCCTGGATCTCGCCCATCGGGTAGAGGGCGTGCTTGAAGAAGCTCCAGAACCAGGCGAGGAAGAACATCACCTCCGAGACGATGAACAGGATCACGCCGTAGCGCAGCCCGATCTGCACCACCGGCGTGTGCTCTCCCGCGCGGCTCTCGGCGATCACGTCGGACCACCACGCATACATGACGTAGAGCACCCCGGCGAGGCCGACCAGGAAGATCCACGGCCCGTTGTCTTGGAAGAACATCACCGCGCCGAACAGCATGACGAAGCCGCTCAGCGCGCCCAGCAGCGGCCAGGGGCTCGGCTCGATGATGTGGTAGTCGTGGTTCTTTTCGTGGGCCATCTCGGGCGTCCTCCTCGGCGTCTTGGCGGCCGGCGCTCGGCGTCAGTTCACGTCCCGGTCGCGCGGAAGGGCGGCGGAGGCGTCCGTCACCTCCTCCTGCGCGTCGTCGGGGAGCTCGGTCGGGTGGAAGGTGTAGCTCAGCGTGATGGTGTGCACATACTTCGCCTCGATGTCGTCCACGATCTCGGGATCCACGTAGTAGGTCACGGGCATCATGGCCGTCTCGCCGGGCTGCAGCACCTGCATCTCGAAGCAGAAGCAGTCGATCTTGACGAAGTAGCTTCCCGCGCTGAACGGCGCGACGTTGTAGGAGGCCGTGCCGGCGATCGGCTCGTCGGTCGGGTTGTGGGCCTCGTAGAAGGCGAGCCCCGTCTCCCCGATCTTGAGCTCCATCTCCCGGACCTCGGGCCTGAACTCCCACGGGAAGCCGCGCTCGACATTGGCGTCGAAGCGCACCTTGATGGTCTCGTCCAGCACCTCGTGCTTCTCGCCCGAGGCGACCGAAGTCTCGCCCCCGTAGCCGGTCACGCGGCAGAACCAGTCGTAGAGCGGCACCGCCGCCGCGGACAGGGAGCCCATGACGGCGAGCACGGCGAGCGTGCCGAGAACGGTCTTCCTCTTTCCGTCGATGTCGGACCAGCGCATGGCTCAGAACCCCTGAATCATGTGGCCGTTGGCCAGCTTGACCATGGTCACGGCGAAGACCAGCAGGACGAAAGCGAGCAGCGCGCCCCCCAGCGCGAGGTTGCGCGCCCGGCGGCGCCTGTGAAGTTCGTGCTCCTGGCGGGGGATCATCTCGTCGCCCTCCTCAGAACCAGGCCAGGCCGGCGGCGTAGGCGCCGAAGGCGGCCCGCAGGCCCGCCTCCGCCAGCAGCGCCGCGAAATGGCCGAAAAGATACAGGATCGAGAAGCCGAAGAAGCTCTTCTCCGCCTTCATGCGATCGGCCTGCGCCGCCCCCTCGTCGCGCCGCAGGATGCGCCAGGCGCCGCGCAGGAACACGCCGTTCAGCGCCAGCGCCACGGCCAGATAGACCGGCCCGCCCACCTGCGTGAAGGCCGGCGCCAGCGCCACCGCCGCCAGCAGCACGGTGTAGATCCAGATCTGGCGGCGCGTCGCCGCGCGCCCGGCCACGTTGGGCAGCATGGGCACGCCCGCCTTGCCGTAGTCGGTCTCGGCGAACAGGGCCAGCGCCCAGAAATGCGGCGGGGTCCACATGAAGATCAGCCCGACCATCAGCAGCGGCTCGATCGCCAGCGCGCCCGTCGCCGCCGTCCAGCCCACCAGCGGCGGCAGCGCCCCGGCCAGCCCGCCGATGACGATGTTCTGCGGCGTCGCCCGCTTCAGCCACATGGAGTAGACCACCACGTAGAAGAAGATCGTGAAGGCCAGCAGCGCCCCCGCCAGCGGGTTGGCGAAGACCGTCAGCATCATCACCGAGAGGACGGAAAGCCCCAGCCCGAAGGCCAGCGCCTCGCCCGCCTGAATGCGCCCGGCCGGGATCGGCCGGCCCGCGGTGCGGCGCATGACGGCGTCGATGTCCGCGTCCCACCACATGTTCAGCGCGCCCGAGGCGCCCGCCCCGGCCGCGATGCACAGCAGCGAGGCGAAGGCGATCACCGGATGCGTCCAGACCGGCGCGGCCATCAGGCCGACGGCGGCCGTGAAGATCACCAGGGACATCACCCGCGGCTTGAGCAGGACGACATAGTCCCGCACCGCCGGCTCGGCAGTCCCCTCCCGCCCGGCCGGGGCGGAGTCGATGATGGAGGCGTCGGTCATCCGCGTCTTTCGTCTCCCGCGAGGGGCTCCTGCTGCTGACGGGCGAGGGCGGGCCCCGGAAGGCCCGCCCGAAGGCGCACGGCGCTCCGCCTCACTGGGCGGAGGCGACCGTCACCGCCGCCGGCTTGCCGGCGTACATCTCGATGGCCTGCTCCAGCCAGGCGTCGTACTCCTCGCGCGGGACCGCGCGCACCGCGATCGGCATGTAGGAATGGTCCTTGCCGCACAGCTCCGAGCACTGGCCGTAATACACGCCCGGCTCGTCCACCTGGAACCAGGTCTCGTTGAGCCGGCCGGGGATGCCGTCCATCTTCACGCCGAAGGCCGGGATGGTCCAGGAGTGGATCACGTCGGAGGCCGTCACCTGCAGGCGCACCACCTCGCCCACCGGCACCACCACCTCGGTTGTGGTCTGGAGCAGCCAGGTGTCGCGCGTGACGCCGTACTCCTCCAGCTCGTCGCCGGCCTCGGCCATGGCGGTGTCGAAGTCCTTGTAGCCGTAGCCGACCATGTAGGCGTCGAAGATGATCTCGTGATCCGGGTACTCGTAGGTCCAGAACCACTGGTTCCCGGTCGCCTTGATGGTCAGGTCCGCCTCGGGGATCGTCGTCTGCTTGGCCAGCAGCTGCAGCGAGGGGATCGCGATCGCCACCAGAATCAGGATCGGGCCCACCGTCCAGACCACCTCGACCAGCGAGTTGTGGGTGAAGGTGGCCGGCCTGGGGTTGGCGCTCTTGCGGAAGCGCAGGATGACGTAGGCCATCAGCACCATCACGAAGACCGTGATGGCGGTGATGATCACCAGGAGGAAGTTGTCGAGCCAGTGCAGGTCGACGGCGAGCTCCGTCGCCGCGGGCTGCATGTTCACGCCGCCCTGGACGGGGGCGCCGACGATCCTCTCGCTGCTCTGCGCCAGCGCGGCCGGCGCGGATGCCGCGACCGCCAGGGCCGCCGGCGCGATCTTGCCAAGACGCATGTCCGCTCTTCCCTTTCTCCACCTCGCCGCCCCGCGGGGCGACGGCCCGACCGAGCCGGTCCTCCCATGCCACGCCGGCGCGCTCCGCGCCAGCCCGCGGCCCGGGCTCCGCCCGCCTGTTCCGGTCGCGAAATCATCACAATCGGCCCCCGCGGGCAATGCGTCGCTTTGCGCCAGTTGCCGCAGGGCGGCCCGGGGCCGCCCCCCGGCATTGATCCCGGCGCGCGACGCGCCCATCTTCGCCCGGTCCCGTCGCAAGGAGAACCCATGTCCCGGACCGCCGACCGATTCCGCCCCTTCGACGCCCGGCTCGACGAGGCCGCCGCGCTGGCCGCCCTGCGCGAGGCCACCGAAGGGGCCGACGACGGGGAGCTGTTCCTGGAGCGGCGGCGCTCCGAGATGCTGGTCTTCGACGACGGCCGCCTGCGCACCGCCTCCTACGACGCGGGCGAGGGATTCGGCCTGCGCGCCGTGGCCGGCGAGGCCGCCGGCTACGCCCATTCCACCGAACTGAGCGAGGCCGCCCTGAAACGCGCCGCCGAGACCTGCCGGCTTGCCGCGCGCGAGGCGCGCGAGCGCGGCGGCGGCGTCCTCGCCGCGCCCCCCAAGCCCACCAACCGGCGCCTCTACACCGACGCCGACCCGCTGGAGGGCCCCGACTTCGCCCGCCGCGCGGCCTGTCTGGCCGAGCTCGACGCCTACGCCCGCGACCGCGACCCCAGGGTCGTGCAGGTCTCCGTCTCGCTGGCCGCCTCCATGCAGGAG
>JBNJGE010000172.1:0-7182 GCA_051747505.1 Pseudomonadota bacterium | reverse complement strand
CGGCCCGGGGGCGCTCGCCCGCCCGCCCCGCCGCCGGCCGGGCCGGGGCCTGCGTCAGCGGTTGGCCTTCGCCGCCGCGCTGCGCTTTTCCAGCGGCCAGTCGGCTTCGGGCTCCATCGCCAGCAGGGCGGGGATGTCGAGGGTGGGGATGGGGGTCCAGGGATGGGAGGGCGGGCCGGAGAAGGGCTCGTGGAGCATGACGGCGCCGGACTCGCGCAGGGCGTGGCGGAAGGCTTCGACGATCTTCCAGCGCTCGCCCTGCAGGCCGAAGAGGCGCTCCAGCCTCGCGCCGTGCCAGCTGCGCCAGAGGGCGGCGGCGCCGGCGGCCTGGGGGCAGGCGTAGGAGGTGCCGGAGGGCTCGCCCTGGCTGGAGGTCTCGGCGTATTCGGGCGCGGGCGGGGTGGCGTCGAGGGCGTAGCCGGCGCGGTTTATGCGCATGGCCTGGCACCAGATGTCCACGAACTCGGCCGTGTCGTTGCCGGCGTAGCCGCCGGGGGGGTAGTGGCGGCACTGGCCGCCCGTGCCCCATGCGTCGTAGCCGGCGACGCCGATGGTGCGCTTGTAGCGGGCGGGGTAGACGACGGAGTCGATCACCTGACCGGCGGCGCAGCAGATGATGACGCCGTCCTCGTAGGCGCGGTCCACGGCCTCGGCGGTGCGCTCGCTCATGCCGGCCTCGCCGCCCAGCAGCTGGCGCACGGGCTCGAACACGCCCATGACCGCGGGGTTGCCCATGGAGATTGTCATCACCTTCGCGGGCCGGGGCAGGGCGAGGGCGTGGTCGATGGCCTGGCCGATCTTCGCGGTCTCGAAGGCGGGCATGGCGGGGCCCTGCTCGGCCTCGCCGCCGCGGCGCAGGTCGTCCTCCACGCGGCGGAAGAGGGGGCCGTTGGAGACCCGGTAGGGCACGACGCGGGCGCCGGGGACGACGCCGCGGAGGTGGCCGGGGGCGTCGGCGCAGAGGGCGGAGAGGGTCTTCACGCCGTGGTCGGGGTATTCGATCAGCTCGCCGAGCCAGCCGTGGCGGTCCATGCGCGCGAGGGGGCGGTCGTCTTCGGGCGCGGGGTCGTGGAAGTTGCGGCCCTGGTCGAGGAGCAGCCAGTCGGGAGGCGCGTCCAGGTCGGTCCAGCCGAAGGCGGGGTGGGGGGCGACGCCGGAGTCGATATGGGCGATCACCGTGGTCTCGTCGGCGACCAGCAGGCTGAGGGCGGAGGCGTAGTCCCCGCGCGGCGGATGGGGCAGGGCGCGGATGTAGTCGACGGGCATGGCGGGACCTTCGGCAGGGGCGCTCCGCGCAAGGCTGCCCTCAGGGCGCGGCCGCGGCAAACGGAATCGCGCCCGCCGGGGCGCAGGCGCGGCGTCAGGAGCCGCCCGCGCGGACCCGGCCGATGGTGTCGGCGTCGCTGCCGAACCAGACCTCGCGCCCGGGCGCGAAGTAATGCATGTGGCGCACCGCGCCGGCGCCCGACGGGATCGGGGCCGCGCGGGCGACCTCCCGCGCCGCCGTGTCCACGGCGACCATCCGGTTGGGCTCCGGCCCCGTTTCCACGATCCACAGGGTGTCGTCGGCGTCCATCGCCGTGCCGTAGGGGCGGCTGTCGGCGCCGCCGGGCAGGCTCACCTCGCCGGCCTCGCCGCTGGCCGGGTCGTGCCAGCCGGCGGCGCCGCGGCGGTAGTCCGCGTACCAGACCACGCCCTCGGACGTGACCTCCAGCCGCCGGGGCCGGGCGTCGGCGTGGGGCAGGGGGTGCGTGGTCAGCTCGAGGCTCTCCGGGTCCACGGAGGCGAGCGCGTTCGTGCCGAGCAGGGCGACCCAGACCGTGCCGTCGGGGGCGGTGCGGATGCCGTAGGGGCGGGCGTTCGGGGTGGGGATCTCGATCAGCTCCACGGCCCGGTCGGCGAGCGACAGGCGGCCGACGAAGTTGCCGATCTGGACGGTGAACCAGATGTGCGAGCGGTCGGCGTCGAAGATCAGGGTGTGGGGGTCGCCGGCCTCGGGGTCGGGCATCTCGATGCGCTCGACGGAGTCGCTGGCGGGGTCGTAGCGGCCGATGTAGCCGGCGAGGTTGCCCGAGTACCAGACGGCGCCGTCCTCGCCGACGATGAGGTTGTGGGGGCCTGGGTCGTCCTCCAGCTCGCGGATCGCGACCTCGCCGGTGGAGGGGGTGAGGCGGCCGAGATAGTCGCCGGCCTGGCCCGCGAACCAGACCGTGTCCGGGCCGGAGGCGTAGGGGTCGCGGGGCCGGCCGCCGGCCTCGATCTCCCATTCCTCGATCGGGATGGCCCCGTCCTGCGCCGGCGCCGGGGCGGGCGGCAGCATGAGGGCGAGAGGGAGGGCGGCGAGGGCGAGGCGCTGCGTCAGGGTCATGGGATCGCTCCGCACGGTTGCCGTTGGGGCAGGGATGTAGGGCGGAGCGGGACAGGCGCCACCTGTCGCGAGGGCACGTCCCGGAACGAGAAAGGGGCGGCGCCGCGGCGCCGCCCCCCGAAGGTCGATCCCGCAGGGATCAGAGCGAGTAATAGAGCTTGAACTCGATCGGGTGCGGGGTGTGCTCGAAGGCGTAAACCTCCTCCCACTTCAGCTCGGTGTAGCCCTCGATCTGGTCGCGGGTGAACACGTCGCCCTGCAGCAGGAACTCGTGGTCGTCCTCCAGCGAGGTGAGCGCCTCGCGCAGGCTGCCGCAGACGGTGGGGATGCCCGCAAGCTCCTCGGGCGGCAGGTCGTAGAGGTCCTTGTCCGCCGCCTCGCCCGGGTCGATCTTGTTCTTGATGCCGTCGATGCCGGCCATCAGGAGCGCGGCGAAGGCGAGGTAGGGGTTGCAGGAGGGGTCGGGGAAGCGCGTCTCGACCCGCTTGGCCTTGGGGCTCTCCGTCCAGGGGATGCGGATGGAGGCGGAGCGGTTGCGGGCCGAGTAGGCCAGCAGCACCGGCGCCTCGAAGCCCGGGATCAGGCGCTTGTAGGAGTTGGTGGAGGGGTTGGTGAAGGCGTTGAGCGCCTTGGCGTGCTTGAGGATGCCGCCGATGTACCACAGCGCCTCCTGGCTGAGATCGGCGTACTTGTCGCCGGCGAAGAGCGGCTTGCCGTCCTTCCAGATGGACTGGTTGACGTGCATGCCGGTGCCGTTGTCGCCCGCGATGGGCTTGGGCATGAAGGTCGCCGTCTTGCCGTAGGCGTGCGCCACCTGGTGGATGACGTACTTGTACTTGAGCAGGTTGTCGGCCTGCTCGGTCAGCCCGCCGAAGATCAGGCCCAGCTCGTGCTGGCAGGAGGCGACCTCGTGGTGGTGCTTGTCCACCTTCATGCCGATGCGCTTCATGGTGGAGAGCATCTCGGAGCGCAGGTCCTGCGAGGCGTCCACCGGGGGCACCGGGAAGTAGCCGCCCTTGATGCCGGGGCGGTGGGCCATGTTGCCCATCTCGTACTCGGCGTCGGAGTTCCAGGCGCCGTCCATGGCGTCCACCTGGTAGGAGACCTTGTTCATCTCCACCTGGAAGCGGGCGTCGTCGAAGATGAAGAACTCGGCCTCGGGGCCCCAGAAGGAGTCGTCGCCGACGCCGGAGGACTTCAGGTAGGCCTCGGCCTTCTTGGCGGTGGCGCGGGGGTCGCGGTCATAGAACTCGCCGGTGTCGGGCTCGACCACGTCGCAGTGCACGCACAGCGTCTTCTCGGCGAAGAACGGGTCGAGATAGACCGAGTTCAGGTCGGGCATCAGCTTCATGTCCGACTGGTCGATCGACTTCCAGCCGGAGATGGAGGAGCCGTCGAACATCATGCCCTCGTCGAGGAAGTCCTCGTCCACGGCGTCGGTGATGCAGGTGACGTGCTGCAGCTTGCCGCGCGGATCGACGAAGCGCATGTCGAGATACTCGATCTCCTCGTCCTTCATCCGCTTGAGAAGGGAATTCGCGTCGCTCATCTTGGGTCCTCTCTGGTCGTCGCGACGGCCCGCGGGGCGGGGCGTCCTGGCGTTATGGCGGGGGCGGGCGCGCCGCCCGGGGGCGTCAGAGGGCGTCGGGGCCCTCCTCGCCGGTGCGGATGCGGATGGCCTGCTCCACCTCGGTGACGAAGATCTTGCCGTCGCCGATCTTGCCGGTGCGCGCGGCGGAGACGATGGCCTCGATCGCCGCCTCGACCTGGTCGTCGTCGAGCACGACCTCCAGCTTCATCTTGGGCAGGAAGTCCACGACGTATTCGGCGCCGCGGTAGAGCTCGGTATGGCCCTTCTGGCGGCCGAAGCCCTTGGCCTCGATGACCGACAGGCCCTGCACGCCGATCTCCTGCAGCGCCTCCTTCACCTCGTCGAGCTTGAACGGCTTGATGACGGCCTCGATCTTCTTCATGGACCTCTGGGCTCCCCTGGATGTCTCTTCGTCCCGGATGTCTGGGCCGCGGCGACGCCCGCCGCCGCAACCCCTCATGCATGTGGCGTGCCAAAGCAGGCGCGGAAGCCGGATGCAACAACGCGCGAGGCCATGGGAGCATGCGGGGCGTCGATTCGCGAGCGTTTGCACAAGCGTTGGGCAGTTTGCCGCGAAATTGGGCGGAACGGGAGAAAGTCCGATGGAGCTTCTGACGGCGGCGCGGATGCGCGCGATCGAGACGGCGGCGATCGGGAGCGGCGCGGCCGAGGGCCTCGCGCTGATGGAGCGGGCCGGGCGCGGGGTGGTGGAGGCGGCGCTGCGGGCGCGGCCGGAGCTGGCGCGCGGGGGGCATCGGGCCTGCGTGCTGTGCGGGCCGGGGAACAACGGGGGCGACGGGTATGTCGTCGCGCGGCTGCTGGCGGCGCGGGGCTGGCGCGCGGAGGTGTTCGCGCTGGGCGATCCCGAGAGGCTGCCGCAGGACGCGGCGGAGAACGCGCGGCGCTGGCGCGAGCGGGGGGAGATCGGGCGGCTGGAGGAGGCCGCGCAGGCGATGGCGCAGGCGGATCTGGTGGTGGATGCGCTTTTCGGCGCGGGGCTGACGCGGGGGCTGGAGGGGACGCCGGCGGAGCTGGCGGAGATCGCGCCGCGGGGCTTCCGGGCGGCGGTGGACGCGCCGAGCGGGCTGTGCATGGACAGCGGGCGGCCCCTGGGGCCGGTGATCGCGGCCGACCTGACGGTGACCTTCCACCGGGCGCGGCCGGGGCATTTCCTGGAGGACGGGCCGGCGCTGTGCGGGGCGCTGGAGGTGGTGGATATCGGGCTGCCCGAGACGCCGGCGGAGGCGGGAGACGCGCGGCTGGTCGTGCGGCCCGGGCCGGCGGCGGGCAAGGGCGGCGGGCACAAATACACCCACGGGCATGCGCTGGTCCTCTCGGGCGGCGTGGGGCGCGGGGGGGCGGCGCGGATGGCCGCCTATGGCGCGCTGCGCGCAGGGGCGGGGCTGGTGACGCTGGTCTGCCCGCCGGCCGCCGTGCTGGAGAACGCGGCGCAGCTGGACGCGGTGCAGCTTCGCCCGGCGGCGGACGGGGCGGCGCTGGCGGAATTGCTGGAGGAGCCGCGCTACACCGCGCTGGCGCTGGGCATGGGGCTGGGGACCGGCGAGCGGGAGCGGGGCCTGGTGCGCGCGGCGCTCGCCGCCCGGCGCGGCACGGTGCTGGACGCCGACGCGCTGACGCTGTTCGAGGGGGCGCCGGAGGCGCTTTTCGGGGACCTGCATGTGCGCTGCGTGCTGACGCCGCATCCCGGCGAGTTCCGGCGTCTGTTTCCCGACATCGCGGCGAAGCTGGCGGAGACGCCGGAGGGCGGGCCCGCCTTCTCGAAGCTCGACGCCGTGCGGGAGGCGGCGGCGCGGGCGGGCTGCGTGGTGCTGGTCAAGGGCGCCGACACCGTGATCGCGGACGCGGAGGGGCGCGCGGCGGTGCATGCGGCGGCCTATGAGCGGGCGGTCCCCTGGCTGGCCACGGCGGGGGCGGGGGACGTGCTGGCCGGAATCGTCGCGGGGCTGCTGGCGCGGGGGCTGCCGGCCTTCGCGGCGACGGAGACGGCGGCCTGGCTGCATGTCGAGGCGGCGCGGCTGTTCGGTCCGGGGCTGATCGCGGAGGACCTTCCGGGGACGCTGCCGCGGGTGTTCCGGGAACTCGGCCTGTGAGGCCGGGCGCCGCCCCCGGCCGGGCGTCCCGCCCGCCCGCCCCCGCCCGGCCGGGGGCGGCGCGGCGGGCGTCGTTTTTCGACTCGCGCCCCTGCGCGCGGGCTGTTACCTAACGCGCGAATCCGCGCCGGGGCCGCTCGGCGCCGGCCTTCGCGGGCGTGGTGGAACTGGTAGACACGCGAGATTTAGGTTCTCGTGCCGCAAGGCGTGGGGGTTCAAGTCCCTCCGCCCGCACCAGGCCCCCTCCCCCGCGCGCCGCGGGTCCGGACCGGGGCCGCGGCGCCGCCCAAGAGACGCTGGAGCAGGAAACGCAAATGCAGGTCGTCGAAACCAAGTCCGAGGGGCTCAGCCGCGCCTATTCCCTGACGCTGCCGGCGTCGGCGCTGGAAGAGAAGATGAACGAGAAGCTGGAGGCCGCGCGGGCGGACGTCCAGATGAAGGGCTTCCGCAAGGGCAAGGCGCCGCTGCCGCTGCTCAAGAAGATGTTCGGCAAGTCGATCCTCGGCGAGGTGGTCCAGGAGTCCGTGGACGGCGCCGTGCGCCAGCATTTCGAGGACACCGGCGACCGCCCCGCCATGCAGCCGGACGTCAAGATCGCCAACGAGGAGTTCGACGAGGGCCAGGACCTTCAGGTCGAGCTGGCCTATGACAAGCTGCCCGAGGTGCCCGAGCCCGACTTCTCCGGGATCGAGCTGGAGAAGCCGGTCGCCGAGGTCGAGGACTCCGCCGTGCAGGAGGCGCTGGAGAACCTGGCCGAGAGCGCCAAGGACTTCGAGGCGAAGCCCGAGGGCGAGGCGGCCGCGGACGGCGACCAGGTCGTGTTCGACTTCGTGGGCAAGATCGACGGCGAGGCCTTCGAGGGCGGCTCGGCCGAGGACTATCCGCTGGTGCTGGGCTCGGGGTCGTTCATTCCCGGCTTCGAGGAGCAGCTGACCGGCGTGAAGGCCGGCGAGGAGAAGGAGGTGACCGTCGCCTTCCCCGAGGACTACCAGGCCGAGCACCTGGCCGGGAAGGAGGCGACCTTCGAGTGCGCGATCAAGGAGGTGAAGGCCCCCAAGGCGGCGGAGATCGACGACGCGCTGGCCGAGAAGTACGGGCTGGAGAACCTCGAC
>JBNJGE010000171.1:0-7343 GCA_051747505.1 Pseudomonadota bacterium | reverse complement strand
GAGGCCGGGTTGACGTCCCCCGCCGCTCGCCTTACACCCCGCGACGCGCCCTGTGGAGGGGTGGCAGAGCGGTCAAATGCAACGGACTGTAAATCCGTCGGGGAAACCCTACGCTGGTTCGAATCCAGCCCCCTCCACCACGCAGCCCTCCTTCGAAACGCAGCTTCAGGGCGCTTCCTGAAATTTCTGACATTTCCGGGACCTGGCGTCGCGCCCGCGCGCTTCAGCCTCTCCTGATCGTTTCGCCATGGCCCGGTCCTCCTGGCCCGGAGTGACACGGCGCGAAGGTTGAGAGGACATGCGGCTGGACGCCCGGCGCGAGGCGCTTCTCGGTCAAGTCCAGGGGCAGGAGGCGGCTGAGCGATCCCTCGGCCCGATGATCGCGGCGCTCGAGCTCGCGGCTCCGGTGTGCAGCGCGCGCATGCGGTGATCCGGGCTGGCGACCAAGGCGACCAGGTCGGGATCGCGGCGGGGCTCTGCGGAGCGGGCTTGCATCATGAAGGGCCCGGCGCGCGTGTTCTGCCGCAGGCGCAGGCTGGCCTGCGCGGTCAGCGTCCCCCCTGGCCTGCCCCCCCGGCTCATTCAGAAGCGGCCGGAGGGGGCGTTTCGGGGCGTTGCGCGTTGACCGTCCGGGCTGGCGCTGATACATGAATCAGGCGTCATGTTCGGGAAGGGGACGTCATGTCCGAGGCGGAGCCGAAGGCCCGGCGGCCCAAGACCCAGCGGGGCCGGGACACGCGCAAGCAGATCCTGCGCGCCTCCGAGGCCGTGATCGGGGAGCGCGGCTTCGGGCCCGCCTCGATCGCGGAGATCACGCGGGCGGCCGGCACCGCGCAGGGGACCTTCTACATCTATTTCCGCTCCAAGGAGGAGGTGTTCCGCGAGCTGGTGCGCGAGATGGGGCGCATGACGCGGCGGGCGATCTCCGACGCCGTGGCCGGGGCGCCCGACCGGATCGCCGCGGAGCGGGCGGGGCTGCGGGCCTTCCTGGGCTTCATCGCGGAGCGGCCGCAGCTCTACGCGATCGTGGAGGAGGCGAAGTTCGTCGATCCCGAGGCCTATCGCGACTATTTCGACAGCTTCGCGGCGGCCTACCGCGCCCAGCTCGACGAGGCGCAGGCGGCCGGCGACATCCGGGCCGGCGACAACGAGGTGCGGGCCTGGGCGCTGATGGGGCTCGCGCGGTTCCTGGGGGAGCGCTTCGCGGTGCGCGGGGACGAACGCAGCCTGGACGAGGTCACGGAGGCGGCTTTCGAGCTGATCGACCGGGGGTTGAGGCCATGAGCGGGGCGCGGGTCGAGATCGAGGCGCGCGGGGCGGGGCGGCTGGCCCGGCTGGTGCTGGACCGGCCGGAGCGGACCAACAGCCTCGACGACGGGATGGTCGCGGCGCTGCACGGGGCGCTGGACGAGGCGGAGGCCGCCGATCCCGGCGCGCTGCTGATCGCGGGGGCGGGGCGGCATTTCTCCACCGGCGGGGACGTGGCGGGCTTTGCGCGGGCGGTCGAGGAGGGGCGGGCGCGCGAGTATTCCGAGGCGGTGGTCGGGGGGCTGCAGGCGCTGGTGATGCGGCTGCTTCGGCTGCGAATCCCGGTGGTCGCGCGGGTCCAGGGGGCGCTGACGGGCGGGTCGGCCGGGCTGCTCTTCGCCGCGGATGCGGCGGTGATGGAGGCGCGGGGCTTCCTGCAGCCCTTCTATGTGACGGTCGGCTTCGCGCCGGATGGCGGCTGGACGGCGCTGCTGCCCGAGCGGATCGGGGCCGGGCGGGCGCTGGAGATCCAGATGCTCAACCGCCGGGTCGGGGCGGCGGAGGCGAAGGCGCTCGGGCTGGTGAGCGAGGTCGCGGAGGGGGCCGAGGCGCTTGACGCGGCCGCGGAGGGGCTGGCGGACCGGCTGCTGTCGCACCGGGCCGGGTCGCTCGCGGCCACGCGGGGGCTGGTCTGGGACGCGGCGCGGCTGGCGCGGGTGGAGGCGCGGCTGGAGGCGGAAAAGGCCGCGTTCCTGGAGCGGATCGAGACGAAGGAGACGGCCGAGGGAATGGCCGCGTTTCTCGAGAGCCTGAAAGGTCAGGGGGAGGAGTGATGAGCCACGTCACCGACATGGCGGCGAAGCGGGCGGAGCTGACGCCCGAGAGGGCCGCCTTCATCGACCACGGATCGGGGCGCGCATGGAGCTTCGCGGAGGTGGAGGCCGCCGCGGCCGGGCTTGCCGGGGGGCTGCTGGGGATGGGGCTCGCGCCCGGGGACCGGGTGGCGATCCTGTGCCTGAACCGGACGGAGTTCTTCGTCACGCTGTTCGCCTGCCAGAAGGCGGGGCTGATCCTGGCGCCGCTCAACTGGCGCCAGCCGCCGGCGGAGCTGGGGCCGGTGATCGACTCGGTGGGCGTGGCGGCGATCGTGTTCGACGGGGAGTTCGTCGAGGCCGCGCAGGCGCTCGCCGGGCCGCGGGGGCTGAGGCGCGTGGCGCTGGACTGCGAGGCGGAGGCGGAGGCGCGCTGGGAGGAGCTGGCCGCGGGCGCGCCGGCGCCCGCCCGGCGCGTGCCCGAGGACGAGGCGTGGTATCTGCTGTTCACCTCCGGCACCACGGGGCTTCCCAAGGCGGTGATCCAGACCGCGCGCATGGGCTGGGCGAGCGCGGTGAACACGGCGCAGGCGATCGGGCTGGTCCGCGAGGACCGGACGGTGAACTTCCTGCCGCTGTTCCACACGGCGGGGATCAATCTTCACGCGCTGCCGGTGTTCCTGTGGGGCGGGGTGAGCCATGTGCTGCCCCGGTTCGAGCCGGGGCAGGCGCTGGACCTGATCTCGAAGGGGGAGGTCACGCAGTTCTTCGGGGTGCCGGCGATCTACCAGGCGTTCAGCCTGTCGGAGGCGGTGGACGGGGTGGATTTCTCGGCCGTGCGCTCCTTCGCCTGCGGGGGGGCGCCGCTGCCCGAGCCGCTGATCCGCTTCTTCGCGGAGCGGGGCGCGACGGTGCGCAACGGCTTCGGGATGACGGAGACAGGCCCGACCGTGTTCCTGATGGACGCGGAGCGGGCGGAGGAGAAGATCGGCTCGGTCGGGCAGGCCCAGATGCTGACGGAGGCGCGGCTGGACGGCGTGCCGGACGGCGATCCGGGGGAGGGGGAGCTGCTGGTGCGCGGGCCCAACATCACGCCGGGCTATTTCGGCGCCCCGGACGCGACGGCGGCGGCCTTCACGGAGGACGGCTTCCTGCGGACGGGCGATGTGGCCCGGCGCGACGCGGATGGCTGCTGGTTC
This sequence comes from Pseudomonadota bacterium, assembly GCA_051747505.1. Taxonomy (GTDB): domain Bacteria; phylum Pseudomonadota; class Alphaproteobacteria; order Rhodobacterales; family Rhodobacteraceae; genus Albimonas. The sequence continues at coordinate 4,084 of JBNJGE010000171.1, read as the reverse complement.
ATCGTGGACCGGATCAAGGACATGTACATCTCGGGCGGGGAGAACGTGTATCCGGCGGAGGTGGAGCGGGTGCTCAACCAGCATCCCGACGTGCTGGAATCGGCCGTCATCGGCGTGCCGGACGAGACATGGGGCGAGGTCGGGGCGGCCTATCTGATGCCCCGGCCGGGGCGGGCGCCGGACCTCGACGCCCTCGGCCCCTGGTGCCGGGAGCGGCTGGCGGCCTACAAGATCCCGAAGCGGTTCGAGCTGGTGGAGGACTTTCCGCGGACCGCCGCGGGCAAGATCCGCAAGCCGGAGCTGCGGGAGCGTGGCCGTGGCTGAGGCGGTGCGGGAGGAATGGACGCCCTCGCAGGCCGAGTTCGACGCCTTCGCGCGGGTGAGCGGCGACGACAATCCCATCCATGTCGATCCGGAGTTCTCGGCTCGGACGCGCTTCGGGCGCACGGTCTCGCACGGGATGCTGATCTATTCGCGCCTCTGGGCGATGCTCAAGCGCGCGGCGCCGGGGGAGCACCGGGCGCAGACGATGATGTTCCCCAACCCCGCCCATGTCGGGGAGACGCTGGAGCTGGTCTGCGAGCCGCTGGGCGAGGGGCGCTGGAAGCTGGTCGCCCGGCGGGTCGCGGACGGGGCGGAATGCCTGACGGGCGAGACGGAGACGGCGGCATGAAGGTCGGGGACAGGGCCGGGGTCTCGCGGCGCTACGACGCGGGAGATGTCGAGGACTGGGCGCGGCTGGCGGGGGCGGAGGCGCCGGAGGTCGTGCCCGAGCCGCTGGTGGGGGCGCTGTTCTCCTACCTGCTGGGAGTGGAGCTGCCGGGCTTCGGCACCAACTGGCTGAAGCAGGAGATGCGGTTTCTCGCCGCCGCGCCGCTGGGCGAGACGCTGCGCGCGGAGGTGGAGGTGACGCGGATCCGGCCGGAGAAGCATCTGGTGGATTTCGCCTGCCGATGCGTCCGGGCGGACGGGAAGGCGGTCTGCGAGGGCCGGGCGCTGGTGCTGGCGAAGGACGTCGGCAAGGGGTGAGCGCGTGTCAGGCGCCGTCCGAGGCGAAGGCTGCCAGCAGGGCGGCGACCGTCTCCGGCGCCTCGAGATGCGGGGAGTGGCCGGCGCCGGGGATGATCTCGAGCCGTCCCTCGGGCGCCGTCTCGGCCAGCCAGGCGCCGACCGCCGCGGGATAGAGGCGGCTCCGCTCTCCGTGGATCGCCAGCAGGGGGACGGGCAGGCGTGCGACCGCCTCGCGCAGGTCGGCGACGCAGAGGTCGCGCCACATCTCCAGCAGGGGCGCGGGGTCCTTCGCGCGGAGGCGGGCCTGGGCCTCGGCGGCCAGGGTCGGGTCCGGGTCGGACCCCGCGGCGAACATGCCGGAGACGATGCCGGGAACGGCGTCGGTCCAGGCGGCCTCCATGCGCGCGGTGGCGGCGGAGAGCGCGGCGGCGTCGGCGCCTTGAAGGCCCAGCGGCCAGTCGGGGCCGTTGGCGAGGCGCGGGCTCATGTCCAGAGAGGCCATGCGCGCGACGCGCCCCGCGCCGGCCCGCTCCAGCAGGCGCCAGGCGACGGCGGCGCCCAGCGACCAGCCGACGAGGGTGACGTTTTCCAGCCGGCGGGCCTCCAGCAGCGCGGCGAGCGCGGCCGCGGCGCCGTCGAGGGTCGGCTCGCCGGGGCCGCCATGGCCGGGGAGGTCGGGGGCCACCACGCGGAAGCGGACGGAGAGGCGCGCGGCGAGGTCGGCGAAGGCGCTCGCGTCCTGGGACCAGCCGTGGAGGAGGACCAGCGGCGGGCCGGCGCCGGCCTCAATCATGGCCGCGCAGGCGCCCGACGATGCCGCTGGGGAAGAAATAGACCGAGGCGACGAAGAGCACGCCCAGCCACAGCAGCCAGCGGTCGGGGTTCAGAAGGTCGGGCAGCAGGGGCAGGGCGGAGAGGGCGTCGGAGGCGCCGCCCATCAGCTCCTGCAGGTAGTTCTGGGCGAGCAGGAGCAGGGTGGCGCCGATCACCGCGCCGTAGAGCGTGCCCATGCCCCCGATCACGACCATGATCAGGATGTCGATCATGATCTCGAAGCTCAGCACGGTGTCGGGGCCGACATAGCGCAGCCAGACGGCGAAGAGCGAGCCGGAGAGGGCGGCGGCGGCGGCCGAGATGCAGGTGGCGGCCGTGCGGTAGTGGACGACGCGGTAGCCGATCGCCTCGGCGCGGAAGTCGTTCTCCCGGATCGCCTGGAGGACGCGGCCGAAGGGGGAGTTCACGATGCGCAGGAGGACGAGGAAGATCGCCAGCGCGCCGAAGAAGACGAGGTAGTAGGCGAGCAGCTTGCCGTCGAGCCTCACGCCGAGGATGCGGAAATCCGCCAGCTTGAAGGCGGGCGACAGCTCGCGCGGGGTGCGGAAGGTCACCCCGTCCTCGCCCCCGGTGAGCTGGCTGAGCTGGGAGACCAGCACCGCCACGGCGGAGGCCACCGCCAGCGTGATCATGGCGAAGAAGATGGCGCGGACGCGCAAGCTGAACAGGCCGATGCCGAAGGCGAGGATTGCGGCGGCGATGGCGCCGGCGCCGGCGCCGACCAGCAGGGGGGCGAAGCCCCGCTCCATGTGCTCGCAGGCCAGGGCGACGCCGTAGGCGCCCATGCCGAAGAACATGGTGTGGGCGAAGCTGACGATGCCGGCGTAGCCCAGCATCAGGTCGTAGCTCGCCACCAGCGCGATGAAGACGCAGATCTGCGCGGCGGTGGAGACCGAGCGCACGCCGGGGAAGAGGAAGGGCGCGAAGGCGAGGCCCGCGAGGATGACGAGCAGGACGGCGGCCAGCACGCGCGAGCGGGGGGCGTCGCCGGAGATCAGACGCGTCAGCATGGTCACTTCGCCTTCACGACGGGCATCATGCCCTGGGGCCGCCACATCAGGATCGCCACCATCAGGCCGATATTGGAGATCAGGGCGGCCTTGGGGGCGAGGAAGCCGATGTAGTTCTGCATCAGCCCCACCAGCAGGGCGCCGATGAAGCAGCCCTCCACCGAGCCCAGCCCGCCGATGATGATGACGATGAAGACCAGCACCATCAGCTCGGAGCCCATGTGCGCGGTGACGACCTCCTCGTAGAGGCCCCACATGACGCCCCCGAGGCCTGCGAGCGCGGAGCCGGCGACGAAGACGAGGATGAAGACGCGGTTCACCTCGTAGCCCAGCGCCTGCACCATCTCGCCGTTCTCGACGCCCGCGCGCACGATCAGGCCGAGGCGCGTGCCGTTGAGCGTCCAGCGCATGGCCAGGAACAGGGCGAGGCCGACGGCGACGGCCACCAGCCGGTATTTCTCCAGCGCGGCGCCGGCGAAGGTGACGGCGCCTTTGAAGGTCTCGGGGCGCGTGAGATAGATCTCGTCGGGGCCCCAGACGACGAAGATGAGCTGCTCGACCACGATCAGCCCGCCCATGGTCACGAGGATCTGCTTGAGGTGGAAGCCGTAGACGGGGCGGACGATGATGCGCTCGAACGCCCAGCCCATCAGGCCGGTGGCGCCGGCGGCGGCGATCACGGCGAGGATGAGGGCGAGGGCGTTGAGGATCAGCGAGGCCTCCTCCGTCAGGCCGGGCAGGCCCAGCAGGACGGTGACGCCCACGAAGGCGCCGACCGAGATGAAGGCGCCGTGGCCGAAATTGATCACGTCCATCAGGCCGAAGACCAGGGTCATGCCCGCGGCCATGGTGAAGATCATCATGCCCATGGCCAGCCCGGAGACGGTGAGCGTCAGCCAGGAGGACTGCGAGGGGATCGCCAGCCAGCCGAGGATGACGAGGACCGGCAGCAGCAGCGCGGGGGCGTGCGGGCGCAGCCGGTCGGCGAGGCCGAGGCGCGTCATGGTCGGGGCGTGCTCGGGGGCCGTGTCGGTCATGTCAGGCGGTCTCCAGGGACAGGCCCATCAGGCGCTCCTGCAACGACTTGTCGGCGGCGAGCGTGGCCATCTCGCCGGTCCAGGTGATGCGGCCGTCGTCCATCACGGCCGCCCGGTCGCCGAGCGCGCGGGCGAGCGCGAAGTTCTGCTCCACCAGCAGGATCGTGGCGCCGGCGGATTTCAGCTCCTTCA
>JBNJGE010000170.1:0-7379 GCA_051747505.1 Pseudomonadota bacterium | reverse complement strand
GGGTCCAGCTTTCGCAGCCGCACCGAGTAGCCCCGCGCCTGCAGAAGCGCCCCCAGCGCGGCCGAGGCGAGCCCCTTGCCCAGGCTCGAGACGACCCCGCCGGTGATGAAGATGAAACGCGCCATGTGTGAAGAAACCCCGTGATCGGATCGGCGAACGCATCCCGGGCCCGTCCGCCTCGCACGGGACTCACGAGATACCGGATTTCGTTGCGGCGAACAAGCCGGACGCTAGGTGAAGGGGTCCGACGACGGCGAAGGCCCTTCGCGCGCGGGTCGCGCAGGCGGCGGTTGGTGGGCGGCGAGAGGTTCGAACTCCCGACATCCTCGGTGTAAACGAGGCGCTCTACCAGCTGAGCTAGCCGCCCCGGACCGCGCCGGACGCGCCCCCGCGAAAAGGGCCGCCGCCTCAATAGGCGACGGGTCTGAAGCGGTCAATGCCGCCCCCTCCGGCCCCCCGCGCTCACACCGAAACCGGCCCCTGCCCCACCCGCGGATGCGGCCGCCCGCCATCGGCCAGCGCCACGCAGATCACGATCTCGTCGGGCCGCGGCGCGTCCGCCACGCTCACCGTCAGCGTGTCGAAATGCGCGAAGGACCAGGCGTCGTCCTTGTGCCCCAGCGGCACGTCGATCGCCGTCCCCGCCGGCCCCGCCTTGCAGTTGGAGGGGATCAGCGCCGCTCCGCCCCCCGCCGCCGCGCGCATCGGCGCGCCGAGCCGGGGATGGATCACGGCCCCGCCATGCTCCACGTCGCCGTTGACCCCCACGATCGCGGCCTTGCCGTAGCTCACCGGCGGCCCGAACAGCGCCGACAGCGCGTCCTCGGCCAGCTGCGCCCCCAGATCGGCCCCGATCTCGAACAGCTCCGACAGGTCCTCCCCGAAGCGCCCCGCGAAGGGGTTGCGGAACACCGCCAGCCCCGCCGCCCGCACCACCGGGTCGCAGGCCCGCCCGCTCGCGTCCGCGCGCACCTCCTCGCGGATCGTCAGCCATTTGCGCACGTCCATGCCGCGCCTCTCTTTTCCCCCGTCCCTTTCCCCAGCGGCAATCGTGCCGCGCCCGACGCCCGCCGGCAAGCGCGCATGAAAAAAGCGCCGGGCGTCTCCGCCCGGCGCTCGCATGTCCCGAGGGCCGCCCGCGTCAGTGCGCGCGCATCCCCTCGTTGCTGGGGCTCTCGGTCGCCGCGCGGGCCGCGGCCTCGGCGTCGGCCTCGGTCCACTCCACCGGCTCCGGCCGGCGCACCAGCGCGTGGGTCAGGACCTGGTCCACCGTCTCCACGGGGATGATCTCCAGACCTTCCTTCACGTTGTCCGGAATGTCCGGCAGGTCCTTCACGTTCTCCTTGGGGATCAGCACCGTGGTTATGCCGCCCCGCAGGGCCGCCAGCAGCTTCTCCTTCAGCCCGCCGATGGCCAGCACGTTGCCGCGCAGGGTCACCTCGCCGGTCATGGCCACGTCCTTGCGAACGGGGATGTTGGTCAGCACCGAGACGATGGAGGTGACCATCGCCACGCCCGCCGAGGGCCCGTCCTTCGGGGTCGCCCCCTCCGGCACGTGGACGTGGATGTCGATCTTCTCGAAGACCGGCGGCTTCACCCCGATCCCCGGCGCCTTGGACCGGACATAGGAGGAGGCCGCGTCGATCGACTCCTTCATCACGTCGCCCAGCGTGCCGGTGGTCTTCATCCGGCCCTTGCCCGGCAGCTTGAGCGCCTCGATCGAGAGCAGATCGCCCCCCACCTCGGTCCAGGCGAGGCCGGTGGTCACGCCCACCTGGTCCTCCTCCTCGGCGAGGCCGTACCTGAAGCGCGGCACGCCGAGATGGTCCTTGATCTTGTCCTTGTCCACATGGACCGACTTCGCGCCGTCGCGGATGATCTCGGTGATCGCCTTGCGGCAGGACTTGGCCAGCTCCCGCTCGAGGTTCCGCACCCCCGCCTCGCGGGTGTAGCGGCGGATGATCTCCAGCAGCGCCTCGTCCTCGATCTCGTACTCGCCCTGCTTCAGGCCGTGGCCCTTCATCTGCTTGGGCAGCAGGTGCCGCTTGGCGATCTCCAGCTTCTCGTCCTCGGTGTAGCCCGAGATCGAGATGATCTCCATGCGGTCCAGCAGCGGCCGCGGCATGTTGTAGGTGTTGGCCGTGGTCAGGAACAGCACGTTCGACAGGTCGTACTCCACCTCCAGGTAGTGGTCGGTGAAGGTCGAGTTCTGCTCGGGGTCCAGCACCTCCAGCATGGCCGAGGCCGGGTCGCCGCGGAAGTCCTGTCCCATCTTGTCGATCTCATCGAGCAGGATCAGCGGGTTGACCGTCTTGGCCTTCTTCATCGACTGGACGATCTTTCCGGGCATGGAGCCGATATAGGTCCGCCGGTGCCCGCGGATCTCCGCCTCGTCCCGCACGCCGCCGAGCGAGATGCGGATGAACTCGCGGTTGGTGGCCCGCGCCACGGACTTGCCGAGCGAGGTCTTGCCCACCCCCGGCGGGCCCACGAGGCACAGGATCGGCCCGCGCAGCTTGGAGCTGCGCTGCTGCACCGCCAGGAACTCGACGATGCGCTCCTTGACCTTCTCCAGCCCGTAGTGGTCGTCGTCGAGGATCTTCTCGGCCCGACCCAGGTCCTTCTTGACGCGGGACTTCTTGCCCCACGGGATCGACAGCATCCAGTCGAGATAGTTGCGCACCACCGTCGACTCGGCCGACATCGGGGCCATCTGGCGCAGCTTCTTCAGCTCGGCCAGCGCCTTGTCGCGGGCCTCCTGCGACAGCTTCGTGCTCTCGATGCGCTCCTCGTACTCGCCGGCCTCGTCGCGGCCTTCCTCGCCCTCGCCGAGCTCGCGCTGGATCGCCTTCATCTGCTCGTTGAGGTAGTATTCGCGCTGGGTCTTCTCCATCTGGGTCTTGACCCGGCTCTTGATCTTCTTCTCGACCTTGAGAACCGAGATCTCGCCCTGGATGTGACTGTAGATCTTCTCCAGACGCTGCTCGACCGACAGCGTCTCCAGCAGCTCCTGCTTGTCGGACAGCTTCACGCCCAGATGGCCGGCGATCGTGTCGGCCAGGCGCGAGGGGTCCTCGACCTCGGAGACCGAGGCCAGCGCCTCGTCAGGCACGGACTTGTTCAGCTTGACGTATTTCTCGAACTCGTCGGTGAGCGAGCGCGTCAGCGCCTCCACCGAAGCCGCGTCGCCCGTCTCCTCCTCGAGGATCAGCGCCTCGGCCTCGAAATACGCCTCGTCGGCCGTATAGGCCTCGATGCGCGCGCGGTGCTGACCTTCGACCAGCACCTTCACGGTGCCGTCGGGCAGCTTGAGCAGCTGCAGCACATTGGCCACCACGCCCGTGTGGTAGATGTCGTCCGGCGTCGGGTCGTCCTCGCCCGCATCCGTCTGGCTGGCGAGCAGGATCTGCTTGTCCGCCTGCATCACCTCCTCGAGCGCGCGCACCGACTTCTCGCGCCCCACGAAGAGCGGCACGATCATGTGCGGGAACACGACGATGTCCCGCAGCGGCAGGACAGGCAGGGTGACGCGGGTGCTCGATGCGGTTTCGCTCATGTCTTGTCCTTCTTGGCAGACCCTCCGGCCCCGGCTCGCGGCGGCTCGGAGGATCCCTGTGGGAGACATAGCCGGCGCGGCGTCGCCTTCTGGCCCCGCGCCGGTTCAGCCCTCAAGGTGGCCCCGCGCGGGCGGCGTTTCAAGTCGCCCGCGCCCCCGGCCGCGCGGCGGCGGGGGCCGAAAACGCAAGCGGGCCGCCCGCTTCGGGCGGCCCGGCTGCATTTCCCCGCCCCGGGCGGCGCTCCGCCCGCCGGCCCCCGGCTCAGGAGGCCGAGGCGTTGGCGGATTCGCCCTGGCTGTCGGAGTAGATCAGCAGCGGTTTGGCCCGGCCCTCGACCACGTCGTCGTTGACCACGACCTCCTCCACGCTCTCCGATCCCGGCAGCTCGAACATCGTGTCCAGCAGCACGTCCTCGAGGATGGAGCGCAGCCCCCGCGCGCCCGTCTTGCGCTCGATCGCCTTCTTGGCGATGGCGCGCAGGGCGTCGTCGGTGAAGGTCAGCTTCACGTCCTCCATCTCGAACAGCCGCTGGTACTGCTTGACCAGCGCGTTCTTCGGGACGGACAGGATCTCCACCAGCGCCTCCTCGTCGAGGTCGCGCAGCGTGGCGATCACCGGCAGGCGGCCGACGAACTCGGGGATCAGCCCGAATTTCAGCAGGTCCTCCGGCTCCAGGCTCGCCAGGACCTCGCCCACGCGGCGCTCGTCCTCGTGCTTGACGTCGGCGCCGAAGCCCATGGCCGAGCCCCGCCCGCGCTGGCTGATGATCTTGTCCAGCCCCGCGAAGGCCCCGCCCACGATGAACAGGATGTTCGTCGTGTCCACCTGCAGGAACTCCTGCTGCGGATGCTTGCGCCCGCCCTGCGGCGGCACGGAGGCGACGGTGCCCTCCATGATCTTGAGCAGCGCCTGCTGCACGCCCTCGCCCGACACGTCCCGCGTGATCGAGGGGTTGTCCGACTTGCGGCTGATCTTGTCGACCTCGTCGATATAGACGATGCCGCGCTGGGCGCGCTCCACGTTGTAGTCGGCCGCCTGCAGCAGCTTGAGGATGATGTTCTCCACATCCTCGCCGACATAGCCCGCCTCGGTCAGCGTGGTCGCGTCCGCCATCGTGAAGGGCACGTCGAGGATGCGCGCCAGCGTCTGGGCCAGCAGCGTCTTGCCGCAGCCCGTCGGCCCGATCAGCAGGATGTTGGACTTCGACAGCTCCACGTCCTGCTGCTTGGCCGAGTGGTTGAGGCGCTTGTAGTGGTTGTGCACCGCCACCGAGAGCACGCGCTTGGCCATCTGCTGGCCGATCACGTAGTCGTCCAGAACCTGGCAGATCTCGGAGGGCGTGGGCACGCCGTCGGAGGACTTCACCAGGGAGGTCTTGGTCTCCTCCCGGATGATGTCCATGCACAGCTCCACGCACTCGTCGCAGATGAACACGGTGGGACCCGCGATGAGCTTTCGCACCTCGTGCTGGCTCTTTCCGCAGAAGGAGCAGTAGAGGGTGTTCTTCGAGTCCTGTCCGGTCGGCTTGGTCATCCAGTTCTCCCGCCCGTGTGGGCCTTCTTCCCTCATCCTGCCGCCCGCCGCATTGACGCGGCATTTACGGGGACGGGGCGAATCCGGGCCACAGGCTCATTCGTGCATGTCCGCGCTGTTCGCGCAAGGGCGCGCGCCGCTCCCCGGCGACGCGCCCGCCCGGCCCGGGGGCCGGGCGCAGCCGCCTCGCGTCAGGCCTCGGGGCCGTCGGCCCCGCGCTTCTGCACGATGTCGTCGATCAGACCCCACTCCTTCGCCTTCTGGGGATCCATGAAGTTGTCGCGCTCCAGGGCCGACTCCACGGTGTCGTAGTCCTGCCCCGTGTGGTGGACGTAGATCTCGTTGAGCCGGCGCTTGAGGTTCTCCGTCTCCCGCGCATGGATCAGGATGTCCGTCGCCTGGCCCTGGTAGCCGCCCGAGGGCTGGTGGACCATGATCCGGCTGTTGGGCAGCGAGAAGCGCATGTCCTTCGTCCCCGCCGCCAGCAGCATCGAGCCCATGGAGGCCGCCTGCCCCACGCACAGCGTGGAGACCGCCGGGCGGATGTACTGCATGGTGTCGTAGATCGAGAGCCCCGACGTCACCACCCCGCCCGGGGAGTTGATGTACATCGAGATCTCCTTCTTCGGGTTCTCCGCCTCCAGGAACAGGAGCTGGGCGACGATCAGCGTCGCCATGCCGTCATGCACCGGGCCGGAGACGAACACGATCCGCTCCTTGAGCAGGCGCGAGAAGATGTCGTAGGCGCGCTCGCCCCGGGCGGTCTGCTCGACCACCATGGGCACGAGGGTGTTCATGTAATGCTCGACGGGGTCCTGCATGGGGATCGGCCTCTGATCGTGGGGGCGTTTCGCGCGTCTGTCCGCCCCAAGTCCTATGTTCTCGGCAGGGGGGCTTCAAGGGCGCCCGCCGCCGCGTCCCGCCCCCCGGTCTCGCGCCGCCACGGTTGACGAAAGATTGATCCGCAGGGACGCGAACGGCCCGCCGGGGTCTCCGGCGGGCCGTCGCATCGCCCTGGCGTGGGGGAGAGGCCGCTCAGGCCGCCTCCTCCTCCTTGTCCATGGCCTCGAGCCGCTCCTGCAGCTCGTCCTTGCTCACCGTGGTCTCGTTCACCGTGGCGAGCTCGAGGATGTAGTCCACGACCTTGTCCTCGAAGATCGGGGCGCGGATCTGCTGCATCGCGCCCTCGTTCTGGCTGACATAGTCGTAGAAGGCCTTCTCCGGCACGCCCATCTGGCGCGCGCGCTGGATCACGGCCTGCACCACCTCGGTCTCGTTGACCTGGATCTCGTTCTTCTGGCCGATCTCGGCCAGCAGCAGGCCCAGCCGCACGCGCCGCTCGGCGAGCTTCTTGTGCTCGTCGGTCGGCTCGATCTCGCCGTGCTCGTGACCCTGCTCCTCCGGGTGCTCCTCGTGCCACAGCTGGTGGGCGATCTGCTTGGCCTCGCCCTCCACCAGCGTCGGCGGAAGCTCGAACTTCACCCGCTCGTCCAGCTCGTCCAGCAGCTTGCGCTTGACGATGGCGCGCGAGGCGCTCTCGTATTCCTGCGCCAGCCGCTCCCTGATCTGCTCCTTGAGCGCGTCGAGGTTCTCCAGCCCGTATTTCTCGGCCAGCGCGTCGTCGATCTCCGCCGCCTTCGGGGCCTTCACCTCCTTGATCGTGCACTCGAAGGTCGCCTCCTTCGCGGCCAGGTGCTCGGCCTGGTAGTCCTCGGGGAAGGTGACCGTCACCTCCTTCTCCTCGCCGGCCTTCACGCCCGACAGCTGCTCCTCGAAGCCCGGGATGAACGACCCCGAGCCCAGCACCAGCGGGTAGTCCTCGGCCGAGCCGCCCTCGAAGGCCTCGCCGTCGACCTTGCCCACGAAGTCGAACACGACCTGGTCGCCGTCCTCGGCCGGCTCGCCCTCGGGCTTCGCCTCGAAGTCCTTGGCGCTCTCGGCCAGGTTCTCCAGCGCCTCCTGCACGGCGGCGTCCTCGACCTCGGCCACCGGCTTCTCCAGCTCGATCCCGGAGAAGTCGGGCTCGGGCACCTCGGGCAGCTTGTCGTAGGCCAGCTCGACCTGAAGGTCCTGGCCCTCGTCGAACTCCTCGTTGGCGATCGTGACGTCCGGCTGCGTCGCGGGCCGGTCGCCGGTGTCCTCGAAATGCTGGCGCACGGCGCCGTCCACCGACTCCTGGACCACTTCGCCCAGGATCGACTTGCCGAACATCTTCTTGAGCAGCGGCAGCGGCGCCTTGCCCTTGCGGAAGCCCTTCATCTGGACGTCCGCCCGCGCGGCCTCCAGCTT
>JBNJGE010000169.1:0-7436 GCA_051747505.1 Pseudomonadota bacterium | reverse complement strand
CAGCGAGAGGATCGGGCGCACGCGCGGCCAGGGAGAGGCGGGCGGCGCGCGTTCGGCCTCCGCCCGGCCCTCGGCATAGGCCTGGTCGAAGGCCGAGCGCAGCGGGGGCGGGCATTCGAGTGTCTTCGGCGCGCCGCGCCGGCCAAGGGCGCGGGCGTTCGCGGGGCTGCACCAGACGGCGCGGCCGCGATCATGGGCGGCGAGATAGGCGTCCTCGGCCTCCTCCAGCGCTGGCGCCGAGGTCCCGGCAAGGCAGGCTCCGAGCTGAGCGAGGCCGCGCTCGGCGGGACGTCCCGCGCGCGCGTCGGCTTCCCCGGCCGCGCTCCAGTCGGCCGGGCACGGCCGCTGTTCGGGGCCCGGCGCGGGGGCGCAGGCGGCGAGGCCGAGCAGGGCCGCCATCGTGGCCGGGAGAAGGAGGCGAATCGCGGAGCGCATGGCTCAGTCTAGCCTGTCGCCGCCCGACCGCGACGCGAAGAAAAGGCCGGCCGTGCGGGCCCGGACGCCGCCTTGCCCTGCGGCCCGCCCGCGGCCATGGTGACCTCCGACGGCGCGCCCGGCGGCGCGCGAGGGAGGAGAGAGCCAGCCATGACCGAAACGCCGCTCGTTATCGTCACGCCGCCTGAGGACGGGGTCGCCGAGGCGGTTCTGAATCGCCCGGACAAGCTCAACGCCATCACGCCCGAGCTGATGCGCGCGATCGCCGATGCGCAGGATGAGCTCGCCGCTCAGGAGGGGCTGCGCGCGGTGGTGCTGCGCGGCGAGGGCCGGGCCTTCTGCGCCGGGCTCGACAAGTCGGGCTTCGGACGGATGGTGGAGACCGGCGCGGGCTCGCTCGGCATGAACATCATGGAGCGCACGCACGGGCCGGCGAACCTGGCGCAGAACTGCTGCTGGGGCTGGCGGCGCCTCGGCGTGCCGGTGATCGCTGCGCTGCAGGGATTCGCGCTGGGCGGGGGCTTCCAGATCGCGCTGGGCGCCGACATGCGCATCGCCGCTCCGGGAACGCGCTTCTCCGTGATGGAGGTGAAATGGGGGCTGGTGCCCGACATGGGCGGCATGGCGGTGATGCGCCACCTGGCGCGCGGAGACGTCATCCGCCGGCTGACCTACACGGCGGAAGTGTTCGAGACCGACGCCGCCCATGACTACGGCTTTATCACCGAGATCGCCGAGGATCCGCTGGCCCGCGCGCGGGAGCTGGCGCGCGAGATCGCGGGCAGGAGCCCGGCGGCGATCCGCGCCGCAAAGGAGCTTCTGAACCTCGCGGAGGAGGAGGCCGGGGCGGAGGCCGCCATGGTGGCGGAGAGCCGCCTGCAGAAGGGGTTGATCGGCCAGCCGGAGCAGATCGAGGCCGTGAAGGCCGGAGTCGAGGGCCGGGCGCCGAAGTTCGTCTGACGCTGGGGCAGGGCGGCGAGCGGCCTCGGCGCGAGCGTCGGGGCCGCCCGGCGGCTCAGCTCTGAAGGATGCGCGCGACGATCTCGGACATGTCCCGGCTGAGTTCCGACTGCGCGGCGATGCGCTCCAGCTCGGCCCGGATCAGCGCCTGCCGGGATTCGTCGTAGCGACGCCAGGTTTCGAAGGCGCCGGCGCAGCGGGCGGCGGTCTGCGGGTTCACGGGGTCGAGGCGGATCAGCCAGTCGGCGAGGAAGCGGTAGCCGGAGCCGTCGGCCGCGTGAAAGCGCGGATGGTTCTGGGAGAAGGCCGCGACCAGCGAGCGGAAGCGGTTGGGCGTCTTCCAGGCGAACTCTGGGTCCAGGGAGAGCGCGCGCACCCGCTCCAGCGCGTCCGGTTGCGGGGAGAGCGCCTGCAGCGTGCGCCACTTGTCCATGACAAGCGGGTCATTGGCCCAGTCCCGCGCGAAGTCGGCGAGGGCTGCGTCCGCCGCCTCTGCGCCGGAATGGACAAGGGCGGCGAGGGCCGGAAGGCGCTCGGACATGTTCGGCGCTTGCGCCTGCTCGCGCGCGAGCGTCGGGCCGGCGGGGCGGCGGACCAGCAGGGCGAGCGCGGCGTTGCGCAGGGCGCGGCGCCCGGCGCTGGCGGCATCCGGGGAGTAGGGGCCGGGAACGGTCATCGCCTCGCGCAGGCCGCGCAGCTCGGGCTCCAGCGCCTCGGCCAGCCGGTCGCGCAGGGCGTCGGAGGCGGCGTGGATGCCGTCGGGGTCGGCCAGCGCGCCGCGGGCGAAGGTCTCCCGCGCGATCTCGTCCTCGCCGGGGAGCTGGAGGAGAAGGGCGCGGAAGGCGGGATCGAGCTCGGCGTCCGAGAGCGCGGCGCCGAGCGCTTCGACAAAGGGTTCGGCCGGCTCCGCGCCCATGAGCGCGTCAAGGGCCATGGCGCGGGCCGACTCCCAGCGGTTGAAGGGATCGGAGTCGTGGGCGAGCAGGAAGGCCCGCTCCGCCGGGGAGGTCTCCCGTTCCAGAATGGCGGGGGCGGAGAACTGGCGCAGAAGCGAGGGGACCGGACGCTCGGGCAGGCTCCACTTCCAGGTCTTCTCCTCTTCGTCGAGCTCCAGCACATCGGCGTTGACCAGCTCCCGTCCGTCGGAGCCGAGCAGGCCGAAGGCGACGGGGATGACCAGGGGCGCCTTGTCGTGCTGGCCGGGCGTGGGCGGCGTGCGTTGGCGCAGGGTCAGGGCGTAGCGTCCCCCGGACCAGTCCTCGGAAACCTCGATGCGGGGCGTGCCGGCCTGCGAATACCAGCGCTTGAACTGCGAAAGATCCCGACCGGAGGCGTCCTCGAAGACCTCCAGCCAGTCCTCGATGGTGCAGGCCTGGCCGTCGTGCCGCTCGAAATAGAGGTCGAGCGCCCTGCGATAGACGTCGGGACCGACAAGGCGGCGAAGCATCCCGATGATCTCGGCCCCCTTCTCGTAGACTGTCGCGGTGTAGAAGTTGTTGATCTCGATGAATTCTTCTGGCCGCACGGGGTGCGCGAGGGGGCCCGCGTCCTCGCGGAACTGGCGGGAGCGCAGGCGTTTGACGTCGGAGATGCGCTGGACGGCGGGGGAGCGCTCATGGGCGGAGAACTGCTGGTCTCGGAAGACCGTCAGCCCCTCCTTGAGACAGAGCTGGAACCAGTCGCGGCAGGTGATGCGGTTGCCCGTCCAGTTGTGGAAGTACTCGTGGGCGATGATCGACTCGATCATCTCGTAGTCGGTGTCCGTCGCCGTCTCGGGGCTGGCGAGGACGTAGCGGGAGTTGAAGATGTTCAGCCCCTTGTTCTCCATCGCGCCCATGTTGAAGTCGTCCACCGCGACGATGTTGAAGACCGACAGGTCGTATTCGCGGCCGTATTCGGCCTCGTCCCAGGCCATCGCGCGTTTGAGCGAGTCCATCGCGTAGGCGCAGCGGTCCTCATCTCCCGGGCGCACCCAGACGGCGAGATCCACGGGTTTGCCCGACTGCGTCGTGAAGGAGTCGCGGTGCGCGACGAGATCGCCGGCGACCAGTGCGAAGAGGTAGGACGGCTTGGGCCAGGGGTCGTGCCACTCGGCGAAGTGGCGGTCGCCCGGCAGCTCGCCGGTCTCGCCGGGCTCGCCGTTGGAGAGCAGGACGGGCAGGGATTTCGGCGCCTCGATGCGCACGGAGTAGGTGGCCATCACGTCCGGGCGGTCGGGGAAGTAGGTGATGCGGCGGAAGCCCTCGGCCTCGCACTGGGTGCAGTAGATGCCGCCCGACAGGTACAGGCCCTCCAGCTCGGTGTTGGCCTCGGGGTCGAGCTCGACTTCGGCCTCCCAGTCGAAGGCGTCGGGCAGCTCGCCCTCCAGCGTCAGGCCGTCGCGGTCGAGCGTGATGCGCGGCAGCGCGTCCTGGCCATCGACGGAGGCGGAGAGCAGGCGCAGCTTCTGGCCGTCGAGCCGCAGCGGGCCGCCTTCGCCCTTGACGAACCGGATCCGGGCGCGCACGCGGGTCCCGTGCGGGGCGAGATCGAAGACGAGGCGCACGGTCTCGGCCCGCCAGGCCGAGGGCGCGTAGTCGGCGAGGCGCACGGGGCTGGGGGCGGCGTCTGGGCGCATGAGGCTCTCCTTCTCGCTGGCCGGGCGTATCCTGCCGACGCGGGGGTGCGGCGCAAGGCGGCAGGGCGCGGTTCCGCCCTGTGAAATGACCGCCCGCAGGCTGTAGCGGTGGCCGCGCCGCAAGGTCATCTATGCGCGAAAGCGCGACAAGGGAACAGGAGGGCAGGCCATGTCCGAACGCATCGAGGTCTTCGGTCTGAAGGTGGCCAGGCCGCTGTACGATTTCATCGAGAGCGAGGCGCTGCCCGGCTCGGGCGTCGAGGGCCGCGCGTTCTGGCAGGGGCTGTCGGACATCGTCCACGAGATGGGCCCGCGCAACCGCGAGCTGCTGGCCCGGCGCGAGGAGATCCAGAAGACCCTGGACGACTGGCACCGGGCGCGGCGGGGGCAGGACCGGGACACGGCCGAGTACCGCAGGCTGCTGGAGGAGATCGGCTACCTCGTCCCCGAGGGGCCGGACTTCGAGGTCGAGACCGAGAACGTCGATCGCGAGATCGCGGAGGTGCCGGGGCCGCAGCTCGTGGTGCCGGTGACGAACGCGCGCTACGCGCTGAACGCGGCGAACGCGCGCTGGGGCTCGCTCTACGACGCGCTCTACGGCACGGACGCGCTGGGGGACCTGCCGAAGGGCGGGGGCTACGACCCGCATCGCGGCGCGCGGGTGATCGCCTGGGCCAAGGCCTTCCTGGACGAGAGCGCGCCGCTGGCGGGCGGCTCCCACAAGGACGTGACCGGCTATGTGGTCGAGGGCGACGCGCTGATCTGCCGGACGGGCGAGGGCGACACCGGGCTGGCCGATCCGGGCCAGTTCGCGGGCTACGCGGGCGCGCCGGAGGCGCCGAGCGCGATCCTGCTGCGGCGCAACGGGCTGCATGTGGAGATCACGATCGACCCGACCGACCGGATCGGGCGGGACGACCCGGCGGGCGTGTCGGACGTGATGATGGAGTCGGCGGTCTCCTCCATCATGGACTGCGAGGACTCCGTCGCCACGGTGGACGCGGACGACAAGACGCTCGCCTACCGCAACTGGCTCGGCCTCATGCGGGGCGACCTCAAGGAGCATGTGGAGAAGGGGAACGAGGCCTTCACCCGCGTGCTGGAGGGCGACCGGAAATACACCGCGCCGGACGGGCGCGAGATCGCGCTGCACGGCCGCTCCCTGATGCTGGTGCGCAATGTCGGGCTGCTGATGACCACGCCCGCGGTGCTGGACCGCGACGGGAACGAGATCCAGGAGCAGGCGCTGGACGCGATGGTCACCGTGCTCTGCGCCAAGCACGACACGGGCGTGAACTCGCGCACGGGCTCGGTCTATGTCGTCTGCCCGAAGATGCACGGGCCCGACGAGGTGGCCTATGTCGCCTCCGTCTTCGACAAGGTGGAGCAGGTCCTCGGCCTCGCGCCCGACACGGTCAAGATGGGCATCATGGACGAGGAGCGGCGCACGACCGTCAACCTCAAGGAATGCATCCGGGCCGCGAAGGACCGGGTGTGCTTCATCAACACCGGCTTCCTGGACCGCACGGGCGACGAGATCCACACCTCGATGCAGGCCGGGCCGATGGTGCGCAAGGCGGACATGAAGCGCCAACCCTGGATCCTGGCCTACGAGGACTGGAACGTGGACGCCGGCCTCGCCTGCGGGCTGCGCGGGCGCGCGCAGATCGGCAAGGGCATGTGGGCGATGCCCGACCTGATGCACGACATGCTGGAGCAGAAGATCGGCCACCCGCAGGCCGGCGCCAACTGCGCCTGGGTGCCGAGCCCCACGGCCGCCACCCTGCACGCGGTGCACTACCACCAGGTGGACGTGCTGGCCCGTCAGAAGGAGATCGCGGCCGGCGGGCGGCGCGTGAAGCTCGACGACATCCTGACCATTCCGCTCGCCGACCGGCCCAACTGGTCTGAGGACGAGCTGCGCCAGGAGGTCGAGAACAACGCCCAGGGTATCCTGGGATACGTGGTGCGCTGGGTGGACCACGGGGTCGGCTGCTCCAAGGTGCCCGACATCAACGACGTGGCGCTGATGGAGGACCGGGCGACCTGCCGGATCAGCTCCCAGCACATCGCCAACTGGCTGGAGCATGGCGTGGTCAGCCGCGATCAGGTCATGGAGACCATGAAGCGGATGGCCAAGGTCGTGGACCGCCAGAACGCCGACGACAAGACCTACGAGCCCATGGCGCCGACCTATGGCGGGCCGGCTTTCATGGCCGCCTGCGACCTGGTCTTCAAGGGCGCGGAGCTGCCCTCGGGCTACACGGAGCCGGTGCTGCATGCGCGCCGGCTGGAGCACAAGCGGATCAAGCGGGAGGGGGCGTGATGGCGCTTTCGATCGAGCAGGCGCGGAAGATCGTTGCCGGAGCCTTCGAGAAGGCGGCGGGGGAAGGGTTCAAGCCTCTCGCCGTCGCGGTGCTGGACGCGGGCGGCCGGCTGGTGGCCTTCGAGCGGCAGGACGGCGCCTCGCCCGGGCGCTTCGAGATCGCGTCGGGCAAGGCGCATGGCGCGGTGATGCTGGGCATGGGCGGGCGCGCGCAGATGGCCCGCGCCGAAGCCCAGGCCTACTTCATCGCCGCGGCCAACGGCGCGCTGGGCGGGGGCATGGTGCCCGTGCCCGGCGGCGTCCTTCTGCGCGAGCGCGAGGGCGGGCCGGTCATCGGCGCCGTGGGCGTCTCCGGCGACGCTTCGGACAATGATGAGGCCGCCGCGCTGGCGGGGGCGCAGGCGGCGGGCCTGCTCGGCGAGGCCTGAGGCGCTTGACGCTGCGGGGCGGGGGGCGGAGGCTCGGATCGTCCCGCCCTCCGGGAAGGTCCGCCCATGCGCCGCGCGCTTGCCTCACTGCTTCCGATCGCCGCCCTTCTGGCGGCCTGCGCGCCGCCCCGGCCCGCACCGGGGCCTGACGCCGAGATCGCCCCGGCCGAGACCGGGCCGGAGCGGCCGGAGCTTTCGCCCGACTATGAGCATGTGCTGGATATCATCCGCTGGCTGCCCCCGCCGAGACCGGCGGGGCGGTGAGACGTCAGCGCGCGGGCTTCCAGATCAGGCTCCAGCGCAGTGCGCCGTCCACCCGCCGGCAATGCAGCACGCCCTCGCGGCGGATCGCGCCGCCTTCCGCAGCTTCCGAGGTCACGTCGGGAAGGGCCACGCGCAGCATCGCCCCTTCGCTGTAGGCCAGACCGTCATGGTAGCACAGCGCCGTCACGCTCTCCGGGGTGATCGGGCTGGGATCGCGCACGGGACGCTCGCCCGCCCGGGTTTGATCGGCGTTGGCGAGCGCCAGGGCGGCGGCGAAAATGACAGCGGCGCGGGGCATGGGCTCCTTTCCGGGCCCCGCGCCGCGTCCGGCGTCACGCGGCGAGCAGGCCCTTGATCTCGTCGAGCAGGGCGAGGCGCTGCTTCTTCAGCTCCTCGAGATGGAAGT
>JBNJGE010000168.1:0-7761 GCA_051747505.1 Pseudomonadota bacterium | reverse complement strand
AGGGCAGCTCCCTCTCCACGCTGGTGCAGATGGTCGGGGCCGGGATCGGGGTGACGCTGATCCCGGAGATGGCGGTCCCGATCGAGACGCGCTCGGCCGCGGTGGCGGTCGCGCGCCTGCCCAGGCCGCGGCCGATGCGAACGATCGGGATGGTGTGGCGCAGGACGAGCCCCCTGTCCGATCATCTGGCGCATGTCGCGGAGACATTCCGGCAGGCCGGGACCGGGGAGGGGCGCGCGGGGCCGAAGGGCGCGAGAGCGTCCCGAGCCTTGAGGGCGCCTGAGGGCCTCTAGCGCGGCGTTTCCACCAGAGCGGCGTGGAGGGCGCGGACAGCGTCCTCCATGCGCGGCTCGGGAACGACGAACTGCACGTCCACCTGGCGCGCGGCGCTCTGCACGCCGAGGGGCTCGATGCCGGCCTCGGAGAGGGCCTCCAGGCCGCGGCGGGGAACCTCCAGCCCGGCGAGGCAGGCCCCGACGGCGCAGACCATGCCGACGCGGCGCACGGTGACCTCGGAGGAGGGGTAGATCTCGGTCACCTGCCGCTCCACCCGGTTCACGGCCTTGAGGGCGGCGTTGACGTAGTGGGTGATGGTGTTGGCGTTGGAGGTCTTGGAGACGATCCAGACGTCGTGGCGGGTCAGCGCCTCCAGGATCGAGGCGTCGTAGCCCTTCACGCCGACCATGTCCTGCTCGAACACCTCCAGGGCGACGACGGGCAGGCCGGTGACCATTTCCACCCGCGGCTCGCCCTCGCCGGCGGGCGCGATCAGGGTGCCGCGGTCCTGCGGCTCGAAGGCGTTGGCCACGCGCAGGGGGATGTCGGCCTGGCGCAGTATCTTGGCGGCGCTGGGATGGACCGCCTCCATGCCGAGATTGGAGAGCTGGTCGGCCACGTCGTAGTTGGTGCGGCCGATCTTCACCACCTTGTCCTCCCCCACGATCCTGGGGTCGGCGGAGGAGAGGTGGAACTCCTTGTGGATCACGGCCTCCCGCGCGGAGGTCTGAGCGGCGATGCGGGCGAAGGTGACCTCGGAATAGCCGCGGTCGTAGCGGCGCATCAGCCCCTCGCGGCACTGGGCGTAGCCGGTGACGATGGGCAGTTCGGAGGCGAGGTCGACGTTCTCCAGCCCCTCGGAGATGCGGGTCTCGAGGTCGGGGTGGCTCTCGTCGCGCCAGCCGGTGAGATCGATCATCCGCGCGTTCACGCCCTGGCGGCGCAGCAGGAGGGCGAGGACGCGGGCGGAATGGGCCTCTCCCATGCCCGAGAGCAGCTCCCGGATGGTGGTCATCTGCGCGTCGAGGCGGAAATGGCCGTAGGAGGCGAGGCGCTGGAGGTCGATCAGGACGGAGCGGGCGCCCTCGATGCGCTCGCGCAGGAACTCGTCGGCGTCCTGGCGGTCGGCGGGCTCGTGCAGGAGGCGGGCATGGGTCTCGCCCATGGCCCGGGCGGCCTCGTCGAGCGCGCCGCTCCAGCCCATGGAGCTGTCGGAGGCGGCGAACTGGCCGTAGACGCCGGGCTCGCCGGTCTTCTTGTTCTCCAGCAGCAGATCGGTGACGCCGCCGAAGGCGGAGACGACGAAGATTCGCTGGTAGGGGCCCTCCTCGCGCCCTTTCGGGGCGAAGAGGGTCTCCGCCAGCTCGTCGGCCCGGCTCATGCTGGTGCCGCCGATCTTCTCGACCGTGTGGCCGCTCATCGCGCGCCCCCCTCTCTTGCATTGCGGCCCGGCGGCCCTGCGCTCACTCCGCGGCGTCCCGGCCCTGGAGCGCCTCGCGCGTGGCGGCCTCGATGATGTCGAGGCCGCGGGTCAGCAGGTCGTCGGGGACGATGAGGGGGGTGAGGATCTTGACCACCTCGTCCCAGGCGCCGGAGGTCTCGATGATCAGGCCCTTGTCGAAGCACAGCGCGCAGATGCGCGAGGCGAGCTCGCCCGAGCCGACATCGATGCCCTGCATCATGCCGCGCCCCTTCACGCGGCCGCCGGGGACCTCCTTCGCGAGCGCGGAGAGGCGGTCGTTGATGATCTTCGCCTTGCGGTCAGTCTCCGTCTCCAGCCGGTCGTCGCGCCAGAACTTCTCCAGCGCCACGCGGGCGGTGACGAAGGCGTGTGCGTTGCCGCGGAAGGTGCCGTTGTGCTCGGCCGGCTTCCAGATGTCGTGCTCGGGCTTCACGAGCACGGCGGCCATGGGCAGGCCCATGCCGGAGAAGGACTTGGCCATGGGGATGAGGTCGGCCTCGATGCCCATGCGCTCGAAGCTGAAATAGGGGCCGGTGCGCCCGCAGCCCGACTGGATGTCGTCGACGATCAGCAGGGCGCCGTGCTTCTTGGCGATCTCCGCCACGCCCTTCATCCAGCGCTCGGAGGCGGCGGTGAGGCCGCCCTCGCCCTGGACGGGCTCGAACAGGAAGGCGGCGGGGGCGTCGTAGCCGCCGGAGGGGTTGTCCAGCAGCGCCTCGATGATGGGCAGCGTGTCGGTGTCCGGGCCGAAGGCGCCGTCATAGGGCAGGCGCTGGACGCCCTCCAGCGGCTGGGGGCCGGCGCCGCCGCGCTTGCCCCGGCTGGAGGTGGCCGCGAGCGCGCCCATGGTCATGCCGTGAAAGCCGTTGGTGAAGGCCATGACGGTGCGCCGGCCCGTAACCTTGCGCGCCAGCTTCATGGCGGCCTCCACGGCGTTGGTGCCGGTGGGGCCGGTCATCATGACGCGGTGGGGCATGTTCCGGGGCTTGAGGATGATCTCCTCGACGGCCTCGAGAAAGGCGGCCTTGACGTCGGTGTGCATGTCGAGGCTCTGGGCGAGGCCGCAGGCCTGAATGTGCTCGATCAGCGCCGCGCGCATGTCGGGGTCGTTGTGGCCGTAATTGAGCGAGGAGCAGCCGCCCAGGAAGTCGATGTAGTCGCGCCCGTCGGCGTCGGTCATCACCGCGCCTTCCGCGCGCACGAAGCTGACGGGGAAGCTGCGGCAGTAGCTGCGCACGACGGATTCGCGGCGGTCGTAGATGTCGGTCATGGGGGGATCCCTGTCCCGGGCCGCTCAGGCGGCGTCGTCGGAGTCGGCTTCGGCCCGTTCCCGGGCCTTCGAGGCTTCGAAGTCGGCGATGGTCACCATGTATTCGGTGTCGTGCCGGCCGGCGAAGTGCTCCTCCTTCTCGTAATGCGCGTCGCGCTCGAGCGTTGCGTCGAGCTTGTCGGCGAAGGAGTTGAACAGCGCCCAGCTCGCCTCGTTGTCGGCGGTGATGGTGGTCTTGATCTGCGTGACGTCCTCGCAGGAGGGGCGGGCGAGCAGATGCTCCAGCATCCGCCGGGCGACGCCCATGCCGCGGGCCTTGCGGCTGACGGCCACCTGCCAGATGAAGAGCGTCTCGGGCTCCTGCGGGGGGATGAGGCCGGAGACCCAGCCGACGATCTCGCCCTCCAGCTCCGCGATCACGCAGGTGTCGGCGAAGTGCTCGCACTGCACCAGGTTGCAGTACAGCGAGTTCTCGTCGAGGGGGCCGCTGTCGCGGATCAGCTCCCAGACATCGGCGCCGTCCTCCGGCGTCGGCGCCCGGAGGATCAGTCCGTCCTCGTTCGCGGCGGGTTCGGTCATGCTCGGGATCTCCTCAAGCGCCCCCCGGGAACCACTATCGCGCCGGATGCCCGGGGGGCGCAAGGAGTCTCGGGACGCCGCGCGCCGGGTCAGCCGGGCCAGGTCTCGCGGACGGGGTCGGTTCCGTCCCAGTCGCGGGCGGCGGCGCGGATTCCGTCGAAGATGCGGGCGCGCTCGGGCGTGAGCTCGGCCATCTCGATGACCGTGCCGGGATGGCCCTCGGCCTGGAGATAGACGAAGCGGCCGCGGGGCGAGTCGCCCTCGTGGCCCACCTCGTGGCCGGCGTCCAGGGCGGAGGCGAGGCGGGCGTCGTAGTCCTCGGGCCAGCTGGACCAGTGCTGCATGCCCTCCAGCCCGCGGGCGAGGAAGTCGCGGTAGAGGCTGGGGGTGTCGCAGCGCTGCTGGATGAGCTCCAGCTGGATGTCGCCGGAATTGGCGAGCGCGACGGAGATGTGGAGGTCGTCATGCGGCTGGCCGCGGTAGCGGAAGCCCGTCAGGGGGAGGCGGTCGGCGTAGAACCAGGGGCCGACGCCGCAGACGTCGATCCAGTGGCGCATTGCGGCCTCGATGTCGCGCACGACGATGCCGATCTGGCGCATCTCTCCGAAAAGGCGGCTCATGGCGGTTCTCCCTGCGGGTCTGCCTTGGGCGGGGAGCCTGGCGGCGCCGGGGGCCGTCAGGCGAGGCGGTCGTAGAGTTCGGCGTGGCGGGCGGCCATGGCCCCGGGCGCGTAGCGGCTCCCGGCGCGGGCCCGGAGGCGGGCGGCGAGGGTCTGACGGCGAGGCTCGTCGGCGAGCAGGGCGTCGAGGCGGGCGGCGAGGGCGGCGGGCTCGGCCTCGGTCAGGGTTTCGGGGGCGAGGTCGCCGAGGATCTCCCGCAGGGGCGGGATGGCGTGGCCGGCGACGAGAGCGCCGGATAGGGCGGCCTCGATGGCCACGGTGGGCAGCCCTTCCCAGCGGGAGGTCATCACCAGCAGGCGGGCGCGGGCCATGCGGGCGAGGGTCTCGTCCCGGGGCAGGCCGTCATGGCGGGTGAAGTCCGGCAGGCCCCGGGCGCGGGCGAGGGAGTCGACCTCGCCGGCCAGCTCCCCCGCGCCGATCATCACCACGCGGGCGGGGCGGGAGAGGCGGGCGACGGCCTCGACGAAAGCCTCGGGGCGTTTCTGGCGCACGAGGCGGCCGACAAAGAGAAGGTCGATGTCGCGCGAGGTCTCGGACACGGGGGCGGGGACGGAGACGCCGTTGCCGATCACCATCGCCGCGCCGCGGTGGCGCAGGCCGGCCTCGCGGGCCAGGGCGGCGTCGGCTTCGGAGACGAAGACCGTGGCGTCCATGCGGCGGGCCAGCCAGCGTTCGGCCCGCGCGCGCAGGGCGAGCGGCCCCGGCTGGGCGAGGCCGTGGAAGCCGTGCACCGTGTAGACGGTGCGCAGGGCCGGGCGCAGCAGGGCGGCGGCGGCGGCGCCGAGGGCGGGGCGCGCGCCGTGGGCGTGAACGATGTCGCCGGGGCGGGCGAGGGCGAGGATGGCGCGGGCGAAGCGGGCGACCGAGTCGCGGCCGCGATAGGCGCCCGAGAGGTGGGGCAGGCCGGCGAAGAGGGCGCGGACCTCGGGCGCGGCGTCGGCGGGCAGGACGGCCCGATGGGCGCGGGAATCGCCGCGCTCGGCCAGGGCGGTGATCAGGCGGGCGGGGATGACGGCGCCCCCGCCCAGGGCGTTGTCGGGGATGATGTGGTGGACGGTCATCGCCTCCCGTCGCCCTTCCTGCGCCGCGGCCCGCCTTCCGCGATAGGGCGGGGGGCGCGGGGCGGCAAGAGCGATCTTCCGGCCCGGGGCTCCGGGCGGCCTGCCGTGAGGAGATCGCCGGTTGTCGGTCTCGTGACGTTCCGGGCGTCTGCGGACGGGCTTGCGCGGCAGCCGCGCGCCCCGACATGGTGGGCCCGGACGCCGCGCCGCAGTTGCGGCGTCCGCAAGAGGGGGAAAGGGCGTGGGCATCATGGCGGGGGCGGCGCGGCGGAGCGATCCGTTCGATCACGTCTGCCGGGGCGCGGCGGCGGCGTCCGTGCTCATGGTCCTGGTCGCGATCTGGGCCGGGCCGGCGCCGCCCTTGCAGGATCTGCCCGAGTGGATCTGGCAGGGGGAGTTGGGCGCCCGGCTGATCCGTGGGGAGGCGGCGGCGGAGGTCGCTTTCAAGAGCTGGCCGGTCCCCAATTCGCTGGCGCAGGCGGGGCTGACGCTCGGCGCGCTGGCGGGAGCGCCGGTCCTGGCGGCGAGGCTGCTGGCGACGGCGGCGCTGGCGCTGGCCGCGGCGCTTGCGGCGGCGGCCGGCCGCCGGGCGGGGCCGGGACGGGCGGGGCCCGTGGGGCTGGCGGCGCTGTCGCTCGGGCTCGGCTCGGCCTTCTTCAACGGCTATCTCGCCTTCGTGCTGGGCGTTCTGGGCGTCGTCCTGCTGATCCCGAGGCTGGAGCGGGGCGACCCCTGCGCGGCGGGATGGACGGCGGCGGCGGGCGTCGCGGCCTTCCTGGCCCATGGCGTCGCGCTGGGCGTGCTGACCGTCCTTGTGGGGGCCTGGTGGCTGTTCGGGCGGCTGCGGTCTCGCCATGTCTTCGCCCTGCTGCCGGGCTGGGCGCTGTTCGGCTGGTATCTGGCGGCGGAGGCCGCAGGGCGGGTCGGCGGCGAGGGCGGACCGGCCGAAGAGGGCGCGCGGGCGGGCGCGGGGCTGCTCGCGGAGGCGGGGTGGCTTGCCGCCTACAAGGTCTACACGGCGGCGAAGCTCGGCCCCTATCGCAACCTGCTTGTCGACGGCGGGACCGATTTCGACCGCCTCCCGGCCGTATTCTGGGCAGGGGCGGCGGCGAACCTGGCCTGGGCGGGGATCGCGGGGGCGCTTTTCGTCTGGCTGACGATGGCCGCCCGGCGCAGGGCCGAGCTGCGGCCCGCCGCGCTGGCCGCCGGGGTCATGGCGGCGATGTTCCTGGCGATGCCGCCGGTGCTGGCCGGTCTGGTCAATCCGGGCGAGCGGCTGCTGTTCGCCGCGGCGCTGACGGCGCTGGTGGCCGCGGCGCCGGCGCTGCCGCTGCGGGGGGCGAGAGCGCTCGGGGCGGCGAGCCTGATGCTGCCGGTTTCGGCGGGGCTGCTGGCGAGCTTCGCCCTGGCGGAGCGGCCGTTGCCGCGCCTGCACGAGCCTCCGCCGGAGCAGAAGCTCTCGACCCTGTTCAATCATGCGCCTGAGCGCATGCTGTTTCGCCTGCGGGACATGGAGGCGAAAGAGACGAGCCTGCCGGCGCTGAGGTTCCGCACGGGGCTGCTGCGCGAGGCGCCGGGCGGTGAGGGGCGGGAAGCAGGCGGCGGCGGCGACGGGCGGTGAGGGGCTCGAAACGGGAAGAAGTGTCGGACGGGCTTGCTCTGCAAGACAGTGGCGCCCTTGTTGGCTCGATTCCGGCCGCTCGGCGGCAAGGTCTGGCTGATCGGCTCTTCCGCAGGGCTCGACGACACGGTCACTATCACGTTCACTATTCGGAATCCGCTGTGCGAGCAGAACGTTTTGTCAGCCGCACCTCCTCGGCCTTCTGCCGAGGCCATGCTGTTTCGCCGTGGCCGAGGAACTGAAGGCGACGGAATCCGCTGGCGCGAGCGCGCCGTCGGCGAGGGGGCAGACGCGGCCGGAGGGCCGAACTGGCCGCGTGGTCCGGGCCGGGGCGGCGTGCTAGACAGACGCGGGGGATCCCCAGCGCGGGACGGTCGAGGGAGCGGGACGACCTGATGCCAAGGCCCAACCTGTTCGTCATCGGGGCGCCGAAATGCGGCACCTCGGCGCTGTGCCGGTATCTGGGCGAGCACGAGAACGTCTTGTTCTCGGAGCCCAAGGAGCCGTTCTTCCTGTGCGACGACTTCCCCCGGCTGCGCGAGCAGCACTTCCTGTCGTCCGAGGCGGACTACCTGGCCCTGTTCGAGGGGGCCGACCCGGCCCGCCACCGGGTCATCGGGGAGGGGTCGACGAACTATCTGCGCTCCGAGGTCGCGGTGGCGAACGCGCTGGCGCTGTCGCCGGAGGCGCGCTTCATCGTGATGCTGCGCGACCCGGTCGAGATGGTCCATGCCTGGCACATGGAGCTGATCTTCTCCCGCAACGAGGACGAGAGGGACTTCGAGGCCGCCTGGCGGCTGCAGGACGCCCGG
>JBNJGE010000167.1:0-7775 GCA_051747505.1 Pseudomonadota bacterium | reverse complement strand
CCGCCGCCCTGTATGGTGCGCGCCGAAGCAGGCCGGAAAACCGGCGGAGAGGGAGCACGCGATGCGCCAGCAGGGGCCCGAGCATTTCCATTCGCTTCACCGCCAGGGCTTCGCCCGTGTCGCCGTGGCGGCCCCGCGGGTGCGCCCGGCCGATGTGGGTTTCAACCGCGACGGCGTGCTGGAGCAGGCGCGGCGCGCGCACGAGGCCGGCGCCGATCTGCTGGCGCTGCCCGAGCTGTGCCTGTCCTCCTACGCCATCGACGACCTGCACATGCAGGCCGCGCTGCTGGACGCGGTGGAGGAGGCGGCGGAGGCCGTGCGGGAGGCGAGCGCGGAGCTCTCGCCCGTGCTGCTGGTCGGGGCGCCGCTGCGCCATCGCGGGCGGCTCTACAACTGCGCGCTGGTCATCTCGCGCGGGCGGCTGCTGGGGGTCGTGCCGAAGTCCTTCCTGCCCAACTACCGCGAGTATTACGAGAAGCGGCAGTTCTCGCACGGCCGCTCCGTGCGCGGCGAGACGATCGAGGTGGCAGGGCGCGAGGCGCCCTTCGGGGTGGACCTGATCTTCGAGGCGCGCGACCTGCCGGACTTCCGGCTGAACGTGGAGATCTGCGAGGATTACTGGGCGACCATTCCGCCCTCCTCGGAGGCCGCGCTGGCCGGGGCGACGGTGCTGGCGAACCTGTCGGCCTCCAACATCACGATCGGCAAGTCGGAGGAGCGGCACATGCTCTGCCGCTCCCAGTCGGCGCGGGCGGTGGCGGCCTATCTCTACTCCGCCGCCGGGCCGGGGGAGAGCACGACGGATCTCTCCTGGGACGGGCAGGGCGCGATCTACGAGCTGGGCGAGCTTATGGCGGAGGCGGAGCGGTTCTCGCTGGAGCCGGCGATGTGCATGGCCGACATCGACCTGGAGCGCATCGAGGCCGAGCGCATCCGCTTCCAGACCTACGGCGACTCGGCCGAGCATGCGCGGCGCGAGGACCGGGGCTACCGCCGCATCGCCTTCGATCATCGCCCCAGCCTCGCCGATCTGGGCCTGATCCGGCCCCTGCCACGCTTCCCCTACGTGCCCGACCGCGAGGAGAAGCTGGACCAGGACTGCTACGAGGCCTTCAACATCCAGGTGGAGGGGCTGCGCCGGCGCTTCGAGGCGACGGGGGGCTCCAACATGGTGATCGGCGTCTCGGGCGGGCTGGATTCCACCCATGCGCTGATCGTGGCGGCCAAGGTCTGCGACCGGCTGGAGATCCCGCGCTCGCATATCCTGGCCTTCACCCTGCCGGGCTTCGCCACCTCCGACGCGACCAAGGGCAACGCCTGGAAGCTGATGGAGGCGCTGGGCGTGACGGCCGAGGAGATCGACATCCGCCCCGCCGCGGAGCGGATGCTGCATGACATGGATCACCCCTTCGCGGGCGGCCATCCGGTGTATGACGTGACCTTCGAGAACGTGCAGGCCGGGCTGCGCACCGACTACCTGTTCCGGCTGGCCAACCAGCGCCGGGGCTTCGTGATCGGCACCGGGGACCTGTCGGAGCTGGCGCTGGGCTGGTGCACCTACGGCGTGGGCGACCAGATGAGCCACTACGCCGTCAATTCCGGCGTGCCCAAGACCCTGATCCAGCACCTGATCCGCTGGTGCGTGCGCGCCGGGCAGTTCGACCCCGAGACGCACCGGATCCTGGAGTCGATCCTCGACACCGAGATCTCGCCCGAGCTGGTGCCCCAGGGCGAGGAGGAGGAGCTGCAGAGCACGGAGGAGAAGATCGGGCCCTACGAGCTCAACGACTTCTTCCTCTTCCACGTTCTGCGCTACGGGCAGCGGCCCTCGAAGATCGCCTTCCTGGCCTGGCACGCCTGGAAGGACGCGGAGGCGGGCGGATGGCCGATGCATTTCCCGCAGGACAAGCGGGTGGCCTACGACCTCGCCACCATCCGGGGCTGGCTGGAGACCTTCCTGTGGCGCTTCTTCGCCTTCAG
The DNA here is from genome assembly GCA_051747505.1 of Pseudomonadota bacterium. Classification (GTDB taxonomy): domain Bacteria; phylum Pseudomonadota; class Alphaproteobacteria; order Rhodobacterales; family Rhodobacteraceae; genus Albimonas. Next base: position 5,795 of record JBNJGE010000167.1, on the reverse strand, counting down.
CCAGTTCAAGCGCTCGGCGATCCCGAACGGGCCCAAGGTCTCGGCGGGCGGCGCGCTGTCGCCGCGGGGTGACTGGCGGGCGCCCTCGGACGCGACCGCCCAGCCCTGGCTGGAGGAGCTGCGGCGCAACGTGCCGGAGGCGTGAGGCTCAGGGCTCGAGCAGGGCGGGGAGCAGGGTCAGCGCGGCGAGCGTCACCAGCGTCACCGAGAGCAGGTTCATCAGGACGCCTGCCCGCACCATGTCGGCCACCCGCACATGGCCGCTGGCGAAGACCAGCGCGTTGGGCGGCGTGGCGACCGGGAGCATGAAGGCGCAGCTGGCCGAGAGCGCGACGGCGGCTGAGGCGGCGACGGGGCCGAGCCCGGCGGCCTCCGCGGCCGCGCCGACGACCGGCAGGAAGGCGGCGGCGGTCGCGGTGTTGGAGGCGAGCTCGGTCAGCAGGACCACCGTCGCCGTCAGGACCAGCAGGAAGGCCCAGTCCGGCCAGTGGCCCAGGCTCGCCAGCCCGTCGCCGAGCCAGGCGGCCAGCCCGTTGCGGTCCATAGCCCCGGCCAGCGCCAGCCCGCCGCCGAACAGGATCAGCACATGCCAGGGGATGGCGCGGGCCTCCTCCCAGCGCAGCAGGACCCGCCGCTCCGTCCCGGCGGGGATCAGGAACAGCGCGCCGGCGCAGAGCAGGGCGACGCCCGCGTCGCTAAGCCCCGACAGCCCGGGCAGCCGGTTGAGCAGGGGGCGCGCGGCCCAGAGCAAGGCGGCGGCGAGGAAGACGGCGGCCACGCGGCGCTCCGCCATGCTCATCGGGCCGGCGGGGGCGAGCCCGGCCGCCAGACCGCCCGCGCCGAGCCGCGCCGCGAAGTCCGGCGGGGTCGGAAAGACCAGGCGGGTGAGCAGCAGCCAGGCCAGCGGCAGGAAGACGGCGACGACGGGCAGGGCCGCCGCCGACCAGGCGACGAAGGACAGGTCGAGGCCCCGACGCTCCAGCAGGTAGCCGGCCATCAGCGCGTTGGGCGGCGTGCCGATCAGCGTGCCTGCGCCGCCGATGGAGGCGGCGTAGGCCAGGCCCAGCAGCAGGGCGAGGGCGAAGCGGCGCGCGTCCTCGCCCGGGCCGGCCTCCGCCTCCGCCGCCGCGATCACCGACAGCGCCACGGGCAGCAGCATGACCACGGTCGCGGTGTTGGATATCCACATGGACAGGAGCGCCGAGGCGGCCATGAAGCCCAGCACCAGACGGCGCGGCTCCGTCCCCGCCGTGCGCACGACGGCATGGGCGATGCGCCGGTGCAGATCCCAGCGGCGCACGCCCTCGGCCAGCAGGAAGCCGCCGAGGAACAGGAAGACCAGCGGGTTGCCGTAGTCCGAGGCGACGGCGCCGGCCTCCGACCCGGTCGCCAGCGGCAGGACGACCAGCGGCAGCAGGGCGGTGACGGCGACGGGGACAGGCTCCGTGCTCCACCAGATCGCCATGAGCAGGGCGAGGCCGAGCGTCCGCCACCCCTCGGGCGGGAGGCCGGGCGGCGCGGGGAGGAGGAGGGTGAGCGCGAAGGCGACCGCCCCGGCGATCAGGCCGAGGCGGGCGGGGCGGGAAAGGTGGGGCGCGTCGGGCATCCGGTGCGTCAGGCGGCGGGCGTGGCAGGGGCGCGGCCTGCGGCCGCCTCGGCGCAGGATAACCTCCCGGCCGTCATAGGCCAGCGCCGCCTGCGCGCCGCGCCTGCGCGCCCTTCGCGCCGGTCCGGCCGGGCGCGCCGCGGCTCACTGCGCGGTGTAGCCGCCGTCGATCACCAGCTCCGCCCCCGTCATGAACTTCGCGTCGTCGGAGGCGAGGAAGGCGATGCCCGCCGCGATGTCCTCCGGCTCGCCGACATGGCCGATGGGGTGGAGCGCGTCGAGCTGGGCGCGGAAGGCGTCCTCGCCTTCCTCCGACGCCTTCGCCAGCTCCTCGACCAGCGGCGTCCAGATGAAGCCGGGGTGGACGGAGTTCACACGGATCCCCTCGGCCGCGTAGGTCACCGCGTCGGTCTTGGTCATCTCCCGCACCGCGCCCTTGGAGGCGTGGTAGGGCGCGAGGTCGGGCGCGCCGATGATGCCGTAGATGGAGGAGAGATTGACGATGCTTCCGCCCCCGGCCTTGCGCATCAGGGGGATCGCGGCCTTCGTGCCGTAGAAGACGCCGTTGATGTTGACGTCCATCACCTTGCGCCATTCCTCGGCGGTGACCTCGTGGGTATGCTTGTTGGCGCCGGCGATGCCGGCGTTGCTGACCAGCACGTGCAGGCCGCCCCACTTGTCGGCGGCCTCGTTCAGCACGCGGGCCACGGCGGCCTCGTCGGTGACGTCGAGATGCCAGTATTCGGCCTCTCCTCCGTCCGCGCGGATCTCGTCGCGCACGGCCTTGCCGGCCTCGTCGTCCATGTCGGTGACGGCGACGCGCGCGCCCTCGCGGGCGAGGCGCAGGCAGGCGGCCCGCCCGATTCCGTTGGCGGCGCCGGTCACGACGCAGGTGCGGCCTTCGAGACGTCTCATGCGGCTTGCTCCTTTTGCTGCGCGGGCGGTCGCGCGATGCGAGCGGGAAACCCGGCGGGCGGGCCGCCGGTTCCGGGCCGCTCAGTCGGGCCGCGATTCGCCGCCGGCGGCCTCCGCGCTGCGCTCGGCGGCCTCGCGCACGCGCTCCACCGCCTCGGCCTCGACCCCGGCGACGCCTTCGGTGAGGTGCACGAAGGTCTTCATGCCGAAGTCGAGATTGTCCGTCGCGTCCTGCGACAGGCGTGTCATCTCCTTGGACAGCCAGTCGTTCATGACCGACATCGCCTCGTCGATGCGCGTCGGGTCGCCGTCCCGGCCGATCTCGCGCAGGGCGGCCTGGGCGCTGTCGGCGGCGGCGTGGCGGCGCTTGAGCCAGGAGGCGGCGAGTCTCTCGAAATCGGCGAGGATGCTCTGATGCGCCTCCCAGCAGCGCATCGCCTGCGGGCCGAAGGCGGCGGCCATCGGGTTCATGCGCGCGGTGGTCTGCGCGGCGTGGGAGAGGTCGTCGATCTGGCTGGCTGCGGCGGTCTGGGCCATGGGTGTGCCTCCGGGTTGCGCTGCACTGCAGCATGGGGTCGGGCGCCGGGGCCGGGCATTAACCCGGGTCAAGGCGGCCGGGCGTGGCAACCCGGGCGGCGGCTTGCGCGTTGTGGGCTGGCGCGGCCGATCGGCCGGAGCCGCGCCCAGCGCCGCAGCCGCCCGGCCCGGCCGGTCAGGAGACCGCCCATGAACCAGGCCATCCTCGCCCGCGAGCCGTCCGCCCGCCGCGCCCCGCGCCCCTTCGCAATCCGCGACTTTCTGGAGCGCTGCCGGCGCAGGGCCCGGCATGTCCCGGCGGGGACCGACCTGATCCTGGAGGGCGACGAGGTCGCCTCGGTCCTGTGGCTGCTCGACGGCTGGCTGGGGCAGTCCAAGACGCTGGACGACGGGCGGGCGATGATGATGGACGTGGCCCTGCCCGTGGACCTTCTGCGCGTGGAGGGGGGCGACGGGCGCAGCGCTGTCTTCGGCGTCTCGGCCCTGACCGACTGCGTGGTGGCGAACTGGTCGCGCGCCGAGCTCGCGCGGGAGCGGGCGGCCTTCCCCCAGCTCGACGGCATCCTGGACCATCTGGGGGCGGCGGCGCTGGCCCGCCGGCACGAGCGGATGCTGCGCATCGGGCAGGGCAACGCGGCCGAGCGGGTGGCCTTCCTGGTGCTGGAGCTGTCGCTGCGCATGGCGGGGGCGGAGCCCGCGCCGGGCGCCCCGCACGCGCCCATCCCGCTCTCCCAGCGCCGGATCGGGGAGCTGACGGGGCTGACCAACGTGCATGTCTGCCGCACGCTGGGCCAGCTCGCGGAGCGGGGGCTGGTGGAACTGCGCGAGGGGCGGGTGCGCCTGCGCGACGCCCCCGGCCTCGCCGCCGTGGCGCAAGCCGATCCGGAGGCGCTGCGCCGGGCGATCGTCGTCTGACAGGTCCCCGGGGTTCGGCGCTCGCCGCCCGCGCCGATGGCGGCTGAGCGGGCGTTCGCCGGATCGGCGCAGGGCGGGGGAGGCGAGGGCATGAGGCTGTTTCTGTGCGGCGACGTGATGACGGGCCGCGGGATAGACCAGATCCTGCCTCATCCCGCCGACCCGACGCTTTACGAATCCTGGATGACCTCGGCGGAGGATTACGTGGCGCTGGCCGAGCGCGCCTCCGGCCCGATCCCGCGGCGCGTGGCGCCCGACTACATCTGGGGCGAGGCGCTGCCGGCGCTGGCGGCCCGCGCCCCCGATCTGCGCATCATCAACCTCGAGACCGCGGTGACCGCAGGCGGGGAGCCCGAGCCCAAGGGCATCAACTACCGCATGCATCCCGACAATATCGCCTGCCTGACGGCGGCGGGCGTGGACGCCTGCGTGCTGGCCAACAACCATGTCGGCGACTGGGGCCCCGCCGGGCTGCGCGACACGCTGGCGGCGCTGGAGGGGGCGGGGCTCGCCGCCGTCGGCGCCGGCCGCGACGCGGCGGAGGCCGCGCGCCCGGCCGTGCTTGAGACGTCCTCGGCCCGGCTGCTGCTCTTCGCCTACGGCCTTCCTCCCAGCGGCGTGCCCGCGGGCTGGGCCGCGGGGCCGGACCGGGCCGGCGTCAGTTTCCTCCCCGATGCCGGCGAGGACGCCCTGCGCCGGGTGGCCGGCGACATCGCGCGCCACGCGGCGCCGGAGGACGCCGTGGTCGTCTCCCTCCACTGGGGCTCCAACTGGGGCTACGAGATCCCGCCCGTCCATCGCCGCTTCGCCCGCGCGCTTCTGGAGGAGGGCGGCGCCCATGTCCTTCATGGCCACTCCTCCCACCATCCGCTGGGGATCGAGGTGATCGCCGGCCGGCCCGCCCTCTACGGCTGCGGGGATTTCATCAACGACTACGAGGGCATCTCCGGCCACGAGGAGAAGCGGCCCGAGCTGGTGCTGGGCTACGTCCTCGACCTCGACCCGCGGGATCATGCCCTGCAGGCGATGGAGATGCTGCCCTTCCGCCTGCGCCGCTTCCGCCTGACCCGGCCCGAGGAGGTCGAGCTGGACTGGCTGGCCGGACGCATGACCCGCGAATGCGCCCGCTTCGGCCATTCGGCGGAGCGCACGGAGGCGGGAACGCTGCGGCTGGTCTGGTGAGGCGGCTGGCGCCGGTCGAGGGGCTCGACCCCCCGCACCATGGTTACGGGCTCTGTTCTGAGAGAGGTCGCAACCACCCCCGACCGCATGAGACGATGCTTGAAATCATGATCTCTGCCGTGGGAGGAGCCGATGACCCGCCAAGCCAGAGGACGAGCGCGCACAGGGATGCTGTTCGCGGCAGCCGTGGGGATTTCATCACTGGGCACGCAGGCGCAGGCCGAGAATACGGTTTCCGCAGCGGCTCTCCTGGAGGCTTGCACCCGAGCCCACGAATCTTGGATATCGTTCTGCAATGGCTTCTTTCAGGCGGCTCATGACCTTGGGACGCTCAATGGCGATGTCTGCGCACCCTCGGACACGACGCGGACACGCCTAGCCCGGATCTACCAGAGCGACGCCCAACGGCTTTTTTCGTCCGAAAGCGGGCTGAGTTCCGAAGCCGCGATATCGGTCGCAACCGCAATCTTTGCGAACCGCTTCCCATGTCCATAGTCGGCATGGATCAGTCCAGCGTCTCCGGCGGCGCGAATTCCGGCTGCAGGTCGTGTCCCGGGAGGTGGTGTATCTGGCGTGCGGCCTGACGGGCTTCGGCACGGCCGAGCTGGTCAGCCGGTCAGCGCGGCAGGGAGGCTGACGA
>JBNJGE010000166.1:0-7806 GCA_051747505.1 Pseudomonadota bacterium | reverse complement strand
GTCGCCCACCGTCTCGCCGTCGATCACCGCCCAGGGGCTCTTGCCCAGCGGGCCGCGGCCCGGATTGTTCTCCACCTCGAAGCGGTGGGGAACGCCGGCAAGCGCCAGCCAGCCCAGCAGCTTGATCGTGAAGGGCCCCGTGGAGGGCAGGCCCCAGGCCGGGGCGAAGCCATAGACCGTCACAGGCGCGCTCATCGCGTCGTCTCCCGTCCCCACTTACCACCGGTAAGCAGCTTGACTTGCCGTCATCCGGAAAGCAAGTCCTGGGCATGCCCCGCAGACCCCCGGACCAGCCCCCCCTGCGCGACCGCATCCTGGCGGAGGGCCGCGCCCTGCTGGCCGAGGGCGGCGTCGGCGCGCTGACCTTCGACGCGCTGGCCCGCCGCCTGGGGGTGAGCAAGCAGGCCGTGCTCTACTGGCACCCGAGCCGGGCGCATCTGGTCTCCGCCCTTGTCCTGCCCATGGTGCGGGCGGAGGCCGAGGTCGCCATCGCCGCCACCGAAACCGCCGGCCCGGGCGCGGAGGCCGCCGGCGCCTTCCTGCGCGCCGTCGTCGCCCATCACCTCTCCGACCTGCCGGGCTTCCGCCTGCTCTATCTCAGCCACGCCCGCGCCCGGGCCGGCGAGCCCCAGCTGCCGCCCGAGGCGATGGGGGAGCTGACCTCCGTCACATCCCCGATGTACGGCGCGCTGGAGGCGAAGCTCACCGCCGATCCCGACTGGCCGCGCGAGCCCCCGCCCCGCCGCGCCGCCTTCGCCCTGCACGCCGCCGCGCTGGGCGTCGTGATGATGGAGTCGATGGCCGAGGCCATCCGGGAGCCCCACCGCCACGCCGCCCCCGACGTCGCCGCCGCGCTTGCCGCGATGATCTCGCGGAGGGTGTGACATGGATCATTGCGCCAGCCCCCTCCGGCGCCGAAACATGGACGCGAGCGCCGCGCGCGTGCGGCGGAGGCAACCGCAAGGGAGGAGCCCGAAATGACCCGTCCCGGAATGATCCGAATCGCCGCGCTGTCCGCCGCGCTGCTCGCCGCCGCGCCCGCTTGGGCGAACGAGGTCGGCATCACGAAGGAGATGCCGACCGCCACCGTCCCCACCCCCCATGGCGAGGTGGTGATCGAGCGCGACCAGAACACCGACGCCGTCATCGAGGGCGACTTCGCCAGGACTTCGCGCCCCTGCCCGCCGTTCTGCATTCAGCCCATGTCGCCGGCCGAGGGCGTGACCACGATCGGCCAGCTTGAGCTGATCGCGGCCCTGCAGGACCCCGAGACCGTCGTCATCGACAGCCGCACCCGCGACTGGTTCGACGGCGGCACCATCCCCGGCGCCGTGAACATGCCCTATGACCGGATCACCGAGCGCCTCGCCGATCTGGGCTGCGAGCTCGGCTTCGATGGCTGGGAATGCGAGAATGCGAAGGCCGTCGCGCTGTTCTGCAACGGCCCCTGGTGCGGCCAGTCGCCGACCGCCATCCGCGCCATGATCAACGAGGGCTACCCGCCCGAGAAGATCAGCTACTACCGCGGCGGCATGCAGGTCTGGCGCCTGCTGGGCCTGACCGTAATCAAGCCGGGAAGCTGAGCCGGGCGCCGCAGTTGGGCAAGGCCCGCGCATCCGTCATGGTCCCCTCTCCGCGGCGAAAACCGGCGCAGGGAGGGCGGCCATGACCCGCATCGCGGTCATCACCGGAGGAGCGCAGGGCATCGGGCGCGGCTGCGCGGAGCATCTGCTCGACGCCGGCTGGCGCGTCGCCGCCCTCGACCTGGACGCCGAGGCCATCGCCGACCTGCGCAAGGAGCGCCCCGACCCTTCCCTGCTGGCCCTCGAGGCCGACGTCGCGCAGGAGGACGCCGTCGCCGACGCCTTCGCCCGCATCGCGGAGTGGAGCGGCGCCGGCGGCCTCGACCTGCTCTTCAACAACGCCGGCCTGTCCAACCCGGGGGCGGTCCCGGTCGAGAAGCTGTGTCTGGCCGACTGGCGGCGGATCGTGGACTCCCACCTCACCGCCGCCTTCCTCTGCGCCCGCGCCGCCATCCCCGCGCTGCGCCGCCGGCGCGGGGCGATCGTCAACATGGCCTCCACCCGCGCCTTCCAGTCCGAGCCGGACAGCGAGGCCTACGCCGCCGCCAAGGGCGGCATCGTGGCGCTGACCCATGCGCTGGCGATCAGCCTGGGCCCCGATATCCGGGTCAACGCCGTCGCCCCGGGCTGGATCGAGACCCGCGACTGGGCGAAGCGCAGCGCCCGCGAGCGGCCCGAGCACGACGCGCTGGAGCGGAGCCAGCACCCCGTCGGCCGCGTCGGCGCCCCCGCCGACATCGCCGCAGCGGTGGAATACCTCGCCTCCGACCGCGCCGGCTTCGTGACCGGCCAGACGCTGGTGATCGACGGCGGCATGCAGAAGCGCATGATCTACGAGGCCTGAGCGCGCCGCGTCAGGTCCGCGCCTGCGCCCGGGCCTCGCCTGCGTACTCGAAGGTCCGCAGCCAGGCCGGCAGCGCCGGGTCGCGCGGGCGCATCCGGGCCCTCTGGCGCAGGGCGTTGCGAAGGGCGATCCGCCCTGTCCGGCTGACGGGCGGACGCCAGTCCTCCGGGTCCACGCCCGCGTCCAGCGCCGCCCAGACCTCCCGCTTGATCTCGAGATAGCCGGGCGGCCCCCAGCGCTCCAGCAGTGTCTGGAAGTCCTCGAAAAGCGCAGGGTCGAAGGGCCGGTCCTCGCCCCCCGGCCCGGCCACCGGGCTCGGCGGGCGCAGGCGCAGGCAGGGGGCCAGCCCGTCGGGCTCCGGCGCGCCCCGCTCCGGCGTCGGTCCGCCCCGGCGCAGGAAATCGGGCGAGAGGCCCTCCGGCCCCGGCCCCCCGCCCGGCGCGAAGACCTCGCAGCGCCCCAGCGCGGTGATCGCCACCTGCTGCGGACCCAGCGCGAGGATCGCCTCCAGCGCCGGATTGCCGGGCGCCCGCAAGGGCCGCGCGGCCCCTGCGCGCAGGGCGGCCAGCAGCTCCCGATCGCGCCCGCGCACGCAGATTTCCGCCCCCGCCAGGCCGAGGCCCAGGTCGAAGAGAACCCCGTCCCGGTCCTGCGGCCGCACCGCGCCGCGATCAGGTCCAAGCTCGGTGACGATCCATCGCCGCGGCCGGCGGGCCAGCGTCTGGGGCAGGCACAGCGCCACGCCCTGCCCCCAGCGCTCGGGCCGGCGGCTGACCGTCTCGTAGGCCACAGGCGCGACCCGCTCCAGACGGTCGAGCCGGATCGCCCCGCGCGCCGTCGCGCGCAGCCGCGGCCCCTCCATTTCGGCCGCCTCCCCCGGCGCGTGGCCGAACATCATCACGCCCTCCACGCTCCAGCCCGCGCCGGGATCGCGCAGGGCCCGCGAGAGAAGGCGGGCCAGCTCGCCGAGCCCCCGGTTCAGCATCGCCCGCTCCGCGTCAGGGGCTGCACGATCATCCCGCCCTCGGCCCGCGACAGGAACGCCTCGATGCCATAGACCTCCCTCAGCCGCTCGGGCGTCAGCACCGCCTCCGGCGCCCCGTCCGCGACCACGTCCCCCCGATCCATCAGCACCAGCCGAGAGCACCAGCGCGCGGCCAGGCCAAGATCGTGCAGGGAGACCACCGCGGCCCGCCCCTCGGCCGCCAGCGCCGCGAAGGCCTCCATCGCGGCGAGCTGGTGGGCGGGGTCCAGCCCGGCCGTCGGCTCGTCGGCCAGTGTCAGCGGCGCCTCCTGCGCCAGCGCCCGGGCGATGAGGACGCGCGCCTGCTCGCCCCCCGACAGTTCGGTGGCCGGGCGGTCGCGGAAGCGGGCGACGTCGGCGCGGATCATCGCCGCCTCGATCGCCGCCCGGTCGGCGGCCGACAGGGGCGCCGCCGGCCCGCGATGCGGCGCGCGCCCCAGCGCCACCAGCGTCTCCACGCTCACCGGCCAGGCGATCTCGCGCGACTGGGGCAGCCAGGCCGCCGCCCGGGCGCGCGCCTCCGGCCAGAGCCGCGACAGCGAGGAGCGCCCCGAGGCCGCGATCAGCCCCAGCGCGCCGCGCATCAGCGAGGACTTGCCGGCGCCGTTGGGCCCCACCAGCCCGACCAACTCCCCGGCGCCGACCTCCAGCGACACCCCGCGCACCACCTCGCGCCCGCCCAGCCGCACCCGCAGCCCTTCAAGCTCCAGCAGGCTCATGCCAGCCGCCTCCGGGTCGAGAGCACCAGCCGCAGGAAGAAGGGTGCCCCGACCAGCGCAGTCAGGACCCCCAGCTTCAGATCCCGCTCCGGCGCGATCAGCCGCACAGCAAGGTCGGCGGCCAGAAGGATCGCCGCCCCCGCCAGCGCCGCCGCCGGCAGCAGGCGGGCGGGGCGCGCGCCTACCGCGCGGCGCAGAAGATGCGGCGCGATCAGGCCCACGAAACCGATCCCCCCCGCCACCGCCGTGCCCGCGCCGACCGAGGCCGCCGTGCCCAGCACCACGGCCAGACGCAGCCGGTTCAGCCGCACGCCCAGCGCGGCGGCCGCGTCCTCGCCCAGCGTGAGCGCGTCCAGACCGCGCCCCGCATAGGCCAGCAGCGCCCAGCCCGCGATCATGAAGGGCGCCGCGAGCTGCACATGCAGCCACGACCGGTCGGACAGCGAGCCCAGCATCCAGAACACCACCTCCATCGCCGCGAAGGGGTTGGGCGAGAGGTTCAGCGCCAGCGACACCAGCGCCCCCGTCAGCGCCGAGAGCGCCACGCCCGCCAGGATCAGCGTCAGCGCCCCCCCGCGCGCCCCGGCGAGCGAGAGCAGCAGCGCCGCCGCCGACCCCGCGCCGGCCAGCGCCAGCACCGGCAGCGCCAGCGGAAACAGCGCGGAAAGCCCCGTGTAGATCGCGATCACCGCCCCCAGCGAGGCCGCCCCGGTCACCCCGATCAGCCCCGGCTCCGCCAGAGGATTGCGCAGGTACCCTTGCAGGGCCGCGCCCGACAGCCCCAGCGTCGCCCCGATCATCAGCGCCAGCAGCGCCCGGGGCAGCCGGATCTCGCGCATCACCAGCACCGCCGCCTCGCCCTCCCCGGCCAGCAGCCCGCGCAGGCTGTCCGACAGGCCCAGCCCCGCCGGCCCCACCAGCAGCGAGGAGACGAACAGCAGCGCGACCAGCGCCGAGAGCAGGGCCAGAAGCCAGGGGAAGGGCGGCGCGCGCATCACCCGCCGGCCCCCTCCCGGCCCGGAGGCGCCTCCAGCGCGGCGCTGGCGCGGGGCAGCCGGCGGCGCGCGGCGGCGAGATCGGCGACCGCCTCGGCGGTGAAGGGCGCCCCGCAGGTCCAGCGCTGATCCGTGACCACGGCCCCGCCCGCGCGCTCGGCGATCGGGCGCAGGGCGGGGTGGCGCATGGCCTCCTGCGCCAGCGCCGGCGCCTCGCCCTCGCGATCGGTGATCAGAAGGTCCGGCTGCGCCATCACAAGCGCCTCCAGCGGCAGCCGGGCGATGCCGCGCATCCCCCGCTCCGCGGCCATGTTGCGGAACCCCGCCGCCTCCGTGATGGCGCTGGCCAGCGTGCCGGCGCCGGAGGAGTAGCCGTTGGCATGCCGCAGCGCCGCGCGCGGCCTCGCCCGGTCGCGCGGACGGGCGGCCTCCAGGCGCGAATCGAACTCCGCCACCAGCGCCTCCGCCCGCGCCTCGCGGCCAAACATCCGGCCCATGCGCCGGATGTTGCCCCGGATGTCGTCGAAGTCGCGGGCCAGCGGGAACTGCGCGACCTCGAAGCCCAGCCGGCGCAGCATCTCCACGCTCGCCCGCGTCGTGTAGGTCCCCGCGATCACGAGGTCGGGCCGCATCAGGAAGATCTCCTCCGCCCGCCCGTGATTGAGCCGCCGGCCTCGCGCCTCCTCCGTCATCGCCGAGGAGCGCGGGTCCGCCGCCATCCAGGACACCGAATGGAGCTGCCCCGGCGCGGCGATCAGCATCGCCAGCTGGTCGGTGCACAGGTTCATGGAGACGACCCGCTCCGGCGGGTCCGCCGAGGCGGACGCGGCGCCCCACAGCGCCGCGAGGGCGGCAAGCGCCCCCCCCGCCATTCGCCGGAGCCCTCCGCGCGGCATCAGAAGCTTGCCCGCAGGCCCGCGAAGGCCGTCATGCCCCGCGTGGCATAGCCCTCGACCTCCTGATAGTCGGCGTCGAAAGCGTTCTCCACCCGGCCGAACACCTCGACCCTGTCGCTCACCCGCCAGGAGGCCGCGACATCGGCCACGAAGTGGTCCTCCAGCTTCACCCGGTCCCCGCCGGAAAGGTCCGTCGCCCCGGCGACGTAGCGGCCCGAAACCGTCACCTGCCCGCGCCCGCCGCCGAAGCCCAGCGTGGCGCTCCCGCGCGCCTGATGCTCCGGCCGCCGGATCTCCGCGAGCCCGTCGCCGCCGCTCGCCTCCAGCCAGGTGTAGTCGAGCCCCAGCGTCAGCCGCTCCATCGGCCGCAGCTCCGCCGTCACCTCGACGCCCTGCCGCTCGGATTCCCCCTCGATGTTTGACGGGGGGCCGGCGAAGGAGCTGACGATCTCGTTCTCCAGGTTCTGCCGGAAATAGGTGACGTCGACCACGGCGCGCCCGTCCCAGAATGTCTGCTCGACGCCTGCGTCCCAGCCCAGGCTCTCCTCCGGCTCCAGGTCAGGGTTCCCGACATAGATCGTGCCGAAGCCGAACTGCTCGATGAAGGTCGGGTTCACCACCGCCTCGCCGGCGGAGGCGTGAAGCCGCGTGCCCGTGCCCTCCGGCGTCCAGGCGACGGCGAGGCTCCAGGTCGTGGCGTCCTCGAACCGGTCGTTGAGCTCGTGCCGCGCGCTCGCCTGCAGACTGACCGACTCGAGGAAGACGCCCCGATACTCGGCGGCGAAGCCGGAAAGGGCGCGGGAGTTGTCGATCGACGGCGTCTCGTAGCTCTCCCGCGCATGCTCGGCCAGCAGGGTGACGAGATGATCGGCCTCCGCCAGCTCCGGCGCGTCCAGCGCGACCGTGGAGCGCAACGAGACCTCCGCGCGCTCCGACTCCTGCTCGAAGGAGCCCGGCAGGAAACGGTCGTCCACGCTCATCATGCTCGCCCGGGCCTCGTGCCGGAAGCGCCCGCGCTCGAAGCGCGCGTGCAGCCCGGCCAGCATTTCGGTGCTGTCCTGGCCGGGGTCGGCGGAGAAGGAGTCGTCGAACTCCGCGAACCTGTCGGTCAGCCGGAACTGCCCCCCCAGGGTCAGCGCGTCGCTTGCGAAGACCTCGGCCTTGGCGTTGACGGTCAGGTTGCGCTCGCCGTCCGCGTCGTCCCCGGGCACATCGGGGCGCGCGTCGAACCCGGCGCTCTCGCGTCGCGCGACCGAAAGGGAGAAAGCCCCCCGCTTGTCGCGGCCGCGCATGTAGAGATGGGCCGACCCGCTCGGCTCCGTTCCCGCCTCGACCGAGCCGCCGACCATCAGCCCCTGGCGCTCCGCCCCCCGCGTGGTGATGGAGACGACCCCGCCCAGCGCGTTGGCGCCGTAGAGCGCCGACTGCGGCCCGCGCAGGACCTCGATGCGCTCGACATCGGCCGCGAGAAGGCCCGCGAAGTTGTAGGCGCCGTCGCCTGTCGAGGCCGCCTCCACCCCGTCGATCAGCACCAGGGTGTGGTTCTCCTCCGCCCCGCGCAGACGCACGCGCGCGACGCCTCCCGGCGCTCCCGTGCGCGTCACCGACACGCCCGGCAGCGCGCGCAGCGCGTCCGAGACGCGCACGATCTGCCGCGCCTCCAGCTCCTCGCGCGTGACGATGCTGTAGGCCCTTCCATAGGACTCCGCATCGATCGGCGTCAGCCCGCCCGAGAGCACGATGGG
>JBNJGE010000165.1:0-7809 GCA_051747505.1 Pseudomonadota bacterium | reverse complement strand
CCTCGCCCTCAGCCGCCAGACCGGCCTGCGCAAGGAGATGCAGGCCGTCGCCAACAACATCGCCAACATGTCCACCGCCGGCTTCAAGCGCGAATCGGTGATCTTCGCCGAGACCCTGCGCGCCCTGCCGGTGGAGGGCGGCTCCATCTCCATGACCGAGGCCCGCGTGCGGCGAACCGACTTCGCCCAGGGCGCGCTGGAGCGCACGGGCGGAACCTTCGACCTCGCCATCGAGGGCGAGGGCTTCTTCCGGGTGCAGACGCCGGGCGGCCCGCGCCTGACCCGCAACGGCGCCTTCACGCGCGACGCCCAGGGCGCGCTGGTCACCATGGACGGCTACCCCGTCCTCGACCCCGGCGGCGCCGCGGTCTTCGCGCCTCCCGGGGCGACCTCGATCGCCATCGACGCCGACGGCGCCGTCTCGGCCGACGGCCAGCCGGTGAGCGCGCTCGCCGTGGTGACGCCCGAAGACCCCGCGGACCTGCGCCGCGAGAGCGGCGTGCTCTTCATCGCCGACGGCCCCCTCCGCCCGGCCCCCGAGGCCGGCGTCCTGCAGGGCTTTCTCGAGGGCGGCAATGTCAGCCCGGTCTCGGAGATGACCCGAATGATCGAGGTCCAGCGCGCCTACGAACTCAGCCGCGACCTCCTCGACCGCGAGGACCAGCGCATCCGCGCCGCCATCCGCCAGCTCGGCGGCGGCGGCGGCTGACCGCCCGCGCGCCCCGCCGTCCCGCCTCCCGCCGAAAGGAGCCTCCAGATGCGCACCCTCAAGATCGCCGCCACCGGCATGCAGGCCCAGCAGCTCCGGGTCGAGGTCATCTCCAACAACCTCGCCAACATGAGCACCACCGCCTACAACCCCCGCCGCGCCGAATTCGCCGACCTGCACTACCAGCAGGCGAAGCGCGCCGGCACGGTCAACGCCGCCGACGGCTCCGTGCTGCCCGCAGGCGTCCAGCTGGGCCTGGGCGTGCGAACCTCCGCCGTCTCCATGGATGTCGGCCAGGGCTCCCTGCGCGAGACCGGAGGCGACCTGGACCTGGCCATCGAGGGCCGCGGCTACCTCGAGGTGCTGCTGCCCAACGGCCGCTCCGCCTACACCCGCGACGGCGCGCTCAAGCGCAACGGGGAGGGGCTGGTAGTCACCTCCGAGGGCTTCGCCGTCGTCCCCGAGATCACCATCCCCGACGACGCCCGAGAGATCAGCGTCAACGCCCAGGGCGAGGTCTACGCCTATTTCGACGACCAGGTGGACGGCGAGCTTCTCGGCGCCCTGCCGCTGGTCTCCTTCGCCAACGAGAAGGGGCTGGAGGCCATCGGCGGCAACATGTTCACGGAAACCGAGGCCTCCGGCCCCCCCGCCGAGGGGGAGCCCGGAACGGAGGACCGCGGCATCTTCCGCCAGAACTTCCTGGAGGACAGCGCCGTGGACCCGGTGCGCGAGATCACCCGCCTGATCGAGGCGCAGCGCGGCTACGAGCTCAACTCCAAGGTCATCTCGGCGGCCGACCAGATGCTCGCCGCCGCCGCCCAGGTGCGCTGAGCGCCATGCGCCGCGCTCGCCCCGCTCTCCGCCCCGCGGCGTTCGCGCTCGCCGCCGCCCTCGCCGGCCCCGCCGCGGCGCAGGGGGCGGCCGACTGGGCGCCGCCGGGCTGGTCCCCCGGGGCCGCGCCCCCCGCGCCGGCGGGCGCGGAGCAGGTGGTGGTCGCCGCCCGGCCCGTGCGCAGCGGCGCCATCCTGACCCCGGGCGACCTGAAGCTCGCCCCCGCCTCCCGCGGCGGCGGGCTGACCGAGCTCTCCGCCGCGCTGGGCCGGGAGGCCCGGGTCACCCTCTTCGCCGGCCGTCCCGTGCGCCCCGGCGACATCGGCCCGCCCACCCTGATCGCGCGCAACGCGCTGGTCGCCCTGCGCTACCGCCGCGGCCCGCTCTCCATCACCGCGGAGGGCCGCGCGCTCGGCCGCGGCGCCCAGGGCGAGCGGATCCGCGTGATGAATCTCGGCTCGCGCCGCACCGTCACCGGCCGGGTGACGGCCGACGGCGCCGTGGAGGTGTCCCCATGACCGCCCCCCGCTCCGCCCTCGCCCTCGCCCTCGCCCTGCTCGCCGCCGCCGGCTGCTCCCGGCTCGAGCGCATCGGGCAGGAGCCGCAGTTCACCCCGCCCGGCGAAGCCGTGCGCCCCGCGCCCCCCGTCGCCCCCCGCCGCGTCGCCGTCGCCACGCCCCCGGCCCCGCCGCGGGCGCCCTCCTACGCGGTCGCCTCGCTCTGGCGCTCGGGCCCCGAATCCCTGTTCGGCGACCGCCGCGCGCGCCGGCTGGGCGACATCCTCACCGTGGTGATCGAGATCGACGACGAGGCCGCCATCTCCAACGCCACCGAGCGCAGCCGCGCCGCGGGGGAGGACATGTCGGTGGACGCCATGCTCGGCGCGCCCCGCCTGATCGACCGGGCGCTGGGCATCCCCCTCTCCCCGGCCGCGGAGCTCGACTCCGCCTCGAGCTCCGCCGGCGAGGGCTCCGTCAGCCGGCAGGAGGAGATCGAGCTGCGCCTCGCCGCCACCGTGGTTGAGGTCATGCCCAACGGCCACCTGGTCGTGGCCGGCAACCAGGAGGTGCGCGTCAACTACGAGCTGCGGGACCTGCAGGTGGCCGGCATCGTCCGCCCCGAGGACATCTCCCGGCGCAACGAGATCACCTACGACAAGATGGCCGAGGCCCGCATCGCCTATGGCGGCCGCGGCCAGATCAGCGATCTCCAGCAGCCCCGCTACGGCCAGCAGGTGCTGGACGTCATCCTCCCCTTTTGACCCGCGCGGAGATCCCGACCGTGAAGCTTCTCGTCCCTCTCCTGCTTGCGCTCCTCGGCCTCGCCGGCGGCCTCGCCGCCGGCCACGCCCTGCGCCCCGCGCCCCCGCCGGAAACCGCAGGGGCCGAAGCCCCCGCGCCCGACGACGCCTCCGCCGCCGAAACCCCCGCGCCGCCCCAAACCGCCGGGCCCGTCGAGCCGCACCCCGACGCCCCGCCCCCGCCCCACGACCCAGAGGTCAGGCGCGACTACGTCGAGCTCGACCGCCAGTTCGTCGTCCCCCTCGTGCAGGGGGAGCGGGTGGAGGGCCTGATGATCCTCTCGCTCTCGGTGGAGGTCGAGGAGGGCCTCTCGGACGAGGTCTTCACGCGCGAGCCCAAGCTGCGCGACCGCTTCCTCCGGGCGCTCTTCCGCCACGCCCAGTCCGGCGCCTTCGACGGCGTCTTCACCGCCGGCCCGGCCATGCGCGACCTGCGCGGCTCCCTGCTGGAGGAGGCGCGCAGCGTGCTGGGCCCCATCGTCCACGACGTGCTCGTCACCGACATCCTGCGCCAGGAGGTCTGAAACCTGCGCCCGGGGCGGGCCGGCGACCCGGCCGGCCGGCCCGACCGACTCAGATCCGGTTCAGCCCGCACCACCGCGCCACGAACAGCGCGATCGCCTCCGTGCAGCGGCGCACCGAGTCCAGATCCACCCGCTCGTCGAAGCCGTGGATGCTCTCGGCCCGCGGCCCGAAGCACAGCGCCGGGATGCCGTGATAGAGCCCGTAGAACCGCGTGTCCGTCAGGGCCGTCATCAGCCGGTCGGCAGGCCGATCCCCCCCGAACACCTCCGACCAGGCGGAGGCGAAGGCCGACTCCGGCTCCTCGGCCCCCTCGCGCTCCCAGCCCTCGGCCAGGAAGCCGTTCCACACCACCTCCGGCGGGTTGTTGCCCAGGAAGGGATGCGTGCGCGCGGCCTCCGCCACGCAGGCCTCGATCTCGCGCCGCGCCTCGTCCAGGTCCTGCCCCGGCAGCACCCCGATCCGGCAGTCCACGTCGCACCAGGCCGGCACCGAGGACGCCCAGTCCCCGCCCTTGATCTTGCCCGCGTTGAAGTTCAGCGGATGCTCCACATCCGCGAACAGCGGATGCTCGGCGGCGCGGGAGTTCCACTCCGCCTCCAGCCCCTGCAGCGCCCGGATCATGTCAAAGGCCGCGGTGATCGCGTTCGACCCCTCCCGCGCATAGGCGACATGGGTGGGCCGCCCGCGCACCCGCAGCTTGAACCAGATCGCCCCGACCTGCCCGCGCACCAGCTCATGGTCCGTCGGCTCGGGGATCAGCGCGCAGTCCGCGCGATATCCCCGCTGCAGCGTGGACAGCGCCCCCAGCCCCGTCGACTCCTCCTCGATCACCGACTGGACATGCACCCGCGCCGCCGGCTCGAACCCCGCGGCCCGGATCGCGTCCAGCGCGAACAGCGCGCTCACCGTCCCGGCCTTCATGTCCCCCGCGCCGCGCCCATGCATCCAGCCCTCGCGGATCACCGGCTCGAAGGGCGGGGTGGCCCACATCTCCAGCGGCCCCTCCGGCACCACGTCGCAATGCCCCTGCAGGATCAGCGACCGCCCCGAGACCTCCGCGGGCCGGTGCGTGCCCACCACCGTGCGCGCCCGGCCGAAATCCCCCTCGATCGGCCCGAAGCCCGGCAGCGCCTCCAGGTCCTTCAGCTCGATCTTCCAGTCGTCCACCTCGTAGCCGCGCGCGCGCAGCGCGTCGGCCATGAAATCCTGCGCCGGCCCCTCCTCGAACCGCCTGGAGGGGATGCGCACGAACTCCCCGAGGAACCGCGTCTGCTCGTCGAACCCGGCCGAGACCGCGTCGCGGATCGCCTGACGGACATCGTCGCCGAGGGGCATGGAGGACATGGGCCGCGCCTTTCTGTGAAACCTTCCGAACCGGCCGGCAGATTGACGCGCCCCCGCCCCCCGGCGCAAGGCCGCCGCTTGACCCGGCGCGCGCGCCCGGTGTTTCATTTCGGCATGCTTATGATCCGCCCGTTCCGGCCCGCCTCATGACCTCCCGCCGCCATCTCCGCAGTCCGCGCGGCGGGGCTGGCCGGCCCGGCGTCGGCCGCCGCCCGGCCATGGCGCCCTGCGCGGCCGCCCGCTGACCATGCCCGAGCCCGTCATCGACACCATCGTCATCGGCAGCGGCTTCGGCGGCTCCATCACCGCCGCCCGCCTCGCCGAGGCCGGCGTCAACACCCTGCTGCTGGAGCGCGGCCCCTGGTGGGACACCGTCCCCACCCGCTCCATGAACATCCCCCGCCGCACCCCCTTCCCGCGCGGCTTCGGCATGCTCACCCGCGCCATCCGCACCCTCAACAGCGCCCGCATCCCCGGCGGCCGCCTGACGCTCAACACCCGCGGCATGCTGGAGCTCTTCTGGTCCCCGAACATGGAGGTCATCTGCGGCTCAGGCGTCGGCGGCGGCAGCCATGTCTACTCCGCCGTCCATCGCCGTCCGCTGCTCCCCGACTACTGGGACGACCATGTCGAGGAGATCTCCGAGGACAGCATGGCGCCCCACAACGCCGCCTTCCTCGAGCGCATCGGCTCCGTCGTCCCCGGCCCGCACAACCGCCCCCCCAACACGGCGAAGGAGCGCTACCACAACCACCCCGACTTCGAGCCCGTGATCCCGAAGGTCGAGGTCCGCGCCGGCTTCCTCCTGCCCGAGGACCCGAACAATCCGAAGAAGATCACCGACGAGAACGGCGTCGAGCGGTGGGAGGCCGACTACACGTCCAACGACAACGGCTTCCTCGGCTCCCCCTCCGGCGCCAAGTCCAGCCTCGACATCTGCTACCTCGCCCCCGCCCTGAAGAAGGGCCTGGAGGTCCGCGACCTCCACGAGGTCCGCCTGATCCGCCGCACGCAGGACCCCCGCGCCCGCTACGAGATCGAGGTGAAGGACCTCCGCGCCCATCGCCGCCGCACCCTGCGCGCGAGGAACGTGATCGTCGCCGCCGGCACCATGAACACCCTGCGCCTGCTCCTGCACAGCACCCGCACGGGCGCCCTGCCGAAGATCCCCGGCCTCGCGCATCGCTTCTCCGGCAACGGCGACATGCGGGGCTTCTGGGACCTCAACGTCCCCGGCTCCGACGAGACCACGGGCCTGCCCTCCAAGGGCGGCATCCTCCTGCGCGACGCGCCCGAGCCGCGCGTCGCCGTCGGCCGCAACAACCTGCCCAGCCTCGATTACGCGCCCATCCCCCGCAGATGGCGCGAACGCCTCAAGCGCGGCCAGGTCGTCTCGGCCATGGGCATCGACGCCGCCGATGGCGTCGTGCGCCTCGACGGCAACCGCCTCGACATCGACTTCGACCCCGAGAACAGCCCCATCTACGCCCGCGTCTACGACACGATGCAGGAGGTCGCCCGCCGCTCCGGCGCCCAGGTGCGCATGAGCCGCCGCCCCTCCAGCGTCCACCCCATGGGCGGCTGCTGCCTCGGCCGGCCCGAGGACGGCGGCGTGGTGGACGCCGCCGGCCAGGTCCACGGCCAGCCCGGCCTCTTCGTCGCCGACGCCGCCGCCCTGCCCGCTCCCACCGCGGCGCCCCCGACCCAGTCCATCGCCGCCTGGGCCGAGAACGTCGCCGCCCGCTTCACAGCCTCACAGGACCCTTCATGACCCTGAAACTGCTCGAACCGATCCAGATCGGCCCGCTGCGCCTGCCCAACCGCGTCATCATGGCCCCGCTGACCCGCTGCCGCGCCGGAGAGGGCGACGCGCCGGGCGAGATGAACGCCACCTACTACCGCCAGCGCGCCTCCGCCGGCCTGATCATCTCCGAGGCCGTGGTCATCTGCCCCGAGGGCCGCGGCACCGCCCACACCCCCGGCCTCTACTCCGAGGCCCAGATCGCCGGCTGGCGAAAGGTCACCGACGCCGTGCACGAGGCCGGCGGGCGCATCTTCGCCCAGCTCTGGCATGTCGGCCGCATGTCCCACTCCGACGTTCAGCCCGGCAATGTCGCGCCGGTGGCCCCCTCCGCCGTCCGCCCCGAGGGGCAGGCCCGCACCTATGAGGGCCCCAAGGACTACCCCGAGCCCCGCGCCCTCGACCTCTCCGAGATCCCCGGCGTCGTCGAGGCCTACGCCCAGGCCGCCCGCAACGCCAAGGCCGCCGGCTTCGACGGCGTCGAGCTCCACGCCGCCAACGGCTACCTGATCGACCAGTTCCTCCAGGACGGCTCCAACAAGCGCACCGACGCCTATGGCGGCCCCATCGAGAACCGCGCCCGCCTGCTGTTCGAATGCCTCGAGGCCATCACCGAGGTCTGGGGACCCGAGGGCGCCGGCATCCGCCTCTCGCCCAGCAACATCCACGGCGGCATCTCCGACTCCGACCCCTGGGCGCTGCACGAACACGTCGTGCGCAACCTCTCCGGCCGCGGCCTCGCCTATCTCCACGTCATCGAGCCGCGCACGCTGCCCGGCGGCCGCGTCCGCGAGGGCGAGGAGCCCAACGCCGCCCCCCGCCTGCGCCCCCTCTTCGACGGCCCGTACATGGCCGCCGGCGGCTTCAACCGCGATGGCGCGGAGGCGATCCTTCAGGCGGGGCAGGCGGACATGGTCGCCTTCGGCCGCTGGTTCATCTCCACCCCCGACCTGCCCGAGCGCTACGCCCGCAACCTCCCCCCCAACCCCTACGACCGCGCGACCTTCTACGGCCGCGGCCCCGAGGGCTACACCGACTACCCCTTCTGGTCGGATTCCGACGCCTCCGCCGCCGGCTGATCCGCGCCGGACCACGCGCCACGATCAGGAATGCCGCCGCGGGGAGGGCGGCATTCCTGCCCGCGCAAAGCAGGCTCAAGACCCATGGACACGACTTCGCCTCGCCCCGAAGTCTTGCGCGCGCGTGAAATAGGCTCAGGACTCACAACCAGAACAGGACGATTGCGGCGATTGTGACGGCGGCCAGGAAGAGGTCGGCGCACCGGTCATAGCGGGT
>JBNJGE010000164.1:0-7839 GCA_051747505.1 Pseudomonadota bacterium | reverse complement strand
CCGGGGGCCTCGTTGGCGTAAAGGAGGTCCATCTCAGACGTTGAGCAGCAGGTGCTCGCGCTCCCACGGGCTGATGACGGTCATGAACTGGTCGTGCTCGAACTGCTTGAGCGTGGAGTAGAGCGCGACGAACTGCTCGCCCAGCAGATCGATCAGCGGCGGGCAGTCCTTGAGCAGCTCCACCGCGTCCAGCAGGGAATAGGGCAGGTCGCGATCGCGGTTGTAGGCGCCCCCCGTCACCGGCGGGCGCGGCTCGGCGCCTTCGATCATGCCCAGATAGCCGGCGGCGAGGCTGCCCGCGATGGCCAGATAAGGGTTGGCGTCGGCGCCGGTGACGCGGTTCTCCACGCGCCGCGCGGCGGGCGTGGCGCGGGGCACGCGCAGACCGGTGGAGCGGTTGTCGTGCCCCCATTCCAGGTTCACCGGGGCGGACATGTATTTCACCAGCCGGCGGTAGGAGTTGACGTAAGGCGCGCTGAGGGCGGAGCAGGCGGGCAGGTATTTCTGCTGCCCGCCGATGAAGCCCGCGAAGAGGGCCGAGGAGTCCCCGTCCGGGTCGGAGAAGATGTTGCGCCCCTCCCGGTCCAGGACCGACTGGTGGATGTGCATGGCGGAGCCCGGCTGGCCGGCCATGGGCTTGGCCATGAAGGTCGCGTAGGCGCCGCAGCGCAGGGCGGCTTCGCGGATCAGGCGCTTGAACAGGAACACCTGGTCGGCGAGCATCATGGCGTCGCCGTGCAGCATGTTGACCTCGAGCTGCGCGGCGCCGGCCTCCTGGATGATGGTGTCGATCTCCAGCCCCTGCGCGTCGGCGTAGTCGTAGATGTGCTCGATCACCGTGTCGAACTCGTCCACCGCCGAGAGCGAGAAGGCCTGCGAGCCGGTGGACTGCCGCCCGGACCGGCCCGTGGGCGGCTCCAGCGGGTAGTCCGGGTCGGTGTTGGGCTTGGTGAGGTAGAACTCCAGCTCCGGCGCCACGACCGGCGTCCAGCCCTTGTCGGCGTAGGCCTTCAGCACCCGCCGCAGCACCTCGCGCGGGGCGAAGGGCACGGGGTGGCCGTCGCGGTCCAGCACGTCGTGGATGATCTGCAGGGAGGGGTCGCCGGCCCAGGGCACGGCGCGCGAGGTGGTCAGGTCGGGGACCAGGGTGATGTCGCCGTCCGAGTAGAGCTCGGGGTGGTTCACCTCGGCGTACTCCCCGGTGATGACGGCGAAGTAGATGGAGACCGGCAGGCGGATCTCGCTCTCGCGCAGGAACTTGGCGGCGGGCATGACCTTGCCGCGCGCGATGCCGGCGAAGTCGGGGGTGACGCACTCGATCTCCTCGACGCGATGGGCGCGGATCCAGTCGCGAAGGGACTCCAGATCCGGCGCCTCGAGCCGCGGCGAGACGCTGAGCGAGATTTCGGGCGAGATCTTGGGCATGAACCTACCGTGACGCTGGGCCGCCCCGGCCCCCTCACGGGGCGCTGACGCGGGCGGCGCGGGCCCCTATATTGCGCGCGAGCGCGGCGAATGAAACCCGGGGGAGGGAGTCCGACCCATGCGCA
The DNA here is from genome assembly GCA_051747505.1 of Pseudomonadota bacterium. Classification (GTDB taxonomy): domain Bacteria; phylum Pseudomonadota; class Alphaproteobacteria; order Rhodobacterales; family Rhodobacteraceae; genus Albimonas. Next base: position 6,289 of record JBNJGE010000164.1, on the reverse strand, counting down.
TCGGCATACTGGAGACGGGGTTTCCCCCGAAACACATGCAGGAGGCCCACGGCCTCTATTCGACGATGTTCGAGCGGCTGCTGGGCGGCCACGGCTTCGACTTCGCCGTCTGGCGCCCGGCGCTGGGGGAGGTTCCGGGCTCGCCGGAGGAGGCGGATGGCTGGCTGATCACCGGCTCCAAATACGCCGTCTACGACGACCGGCCCTGGATCCCGCGGCTGGAGGCGCTGGTGCGCGAGGCGATGGCGCGGAAGATCCCCGTCGTGGGGATCTGCTTCGGCCACCAGCTGATGGCGCAGGCGACGGGCGCGAAGGTCGTCAAGAGCGAGAAGGGCTGGGGCCTGGGCCCGCACGACTACGAGGACCTGACCACGGGGCGCCGGCTGACCGCGATGGCGGTGCACCAGGACCAGGTGATCACGCAGCCGGAGGGGACGCGGCTGACCGCGCGCTCGGAATTCTGCCCCGTGGCCGGGCTGGAATGGGAGGACGCCCCGGCCGTGAGCTGGCAGCCCCATCCGGAGTTCGAGCCGGGCTTCGTGCGCGCGCTGATCGAGGACCGCCGGGGCGAAGTCTATTCGGAGGATCTCGCGCAGGCGGCGCTGCGACGGCTGGAGGAGCCGCTCGATTCGCAGGAGCTGGGCCGGCGCATCGCCGCCTTCTTCAGGGAGCACGCCCGCCAGCCGGCGGCCTGACGGGCGCGCGCCCCCTGCCCTTTCAGGCCGGCTCGCGCAGGCGGAAGGGGCGGGGGAAGACCTCCAGCACCTGCTCGATCTCCTCGCGCCCGACGGGCTCGCCGCGCGGGGTCAGTTCGGCGACGAGGCCGAGTTTCTTGTCCTCCACCACCTCGATCTCCATGTCGTAGCCTGCCGATGTGAGCGCCGCGCCGTAGATGCGCGCGATGGCCAGCTTGCGCAGGGCGGGCTTGAAGATCTTGCCCACGGCGGTCTTGGGCAGCTCGTCGAGGATCTCGACATGGCGGGGCCGGGCGGCGCGCTCGTGCACGTGCTGCTCGGCCCATTCCCGCAGCTCCTCGGCCGTGGTCTCGTGGCCCTCGGCGAGCTCGACATAGGCGCAGGGGACCTCGCCGGAATGGGCGTCGGGCTGGCCGATGGCGCCGACGAAGGCGACGGCGGGGTGGCGGATCAGCGCCTCCTCGATCTCGGCGGGGTCGATGTTGTGGCCGCCGCGGATGATCAGGTCCTTGGCCCGGCCGGTGATCCAGATGTAGCCGTCGGCGTCGATGCGGCCCAGATCGCCGGTGCGCAGCCAGTCGCCCTCCGCGTAGAGGCCGACATTGCGCTCTGGGTCGGTGTAGGTCTCGCCCGGGCGGACGCCGGGATTGCGCACGCAGATCTCGCCGATCTCGTCGGTCCCGCATTCCTTCGCGACATTGCCGACCTCGTCGCAGTGGAGGATGCGCACGTCCGTGTAGGGGAAGGGCAGGCCAACGGAGCCGATCTTGCGCTCCCCGTCCACGGGGTTGCAGGAGACGAGGCAGGTCGCCTCGGTCATGCCGTAGCCCTCGAGGATCCTGACGCCGGTGGCCTGCTCGAACCGCTCGAACAGGCCGCGCGGCAGGGGCGCGGAGCCGCAGAGCGCGTAGGTCAGGGTGCTGACATCCGACTTCACCTCGCGCTGCATGAGCTCGGCGGCGGCGGTGGGCACGGTGATCATGAAGGTGGCGCGCCAGCGCTCCACCAGCTTCCAGAAATTGTCGAACACGCCCTCCCCCCGGTAGCCCTGCGGGGTGGGCAGGACGACATGCGCGCCGGAGGCGAGGCAGGCCATCAGGATCGGGTAGGCCGCGAAGACATGGAAGAGCGGCAGCGGGCAGAGGAGCACGTCGCGCTCGCTGAGCATCATCGCCGCCCCGCACCAGCCGTTGTAGATCATGCCCTTGTGCGCGTGCTGGGCGATCTTGGGCATCCCGGTGGTGCCGCCGGTGTGGAAACAGGCGCCGATGCGCTCGGGGTCGTGGGATTCGGCGAAGGTCAGCGCGTCGGGCTGCTTCGCGATCTCGGCATGGAAGTCGAGAATCCTCGCGCGGTGGCCGCCCGTCGCCTTCGGGCGGATCAGCGGGACGATCCAGCTCAGCGGCGGGGTCAGGTAGCGCTTGATATCCACCTGCAGAATGGTCTCGACGTTCGGCGCCATGGCGGCGGCTTCGGCCGCCTTCTGCGCCACGTCCGACTTCGGGAACGGGGCCAGCGTCACCAGCACCTTCGCCCCGGTCTCGCGCAGGAGCGCGGCGATCTGCTCGGCGTCCAGCAGCGGGTTGATCGGGCTGACGATCCCCGCGGTGGCGCCGGCCAGAAGGGTGATCGCCGTCTCGTTGGAGTTGGGCAGCAGGTAGGCGACGGGGTCGCCCTCGCGGATGCCGAGGGAATGGAAGAGGTTGGCCGTCCGGGCGACCTGCTCGCGCAGCTCGGCCCAGCTCAGAGTCTCCGCCCTGTCCTGCGGACCGGACCTGATCTGGAAGCTGAGCGCGGGGCGGTCGGGGAACTCGCCGGCCGTGCGGGCGAGCAGGTCGTAGACCGACTTCGCCTCCCACCGCTCCTCCAGCGGCACGGATTCCCAGAGGGCCTTGTCCTCGAGAGTGGCGAAGCTGTGGCGCTGATCGGTCATGCCCTGTCCTCCCCTTGGCCGGTCCGCAGCCCTTGTCCGCCGCCGCGCGGGCGGCGGCGCAAGGCCAGCCTAGCGTCCCCTGCCGCCGACGGAAGGGGGCGCGCGCTCAGCCGGCGGCGAATTGAAGGCGAGCGAGGCGGGCGTAGAGGCCCTCGGAGGCGGCGAGCTCCTCATGCGTGCCCTCGGCGACGATCCGCCCGGCCTCCATCACCAGGATGCGGTCGGCGCGCTTCACCGTCGCCAGGCGATGGGCGATGACCAGCGTGGTGCGCGTCTCCGACAGCCGCGCCACGGCCTCCTGCACCAGGCGCTCGGATTCGGCGTCGAGCGCGGAGGTGGCCTCGTCCAGCAGCAGCACGGGGGCGTCGCGCAGGATGGCCCGCGCGATGGCGATGCGCTGCTTCTGCCCGCCCGAGAGCATCACGCCGCGCTCGCCCACGAAGGTGTCGTAGCCCTGCGGTAGCTCGCGGATGAAGGCGTCGGCGGCGGCGGCCTCGGCGGCCATGCGCACCTCCTCGTCGCTCGCCTCCGGCCGGCCGTAGCGGATGTTGCCGGCGATGGTGTCGGCGAAGATCGCCGCGTCCTGGCTGACCACCGCGAAGGCGCGGCGCAGGTCGCGCGGGGTCATCGCGTCGATCGGGGTCCCGTCGAGAAGGATGCCGCCCGACTGCGGATCGTAGAAGCGCAGCAGGAGCTGGAAGACGGTCGTCTTGCCCGCGCCGGAGGGGCCGACGAGGGCCACCGTCTCGCCGGGCTCGATGGCGAAGGAGACGTCCGAGAGCGCGGGCGCGTCCGGGCGCGCGGGATAGCGGAAGGAGACATGGTCGAAGGCGAGCGCCCCGCGGCTCGGCTCGGGGCGCGGCGTCGGGCGGGCGGCGATCTCGATGGGGTCCTCCGCGTCGAGCAGCTCCGCCAGCCGCTCGGTGGCGCCGGCGGCGCGCTGCACCTCGCCCCAGACCTCCGACAGGGCGCCCACGGCGCCGGCCACCAGCACGGCGTAGATCAGGAACTGCACCAGCTCGCCGGGCGAGATCCGGCCCTCTCGCAGGTCGGAGGCGCCGATCCACAGCACCCCGACCACGCCGGAGAAGACCAGGAAGATGACGATGGCCGTCAGGGCCGAGCGCGCCATGATGCGCCGGCGCGCGGCGTCGAAGGCCTCCTCCACCAGCGCGCCGTAGCGGGCGCGGGCGTGCGGCTCGGCGGTGTAGGCCTGCACCGTCTGCGCGGCGAGCAGCGTCTCCGAGGCCTGGGCGGAGCTTTCGGCGACCTTGTCCTGGCTCAGCCGCGAGAGCTTCCGCACCCGCCGGCCGAAGACGAGGATCGGCAGGACCACCAGGGGGACCAGCAGCAGCGCGTAGGCGGTCAGCTTGGGCGAGGTCCACAGCATCAGCATCAGCCCCCCGATCAGCAGCAGCGCGTTGCGCAGCGCGATGGAGGCCGACGAGGAAACGACCGAGAGCAGCAGCGTGGTGTCGGTGTTGAGCCGCGAGAGCACCTCGCCCGTCATCAGGCGCTCATAGAAGGCGGGGCTCATGGCCACGACCTTGTCGTAGACCTTGCGCCGCAGATCCGCGATGACCCGCTCGCCCAGCCGGGTGACGAGGTAGAAGCGCGCCGCCGTGGCCAGCGCCAGCGCCGCGGCGATGGCCAGCGCCGAGGCGAAATAGGCGTCCATCAGCTCCACCCGCTCGGCCGAAAAGCCGTCCACCACCCGGCCGGCCGCGATGGGCAGGGCGAGGTTGAGGATCGTGGTGGTCAGCAGCATCGCCGCCGCGCCCAGGAGCAGGCCGCGATAGGGGGCGAGGAAGGGGCGCAGGCGGCGCAGCGCCCCGACGGAGCGGGACTTCGGGCGCTCGTCCTCGTCGGGCTTCTTGGCCAAGGGAGGCTCCTTGATCGGCGCCGCAGGTCGGCGGCGGGGCTCGGGGGCCGCTTTAGCAACGCAGGGACGGGGCGGCAACGCGGGCGGGGCGCGCAGGCGCGGCGGCCGTCACGGCGGCGTCACGGCCTGCGGGCGAGAAGAGTCGCATGGCCGGCCGGGGCGCCTTTCCCGACCGGTTTTCCGAAGCCCTTGTCCCTCGGGGGCTTGCGGAGCCGGCGCCTTCCGGCGCGGCGCGGCCCGAGGGGGGGCCGCGCCCCGGAGGGCGGGTTCCGGCCCGGGGCGGCGCCGGTCAGCGCCGCTGGGCCCTTCGGGCCCGCGCCCCGCCGCTCCTCCCGCGGCGTCCGAGGCGCGGCGCCCGGAGGGCCGCTTCTTTTTCCCCGGGCTTTCAGGGGCGGGGCGTTGAGCCCGGCCAGGGGCGCCCCTAGCTTGGCGCGCGGCCCGCGCGAATCGGGCGGCATTCGGAGGGGATCGCTTGAGCGAGGCGCGAGAGAGCGCGGGCGGGCGCTGGGGCGTGCTGGCCGCGGCCGCGGGCGCGCGGGCCGTGGTGGGCTTCCAGTTCCAGGCGCTGCCGGCGCTGGGCCCGGCGCTGGCCGCGGGGCTGGGGCTGAGCCTGTCGCAGATCGGCGCGCTGACGGGGCTCTACATGGCGCCGGGCGTGGCGGTGGCGCTGCTGGCCGGCGCCATGCTCCAGCGCGTGGGCGTGCGCGAGACGCTGATCCTGGCGCTCGCGGCGATGACGGCGGGGGGCGCGCTGGCGGTCTTCGCGGAGGGGTTCCAGGGGCTGGCGGCGGCGCGGCTGCTGGGCGGCTTCGGGGGCGTGGTGGTGACCGTGGCGGGCCTCAAGGCCCTCTACGACGTGTTCCCCGAGCGCGATCTCGCGCTGGCCAACGCGCTGGCGGCGGCCTCCCAGCCCTTCGGGATGGGCTGCGCGCTGCTGATCTTCGCCACGCTCGGGACGGGGGCGGACTGGGCGCTGGGGCTCGGGGCCACCGGCGCGCTGTCGGCGCTGGCGCTGCTGGCCACGCTGCGGCTGGTCCCGCGCACGGCGGCGCAGGCGGCGCGGGGCGCCTCGCTGCGCTTTCCGCGGGCCGAGCTCGCCTCGCTGGCGCTGGCCTGCGCGACAGTGGTGTTCTTCGTGGGCTGCTTCTACGGCTTTCTCAGCCTGTTTCCCGCCTATCTGCACGCCCGCGGCTGGGACGGGCGGGAGGCCGGCCTGCTGCTGGGCGCCTTCGGCTGGGCGCCGGTGATCATGGCGCCGCTGGGGGGCGTGATCGCCGCGCGCCTGCGCCGGCCCGGGCCGGTCTTCGCGCTGTGCATCCTGGCCTGGGGCGCATCGACCGTCGTCACCGGGCTGGGGGAGCCCGCGGTCCTGCCGATCCTGCTGATGCTGGTCTGCGGGCCGGCGCCGCTGGGCTGGGTGATGTCGCTGGCCGGGCGCGCCGTGGCGGCGGAGCGGCGGGGGCTGGCGAGCGGGGTGTTCATGGCGGCCTTCTTCCTGGGCGCCTCGGCCATGCCCGCGATCGCCGCGGCGATCGGGGAGGCCGCGGGCGGGCGCGGAACCGGCGAGGGCGCGGCGATCGCGGTCTGCGGGGCGGCCTTCATGCTGGCCTTGATCCCACTGCTGGCCTTCGAGGCGCGCGTCGGCCGCCCGCAGGCCGCGACCGGCTGAACCGGCGCGTCGCCCGGCCGGAACCCCGCCCGCCCGCCCCGTCCCGGCCGGGCGCCGCGCCTGTCCCGACCGCCTGTGAAGGGGCCGCGCGCCGGCGGGCCGCGGGGCGG
>JBNJGE010000163.1:0-8005 GCA_051747505.1 Pseudomonadota bacterium | reverse complement strand
CGTCTCATATTTCTGGATCTGCTGGAACTTGATGCCCACCTTCTCCCCGAGCTGCTGCTGGGTCATGCCCAGCATCCAGCGTCTATGGCGCACACGTTTCCCAACGTGCGCGTCGACAGCGTGTTTCATTCTGTTGTTGCTCCTGACTGGTACTCGAACACTCGACTCGATGTTCCGAGCACAACGTCAGCGTGTCTTGCGCACGCTTGGCGCCGGCCAGAATTACGCTACGCGGCCGCCCGGACCCGGTTCTACGCACACGAACCATTCTAGCAACAAGCCGGCGCGACGCACAATGAAACACCGGCGGTTGTTCGCCTTGTGCGCGAAAATACCGCTGAGGGGGGCGTGGCGCCGCCTGTCAGGAAACGGCGGCGGCCGCGCGGGCCTCCCGCTTGCGGGCGTGCGGGTCGAGATGGCGCTTGCGCAGGCGAATCGCGCGGGGGGTGACCTCGACCAGCTCGTCATCCTCGATGAAGGCGATGGCCTCCTCCAGGCCGAAGCGGCGGGGGGTCGTGAGCGTGACGGCCTCGTCCTTGCCCGAGGCGCGGACATTGGTCAGCTTCTTGCCCTTGAGCGGGTTGACCTCGAGGTCGCCGGGCCGGGCGTTCTCACCGATGATCATCCCCTGGTAGACGGGCTCGCCCGACCCGATGATCAGCCGGCCTCTCTCCTCCAGGTTGAACAGCGCATAGGGCACGCTCTCCCCATCCTCGATGGAGATCAGCACGCCGTGCCGGCGGCCGGGGATCGCGCCCTTCCAGGGCGCCCAGGAATGGAAGACGCGGTTGAGCACGCCGGTGCCGCGCGTGTCCGCCAGGAACTCGGCGTGGTAGCCGATCAGCCCGCGGGAGGGGGCGAGGAAGACGATGCGCGTCTTGCCTCCGCCGGAGGGGCGCATCTCGGTCATCTCCGCCTTTCGGGCCGAGAGCTTCTCGACCACCGAGCCGGAATGCTCGTCGTCCACGTCCACCGTGACCTCCTCGATGGGCTCGAGGCGTCGGCCGCCCTCCTCCAGCATCATCACGCGAGGCCGGGAGACGGAGAGCTCGAAGCCCTCGCGGCGCATGTTCTCGATCAGCACGCCGAGCTGGAGCTCGCCGCGCCCGGCGACCTCGAAGGCGTCCTTGTCGGCGGTCTCGGAGATGCGGATGGCGACGTTGCCCTCCGCCTCGCGCAGCAGGCGCTCGCGGATGACGCGGGACTGGACCTTGTCGCCGTCCCGTCCGGCCAGCGGCGAGTCGTTGATGGAGAAGGTCACCGCGATGGTCGGCGGGTCGATGGGCTGGGCGGCGATGGGCTCGCTCACCTCCGGCGCGCAGAGGGTGTCGGCGACGGTGGCCTTCGACAGGCCCGCGATGGCGACGATGTCGCCGGCCTCGGCCCGCTCCACCGGCTGGCGGCCGAGGCCGCGGAAGGCAAGCAGCTTGGAGACGCGGAAGCGCTCGACCTCCGCCCCGTCGCGGCCGAGCGCCCTGAGCGTGGCGCCCGGGGCGATGGCGCCGGCTTCGACGCGTCCCGTCAGCAGCCGGCCCAGATAGGGGTCGGCCTCCAGCGTGGTGGCGAGCATGGCGAAGGGCTCGTCGCCGCGGCCGGACTGCTTCGGAGCCGGAACATGCTCCAGGATCATCTCGAACAGGGCGGTGAGATCCTCGCGCGGGCCGTCCATCTCCCGGTCCGCCCAGCCGGCGAGGCCGGAGGCGTAGAGGACGGGAAAGTCCAGCTGGTCCTCGTCGGCGTCCAGCGCGGCGAAGAGGTCGAAGACCTCGTCCAGCGCCCGGTCGGGGTCGGCGGCGGGCTTGTCGGCCTTGTTGAGCACCACGATCGGGCGCAGGCCGAGGGCAAGGGCCTTCTGCGTGACGAACTTCGTCTGGGGCATCGGCCCCTCGGCCGCGTCCACCAGCAGAACGGCGCCGTCGACCATGGACAGGATGCGCTCCACCTCGCCCCCGAAATCGGCGTGGCCGGGGGTATCCACGATGTTGATGCGCGTCCCGCCCCATTCGACCGAGGTCGCCTTGGCGAGGATGGTGATGCCGCGCTCGCGCTCAAGGTCGTTGGAGTCGAGCGCCCGCTCGGCCACCGCCTGGTTCTCCCGAAATGCGCCCGACTGGCGCAGCAGGGCGTCCACGAGCGTCGTCTTGCCGTGGTCGACATGGGCGATGATGGCGATGTTGCGAAGATCCATGAAGGCGGGGGTCCGGAAGCAGATGGCAAGGGCCGGCGGGTCGGCCGGCAAGGATGCGACCTTCACATGGAGGATTTGTTGCGCCGCGGCAAGTGGGCGCGGCGAAAGGAGGCTTGGGGGCGGCCACCGCCTCGCGCCCCCGCCGCGGAGCCCGCTCCCGCCGTCCGGTCCGCTCAGCGATAGAGGGGCAGGGCGTCGATGCGCGCGTCGATCTCGGCGAGCTGCGCCTTGTAGCGGGGGCTGTCCACGCGCCCGTAGCGGTCGCGGAACTCGGCCTCCTGCATGAAGGAGGGCAGGTCGTCGATGGCGGGCATCAGGACGGTCTCCTCGCCCGATTTCCGCGCGATCTCGGCCAGAGCCTCGGGATCGGCGTCGGCTATGGCCTCGGCCCAGCGGATGCCCGCCCGGTCGGCGGCGATATCGTCGAAGCTGAATCCCGAGCCGCCTCCGGAGGCGTCAACCAGCTCCTTGACCTCGCCCATTCCGAAGGAGACGGCGGAGCCGCCCGCGGCCTGGAACCCGGCGGAAAGAATGAAGTGCTTGCGCAGGTCGCGCCGGCCCGCGAGCGTCAGTCCCGCGCAGGCGCTCTGCCCCTGCGGCGCGTCGAAGCCGCCGACGGCGGTCCCCACCGCGCTCCTGTCCCCGCAATGGGCGGCGAGCGCCAGCAGGGCGGCCGCGCGTTCCCCGGGCCCCTCAGCGGCGCGCTCGGCGGCGAAGGCGAGCCAGGGGGCGACGGAGCCCCGGTCGGGCAGCCGGCCCTCCCGCGCGGCCTGCGCCATCGCCTCGTAATGCTCACGCACGGTAGCGCCGTCGCTCATGCCGGCGGCGTTGCGGACGCTGGCCACCACGCTGTCGAAGAGAGACTCGCCGTCCGCCCCGCTCGGGTCGAGCCGCAGGGTCACGCGCTCGCCTTGCGGTTCGACGGCGCGCACCGAGTGGACGAGGAGCGTCCCCGGCTGGCCCTGAAGCAGCGCGTCGGCGCCCAGGCGCAGAGCCGCGAGCCCGAGGCCCGGCGGCAGATCCATGCGCCCCAGGCGCAACGCGCGCAGCTCCAGCCCCTGATCGGAGGCCGCCGCCTCGGCGCGAAGGTTGATCCAGCCCAGCTGCGGCAGGCCGGGGGCCTGGGCGGAGACGGTCACGCCCAGCCCGTCGGGGCGGATTTCGCTCTGTCCGCGCAGACCGGAGACGACCCGCGCGCCGGCCGCGATCAGGCCGTCGATCTCACGGCGGCTGGCGGTGATCTCGCCCGTGGCCCGGTCGGGCTCGGCGCCGCCGAGCGCGGCGCGGATGCGCTTGACCAGCGCCTTGGACTGCTGCGCCTGCTGCGGGCTGAGCGCGGCGCTGCGCGGCAGGGCGGGTTCCGGCTCGAAGGCGGCGAGGACGAACGCGACGGGGCCGACGAGGATCGCCAGCAGGATCAGCCAGAACAGGAGCTTGCGCATGGCGAGGCCTCGGGAGGACGCGGAACCGGGGCAAGGTATCGCCGCGCGAGGGGGCGCCTGGCAAGGGTCAGCTGGCCGGGGCTGACCGGAACCAGCGGCCGTGGAAGTCGGCCCGCCCCAGCGCTTCTGTCCGGCCGCCGGGCCAGAGGGTGAGGGACAGGGCGGCGGAGCCTGGCGTCTCGTCGGGCTCCAGGCGCAACCAGGCGACCGGGGACCGGGGGCCGGCGGCCGCGCCCGCGCGGGAGAGGGCGTCGCGGATGGCCGCCTGCGTCTCGCCGGGCAGGTACTGCCAGGTGATGGAGTGCATCACGACCCGCGCCGCATCTTCGGGCTGCGGCGTCGCGAGGCGCTCGACCAGCCAGACGGCCGCGTCCGCGCGTTCGACCCGCGGGGCGTGGCGGGCGGCGAGGTCCAGCGCGGAAGAGAGGCGGGCGAGGCGCTCGGGCTGGTCCGGCCAGACATAGGCGAAGAGCCGGGCGCGGTCGACCGGCGCCGCGGGGTCCAGGGGCGCGCGGTCGCAGGCGGCCCGGGCCCGGATGCGCGGCGTGGCGCCGGGCGGCGGCGGGCCGTTCCAGTCCGGCCTCAGCGTCACCGGAGAGACCGGGTCGCCCAGCACGACGCCGCCGAGTTCGTGGCGGTAGGCATCGGGGATGAGGTTCAGCCCGGCCGAGGCGCCGATCTCCAGCAGTTCCAGCGCCCGGCCAGTGCGCGCGGCGACCGTCGCGAGGCCGGTCATGAGGGCGGCGGCGCGGGCGACCTCGTTGGTCTGGGGCGGCGAGTCCAGCCAGGAGGCGAGCCAGGCGTCGTGGCCCGAGATGGCCCGAGCCGCGGCCTCCGCCGGGTCGCCGCCGGCCTGCGGGGGCCAGGCCGAGGCCATCCCGGGCGCCCGTCCCGACCGCGCCAGCGCGTGCAGCGCGCCCGCCGCGCGCAGCGCCAGGGCGTCGGCGCGCGCGTCGCCCGTCCAGCTCAGGATCCGCCCGCCGAATTCCGTCTCGGGGTCGAGCCGCGCGGGCAGGGCGGCGAGCAGCCGGGCGGTGAAGGGGGAGCCCAGCCCGGTGCAGGCCCGGGCCTGGTCGGCGAAGGCGGTGGCGATGGGCTCGGGGACGGCGGTCATGGTCTCAGGTTGGCCTTTTCGCGCCCCCCGCGCCACGGATTTCGCGAACCCGGCCCCGATGCGGGCCGCCGCAGCGGCCCCGGAACGCGAAAGGCCCCCGCGCGGGAGGCAGGGGCCTTTCGGCGTCAGCTTCGCCCTGATGGTGCGGTCGAGAAGATTCGAACTTCCACGGGTGTTACCCCACAGCGACCTCAACGCTGCGCGTCTACCAATTCCGCCACGACCGCAGAACCATCAGGCAGGCGGCTAGGTAGCACTCGAGTCGGGGCTTGTGAAGACCCTCGCCGGCCTTCCGCGACGCCCGCTTGCCGGACCTCGCGGGGGGCGTCATAACCGCACCCGCGGCGGGCCGCAGACGGTCCGCGCGACGGGGAGGCCCCGATGCCCGAATGGCAGGTCAGCGACGGACTCGTGCCCTACCAGGAGGCGCTCGCGCAGATGGAGGCGCGGGTGGCGGCGATCCGCGCCGGCGAGGCCGGGGAGCTGGTCTGGCTGCTGGAGCACCCGCCGCTCTACACCGCCGGGACCTCCGCCCGGCCGGAGGACCTGGTCGACCCCGACCGCTTTCCCGTCTTCGAAGCAAGACGGGGCGGGGAATACACCTATCACGGGCCCGGCCAGCGCGTGGCTTACGCCATGCTGGACCTCAACCGGCGGGGGCGGGACGTGCGCCGCTTCGTCTGGAGCCTCGAGGAGTGGGTGATTCGAACCCTCGCCGCCTTCAACGTGACGGGCGAGCGGCGGGAGGGCCGCGTCGGCGTCTGGGTCGTGCGCCCCGACAAGCCGCGCCAGCCGGACGGCAGCCCGGCCGAGGACAAGATCGCGGCCATTGGCGTGCGCCTGCGCCGCTGGGTCAGCTTTCACGGCGTGGCGATCAATCTCGAGCCCGATCTGAGCCATTTCGAGGGAATCGTGCCCTGCGGCATCCGCGGCCATGGCGTCACTTCGCTGGCCGATCTCGGGCTCACGACGACGATGCCCGAGCTCGACATGGCCCTGAAGGCGAGCTTCGCGGAGGTTTTCGGCGAGGATTGAGGGGCGCGGCGGGACGTTGCGACGCATCGCCAGCGCGTCGGCGCGCGTGTCTTTAAATGCCTGATCGTTCCGCCCGCGAGGCTCGCGGGCGTGGCGGGGTCCGGCGCGGCGTTCCGGGCTGCGAAAGCGGCCAAATGGCCGCGTGGACCGGGGCGGGAAATTCGCTATCCTTCCCGCCGGAATTGCGGGGCGCGCGCGCCCCGGCAGACTCTCGGCGCGAGGGGCCCAGGCCCGGCGCGTCGCGGAGACGGGAAAAACGAGATCAGACCGGGCGCCCCGAGAGGGCGCGCCCGGACCGGTCGGGGCGACGATGGCGCGGCCCGGCCGGCGTTCGCGGCAGGAGTGCAGACATGGCGGATGCGGCGGTTCACGCGCATGACGACCACCACCCGGGGTTCTTCACCCGGTGGTTCCTCTCGACCAACCACAAGGACATCGGGATCCTCTACCTGGTGACGGCCGCCGTCGTCGGGTTCATCTCGGTGGCCTTCACCATGTACATGCGCCTCGAGCTCATGGAGCCGGGCGTCCAGTACATGCTGATGGAGGACGGCGTAACGCCGAACGGCCATCTGTGGAACGTGATGATCACGGCCCACGGCATCCTCATGATGTTCTTCGTCGTGATCCCGGCGCTGTTCGGCGGCTTCGGCAACTACTTCATGCCGTTGATGATCGGCGCGCCGGACATGGCCTTCCCGCGCATGAACAACCTCAGCTACTGGCTGTATGTCGCGGGCACCACGCTGGCCGTGCTGTCGGTGGTCTCGCCGGGGGGCAACGCGCAGCTGGGCTCCGGCATCGGATGGGTGCTGTACGCGCCGCTGTCCACCAAGGAGGCGGGCTATTCGACGGACCTCGCGATCTTCGCGGTGCACGTCTCGGGCGCCTCGTCGATCCTGGGCGCGATCAACATGATCACGACCTTCCTGAACATGCGCGCGCCGGGCATGACGCTGCACAAGACGCCGCTGTTCGCCTGGTCGATCTTCGTCACCAGCTTCCTGATCCTGCTGTCGCTGCCCGTTCTGGCCGGCGCCATCACCATGCTGCTGACGGACCGCAACTTCGGCACGACCTTCTTCGACCCCGCGGGCGGCGGCGACCCGGTGCTCTACCAGCACCTGCTCTGGTTCTTCGGGCATCCGGAGGTCTACATCGTCATCGTGCCGGGCTTCGGGATCATCAGCCACGTGGTCGCGACCTTCTCCAAGAAGCCGGTCTTCGGCTATCTGGGCATGGTCTACGCCATGGTCGGCATCGGCGTGCTGGGCTTCGTGGTGTGGGCGCACCACATGTACACGGTGGGCATGAGCCACACCCAGCAGGCCTACTTCATGCTGGCCACGATGGTCATCGCGGTGCCCACGGGCATCAAGATCTTCAGCTGGATCGCCACGATGTGGGGCGGGTCGGTGGAGTTCAAGACGCCCATGCTCTGGGCGCTGGGCTTCATCTTCCTGTTCACCGTGGGCGGCGTGACGGGCGTGGTCCTGTCCCAGGCCGGCATCGACCGGGCCTATCACGACACCTACTTCGTGGTGGCCCACTTCCACTACGTGATGAGCATCGGGGCGGTCTTCGCCATCTTCGCCGGCATCTACTACTGGATAGGAAAGATGTCGGGGCGCCAGTACCCGGAGCGGCTTGGCAAGATCCACTTCTGGATGATGTTCGTGGGCGTCAACGTCACCTTCTTCCCCCAGCACTTCCTGGGCCGTCAGGGGATGCCGCGCCGCTACATCGACTACCCGGAGCAGTTCGCCTTCTGGAACGAGATCAGCTCCTACGGCGCGTTCCTGTCCTTCGCCTCCTTCCTGCTGTTCTTCTACATCGTATGGGTCACCCTGCGCTCGGGCGAGAAGCTGACGGAGAACGCCTACTGGGGCGAGCACGCGGACACGCTGGAGTGGACGCTGCCCAACCCGCCGCCGGCCCACACCTTCGAGACGCTCCCGACCCCGGAGATGTGGGACAAGCAGCCCCACCACTGATGGGCGAGCGCTTTCGCGAAGACGACCGGACGGCCGGGGCCGAGCCCCCGGCCGTCTCCCGTTCGGACCCGCCGATCTACGAGGTGACGCTGTGGCCGCACCGATCGCTCAGCGACCGCGGCTTCGTGTACGTCATGGTCGGCACCGCCGTGATGCTGGCCCTGCCGCTCATCCCGCTTCTGGGCACGCCGGTCGCGCTGGGGCTGTTGCCTTTCATGCTGGCGGCCCTGTT
>JBNJGE010000162.1:0-8008 GCA_051747505.1 Pseudomonadota bacterium | reverse complement strand
CCGAGGCCGCCGCGCCCGCCGCAGGCCCCGGCGCGCGCCAGGGGGCCGTCGGCGGGCGGGGCTTCGCCGTCCACGACATGGGCGAGGTCGCGCAGGAGGTCCGCGGCCTCGCCCCGGGGGGCGAAGGCCGCGAGGGTCTGGCGGGCCTCGGCCCCGAAACCGAGGGCCGTGCGCAGCCGGGCGAGGTCGAGCGCGATCCTTTCCGAGGGGCGGTCGAACTCTCCCATCAGGCGCCGGCGCAGGGCGCCCAGCGCGGCGTAGGGGTCGGTGGGGCGGCGCCAGAGAGCGGGCGCGAGGCGCTCGTCCTCGGGGCAGATCCGCGGCGCGGGACCGGGGGCGGCCCGGCGGCCGGGATCGAAGGCGGTGCGGGCCTCGAGCTGCTCGGGCGGCGGGGCGGCGATCGGGGCCGGCGCCCTGCGCGGCGCAGGGTCTTCGGGCGGTGGGGCGTCCTGCGGCGAGGCCTGGCCGGCCTTGCGGGACGGGTCGGGCGGCGCGGCGGGCGCGCGTTCGGGCGGGCCGCGGAATTCCACGAGCCCCTGGTCGGCGGCGCGCGAGAGCTGCTCGAGCAGGCGTTTCTGCGCGGCGTCCACGGAGATGTCGTCCTCCGCCGGGTCCCCGTTGGCCCGGGTGTCGGCCGCGCTGACGGCCGGCGTAGCGGCGGGGGCGCGCACGGGGCCGGCGGGCAGGGGGTGGGGCGCGGGGCCCGGCGTCTCGGCCTTGCGCGGGGGCGCGGGCGCGGCCCCGGGCGGCTTCGCGCGGATGTCGATGACCAGCATGCCGGGGCGGAATTCGAAGCCCTCGGCCGCGCAGGGGCAGGAGAGCGTGAGGATCAGACGCGTGCCGGCCTCCCCGCGCTGCGTGCGGGCGCGGGTGACGCGCGTCACCTTGCGGTCGGGGAGGATGTCGGAGGTGTCGAAGGCGAGGGCGCGGCCGGGGAAGAAGACCTCGGCGCGGCGGCCCTCGACCTCGAGGCGCCAGTCCTCCAGTCGGGGAACGTCGAGCGCGATGCGGCTGTAGCCGTCATGCTCGCCCGCGCGCAGGCGCGCCTGCTCCTGCGCCGGGGCCGGGGACGCGGCCAGCGTCGCGGCGGCGAGCGCGAGGGTCGCCAGGGGGCGGGGGCGCCTGAAGGTCATGCCGCCGCCTTCGAGTCCCTCAGCGCGTCGCTGAGGTCGGAGAAGCTGGGGCGCAGCTCGCGCGGGGTGTTCTGGCGGCCGACCTCCACGCAGATGTCGGGGGAGTGGTTGTGCAGGTTGGCCACCAGCACCTCGCGGATCAGGAGGTAGAACTGGTGATCCTTCTCCACCACCGCCTTCACCCGCGCGGCGCAGGGGCCGACGAGGCCGTAGGCGAGGAACACGCCCAGGAAGGTGCCGACCAGCGCGCCGCCGATCATCCGGCCCAGCACCTCGGGCGGCTTGTCGATGGAGCCCATGGTCTTGATCACGCCCAGCACCGCCGCGACGATGCCCAGCGCGGGCAGGGCGTCGGCCGTCTGCTGGAGCGCGTGGGCGGAGTGCAGCCGCTCCTGCAGGCGGGCGTCCAGCTGCTTTTCCAGCACCTCCTCCACCTGGTGGGGGTCGTCGTAATTCATGGAGCCCGCGCGCAGGGTGTCGCAGATCATGTCCACCGCCGCAGAATCGGCCTGGATGCGGGGGTAGCGGGCGAAGACGCGGGAGTCCTGGGGCGCCTCGATATGCGTCTCGAGCTCCATGGGGTTGGCGCGGCCGATGCGGATCAGCTCGAACATCAGGCAGAGCAGGTCGCGATAGTCCTGCGGCTTCCATTTCGGGCCCTTGAAGACCTTGCCGAGATCCGCGAGCGTGTGTCGGACCGTGGCGGCGTCGTTGGAGAGCATGAAGGCGCCCGTGGCGGCGCCGGCGATGATCATAAGCTCGAACGGCATGGCGGCGAGGATGATCGTCAGGTGCCCGCCGGCGGCCAGGTAGCCGCCGAAGACCATCACGAAGGTCACACCGATCCCGACGAATCCGATCATCCCGCTCTTCCCGATCAACGCGCGCCGGCGGCCGGCCGGCGCTCCGCGGCGGACCTTGGGGCCGCGGGAGTTAAGAAAGGGCTGACCCCGCCGCCCGCCGCGGTCATTCCCGCGGCGCGCCGGCGTTGCGCCCGGCGATGACGGCGGAGATGGCGTAGGCCCGCTCGGGCGGAATGCCGCCCAGGATGCGCGCGGCCGCGTCCTCGCGCATGCGGGCGAGGAAGCCGGCGGCGAAGGTCACGTCCATCGCCGAGAAGATCTCGGCGGCCTCCTTGGGCTTCATGTTCTGGTAGACGCCCACCATGCGGTCGAGATCGGCCTCGGCGGCCTTGTCGGCGATGGCCAGCGTGTCGGCGAGCCGCGCCTCGGCCTCCTGCAGGGCCTGCGTCTGCTCCTCGAGCTTGGCCTCGGCGACCTCCAGGCGGCGCGCGCGGTCGGCGATCCGGGCGGCGCGGGCGTCGAGCTGGACCTCGCGCTCGCGCAGGGCGGCGAGCAGGCCGGCCGGGTCGGGGCAGTCGGCGGGGGCGCGGGCCGCGTCCTCCTGCGCCCCGCCCTGTCCCGCCAGAGCGCCTTCGGGGTCGGCGAGGCGGGCGATGGCCGAGCCGCCGAAGCAGAGCGCCAGGATCATCAGGGCGCCGGGGCCGCGCAGGCGGCGCGCCCCGGCGGAGGCCGCGCGGCGGGTGGCCCCGGCGAGGCGGGCGACAGGAGGCTGCGCGCCGGTCATTCCGAACTCTCGCGCGCGAGGGCCTGGAGGGCGTCGCGCAGGGAGCGGGCCTCCCCGTCCTCGGCCTGCCGGCCCCTGATGCGGAAGAGGCGGCGGCCGGGGGCGGCGTCCTCCTCGGCGTCGGCCTGCGGGGGCTCGGAGACGGCTTCGGAGGCGGGGGGCGCCTCGGCGCCGGCCGGCTCGGGGGGCTCCGATTCGGGGGGCGGGGCGTCGTCGCTCGCGGGCTCCGCCGCAGGGGCCTGGTCGGCTCCGGGCGCGGCGCCGGGGGACAGGGCGGCGGCGCTGGCGGACTGCGCCCGGGCGGGGGCGGGCCGATCGGGTCCGCGGCCGGGCGCCGGGGCGCGGGGCGCTGGGCGGCGCGAGCCGAGGTCGAGCGGCGTCGCGCCCTCCCGGTCATGCAGGGCGGCGAGGAGCAGCTCCAGCCGGCCGGCGGCCATCTCGGCGCGCGCGGTGCGCTCGGCAAGGGTGCGGGTCGATTCGCCCGAGGCCGCCTTGGCCGCCCGGAGCGCGGCGCGCATCTCCTCGACCTGCGCCGACATCGCGGCCACGGCCTGGCCGACGCCGCCGTCGAGGGAGCGCAGGCGCTTCAGCCGGCCGGCCAGCACGTGGCAGTAGACGGCCGCGGTCAGCGCCGCGGCCAGCAGCAGGACATCCGCGATCAGGGCCATTCAAAGCCTCCTTCCCCGCAAGGCGGGGTCATTGCAGGACGAATTCGGTGATCAGCAGGTCGCGCACGGCGCCTTCGCCGGCGACGATGCGGATGCGGCGGAGCAGGTGGGCGCGCATGCGGGCCATGGCCGCGGGGCGCTCCAGATCGGCCTCGTCGAGGGCCTGGAGGTAGGTGTTGATGACGTCGCGGATGCGGGGCATCAGCGCGCCGATCCGCTCCGTCTCCCCCGGAGCGACGTCGAGGGCGGCGGCGAGGCGCAGGTGCCGGGCGCCGGCCGACGGGCCCAGCGAGACGACCATGGGCGGGACCTCCACGAAGGCGACGTCGCCCGGGGGCGAATCGGCGCCGCCGGCCGGGGCGCCGGCGGCGGAGGGCGCCTCGGCCCCGCCGCCGAGGGGCAGGGCGATCAGCCCGGAATAGGCGGCGTGAAAGCCCGCGGCGGCGAGGCCCAGCATCGCCGCCAGCCCGAGCAGGAGGGGCGCCCGGCCGCCCCGGGAGGCGGGGGTCGCCTCGTCCATGTCCACCTTTGCCGTGTCGGCCATCGCGCCTGGATCCGTTCCTGTGCGCGCCCCTGCGGCGCGCGGCGCCGGGGGCGGGATGCGGGCGGGGCGGGCGCGCCCCGGGCTCTGGCCGAAGGGGTAGCCGCAAAGGGGCTAACCGAATCTTAAGTGCCTGCGCCGCAAGGAAGGTCCGGCCAGAACGGCCCCCCGTCGCCCGGAACGGGGGAAAACGACGCGAGAGGCATTGCGTGACCTGGATCATGTCCCTGTGGAACGGGCTCGACACCCGGCGGCGCGTGATCGCGGCCCTGGCCGCGGGCGCCGCGGCGCTGGCGGTGTGGGGGCTCGCGCGCGTGGCGTCCGAGCCGGCGATGGGCCTTCTCTACGCCGGGCTGGACCAGCGGGCGATCGGCGGGGTCGTCTCCGCGCTGGAGGCGCGGGGGGCGGCCTACGAGGTGCGCGGCGACGCGGTCTTCGTGCCGGAGGGCAGGCGCGATTCGCTGCGCATGCAGCTCGCCTCGGAGGGCCAACCGGAGAGCGGCGCGGCGGGCTACGAGCTGCTGGACGGGCTGTCGGGATTCGGCACCACCTCCCAGATGTTCGACGCCGCCTACTGGCGCGCCAAGGAGGGGGAGCTGGCGCGCACCATCCTGGCGCTGCCCAGGGTGCGCCGGGCGCGGGTGCATATCGCCAACCCGTCGCCCCGGCCCTTCGAGCGGGGGGCGGAGCCGACGGCCTCGGTCGCCGTGGGCGTGGGCTCGGGCGCGGTGAGCGCGGAGCAGGCGGAGGCGATCCGGTTCCTCGTGTCCTCGGCCGTGGCGGGGCTGACGGCGCAGAACGTCACGGTGGTGGACGCCGAGAACGGCGTGACGCTGGGCGAGGAGGACGGACCGGGCGCCGGGCCGGCGGCGCAGGACCGGGCGGCGGCGCTGAAGGCGAATGTCGAGCGGCTGCTGGAGGCGCGGGTGGGCCCCGGCGCCGCGGTGGTCGAGGTCAATGTCGAGCAGGACATGGACTCGGAGACCGTGCGCGAGCGGACCGTCGACCCCGACAGCCGGGTGGCGATTCACACCGACACGCAGGAGAGCGCGGAGAACGCGCAGGGCGCCGGGGCGGCCGGGGTGACGGTCGCCTCCAACCTGCCCGACGGGGACGACGAGGGCGGCGGCGAGGCCAGCAGCAGCCGCGAGGAGACCCGCGAGCGGGTGAACTACGAGGTCTCCGAGGTGATGCGCGAGCGGGTCAGCGGGCCCGGGCAGACCCGCAGGATCTCGGTCGCGGTGCTGGTGGACGGGGTGCGCGCGGCCGGGCCGGATGGCGGGACCGTCTGGGAGCCGCGGCCAGAGGCGGAGCTGGAGGCGCTGGGCGAGCTGGTGCGCTCCGCCGTCGGCTTCGACGCGGCGCGCGGGGACGAGGTCACGATTCGCAGCATGGAGTTCGCGCAGGCCCCGGCGGCGGGGACGGAGGCGAGCGCCGGGGCGGGCGACTTCCTGGCCGCCAACGCGATGACGCTGGTCCAGCTCGGGGTGCTGAGCCTGGTCGCGCTGATCCTGGGGCTGTTCGTGGTGCGTCCGATGCTGACCCGGCGGGCCGAGGAGGCCGCGATGCTGGAGGCGGCGGAGGCGCCGGCGCCCGGGGCGCTGGAGGCGCCGGAGGACGGGCTGGAGCAGAGCCTGGCCGCGGCGGGCGAGATGATCGACGCGCGGGGCGTCGCCGCGGAGCGGCTGGAGTCGCTGCGCGAGGCGGTGGCCGAGCGGCAGGGGGACACGGCCTCGCTGCTGGGCGGCTGGCTGGAGGACGGCGAGCCTGAGAAGGAGACGGCATGAGGACCCAGGCCCTGAAATGGGAGGTCTTCGACGGCGCGGGCGGGGAGCCGCGGCCGGCGCCTGCGCCCGCCGCCGAGTCCGGACCCGCCGGGGTCGAGCCTGCCGGGGCCGCCGAGCCGGCGGCGGAGCCCGGGGCGGCGCCCGAGCCCGAGGCCGAGCCGGTGGAGACGCTGCTGGCCCGCGCGCGGGGCGAGGGGCGGGCGGCCGGTTTTCAGGAGGGCGCGGCCCATGCCGAGGCCCACGGCGCGGCGGAGCTGCGGGTGATCCTGTCGGATCTGCGCGAGGCGATCCAGGACGCGGCCCATGCCCGGCTGGCGGAGGAGGAGGCCGGGCGCAAGGCGGCGCGGCGGCTGGCCGAGGCGCTGCTGAGCGGGGTGGCTCCGGCCTTCGCGCGGCAGGGCCTGGCCGCGGAGGCCCTGCGCGCCCCGCACGAGGCGGGCGCCGCGGAGGAGCCGGGGCTGCGCATCCGCGTCGCCCCCGCCCAGGCGGAGGCGGTGCGCGCCGAGCTGGAGCGCGCCGGGCTGAGCGCGCCGGTGGAGACGGACCCCGCGCTTTCGGAGCTGTCGGCCCGGCTGGACTGGGGCGGGGGCGAGGACGCGGTGGATCTCGGGGCGGCGCTGGAGGCGGCGCGGCGCGCACTGGAGCGCCATGCCCAGGCCCCGCCGCAGGCCGACCCGGAACCCCAGAGGAGAGACGCCCATGGATGAGACCGAGAACGACGCCCCGACCCCCGCCCCGGCCGAGGCCGAGGCCGGGGCCGGCGAGGAGAGCCGGCGGGAGCGGCGCGGCTCCGCGGTGCTGGGGGTGCCGCTGGAGGTGGTGATCTCGGTCGGGCGCGCCCGGCCGATGGTCTCGGACCTGGTGAACCTGCGCCGGGATTCGGTGCTGCCGCTCGACAGCCGGATCGACGATCCGGTGGAGATCCTGATCGGCGACCGGCTGATCGCGCGGGGCGAGCTGCAGGAGATGGACGACGACAGCGGCCGGCTGGCGGTGCGTCTGACCGAGGTCGCGGACCTGTCGCAGGGTGTCTGACCGCCGGGCGCGCATCGCCGGGCGGGGACGCCCGGAGGGGCGCGCGGCGCCCCTGGCCGTCGCGGCGCTGGCCGCGGCGGTCGCGCTTGCGCCCGCGCTGGCGTCGGCGCAGGAAGTGGCGATCGACCTGGGCGAGGGGAACGGGCTGACGCTGCGGGCGGTCCAGCTTTTCGTCATCGTCACGCTGCTGAGCCTCGCGCCCGCGCTGGCGGTGACGATCACCTGCTTTCCCTTCATGGTCACGGTGCTGTCGATCCTGCGCGCGGCGGTGGGGCTGCAGCAGTCGCCGCCCAACATGCTGATCGTCTCTCTGGCGCTGTTCCTGAGCTGGTTCGTCATGGCGCCGGTCTTCGAGGAGGCCTGGGCGCAGGGGGTCGAGCCGCTGGTCGACGAGGAGATCGCGGTGGAGGAGGCGGCGGAGCGCGTGATCGGCCCCTTCCGGGAGTTCATGGCCGCGCGGGTGGACCCCGCGGCGCTGTCGGCGCTGGCGCAGGCCGCGCCCAACGGGCGGGAGGAGGCCGCGGCCGCCGGGGCACCGGGCGAGGCGGCGCTGTCGCTGCTCACGCCGGCCTTCCTGCTGTCGGAGATCCAGCGGGCCTTCGAGATCGGCTTCCTGATCTATCTGCCGTTCCTGATGATCGACCTGGTGGTGGCCTCGGTGCTGATGTCGATGGGCATGATGATGGTCCCGCCCGCCGTCGTCTCGCTGCCCTTCAAGCTGGCCTTCTTCGTGGCCGCGGACGGATGGTCGCTTCTGGCGGGGGCGCTGGTGAGGGGGTATGGCGCATGAGCGAGGCGCAGCAGGATCCGGCGGCGCGCGCGGCCGGGGAGGCGATGGAGGCTGTCTCGGGCGCGCTGGTCCCGGCGGGGGAGGCGGCGCCGCCGACCGGCCCCGAGGCGGCGCAGGCGCGGGCCGCGGCGCGCGAGATGAACCCCGCCCAGAAGGCGGCGATCGTGATCGTGGCGCTGGGCCCGGAGGCGGCCTCGGAGATCCTGCGCGGGCTGGGGGAGCCGAACATCCGGCGCTTCGCGGCCGCGGTCTCCAAGCTGCAGGGGGTGCCGCACGCGGTGGTGGACGCCGTGGTCACGGATTTCCTGGCCGCGCTGGGCGACGAGCTGTCGGTGCGCGGCGGGCTGGACGAGGCGCGCAAGTTCCTCGGCCGGGTGCTGGACGAGGACAGCCTGGCGCGGGTGCTGGACGAGGTGGACGCGCGATCGGGCCGCTCCGTCTGGCTGCGGCTGGCGGATGCGGCGGAC
>JBNJGE010000161.1:0-8045 GCA_051747505.1 Pseudomonadota bacterium | reverse complement strand
GTGCGCGGTGTTGTGAGGGCGTCGGCTACGCTGACCAAGGAAGCAAATCGACAGCGGAGGGTGTTTCGTTGAAGAAAGATGAACTGGTGGCCGCTCTGGCCGAGAAAAGCGGTGAGACGAAGGCGAGCGTGAACGCCGTTCTGGGCGCGCTGGCCGAGGTGTCCGAAGGGGCGCTCAAGGGCGGCAAGAGCGTTACCCTGCCCGGCATCGGCAAGCTGGAGGCCACGGAGCGCGCCGCGCGCGAGGTGCGCAATCCGCAGACCGGCGAAAAGAAGATGGCCGAGGCGCACACGGCGCCGAAATTCAAGTTCTCGACCACGTTCAAGTCGGCCGTTCGCGGCTGATCGCGCGGCGGGCCCCTGATGGCACGGCGCGGGCCCTCTTTCCGGGATCCGCGCCGCGCGTCAGGGGCTTTTCGCCATCGCGGGCTCGGGCCGGGTCCAGATGAAGACGCCGGCGCCCGAGAGGCAGGCGACCTGGATCGCCAGCGCCCAGCCGGGCATTCCCCCGGCGAGCGCGATCGCGAAGGCCGCGAACAGCGTGAGGGTGGAGACCCACTTCACCCGCCGGCGGATCGAGCCGGTGTCCTGCCAGTCGCGTATCGGCGGGCCGAGGCGCGGATGCTCGATCAGCCAGGCATGCAGCCGGGGCGACGAGCGCGCGAAGCTGAAGGCGGCCAGCAGCAGGAACGGCACCGTCGGCAGCAGCGGGAGCGCCGCGCCGATCACGCCGAGACCCACGCTCAGCCCGCCGAGAGACAGCCAGAAGACCCGCATGCCCGTTCAGATAGGCTGACCGGGCGAAGAAACGAGTCCCGCGGTGAGGAGACGGGTCACGTCAGCAGCTCTCGCAGGATGGCGTCCAGTAGCGGGCGGCCCTTGCGGGTGGCGCGCAGGCGGCCCGGGGCGCGGGCGACAAGGCCCTCATCTTCCAGCGTTGCGAGGCGGGCGGGCTCGAGCGGGGCGCCGGAGAGGCGGGCGTAACGGTCGGGGTCGGCGCCCTCCGCCAGGCGCAGGGCCATCATCAGGTATTCCAGGGCCTGGTCGCCGGGAGCGACGGGCTCCCCGGCGAACGCGCGGCCCGTCTCGCGCACGCGGGAGAGCCAGCGGGCGGGGTCGCGCTCGGTCTCCGTCGCCAGACGGGCGCCGTCGGCGCGGGTGAGGCGGCCATGGGCGCCGGGGCCGATCCCGGCGTAGTCGCCGTAGCGCCAGTAGACGAGGTTGTGGCGGCTCTCCGCGCCCGGGCGGGCGTGGTTGGAGATCTCGTAGGCGGGCAGGCCGGCGGCCTCCGTGACCTCCTGCGTGATCTCGTACATGCGCGCGGCCCGGTCGTCAGGGGGCAGGCCGCGCAGGCGGCCGCGCGCGTGCAGGTCGCCGAAGCGCGTGCCCGGCTCGATGGTGAGCTGGTAGAGCGAGAGATGGTCGGCGGCCATCTCGATCGCCTCGGACAGCTCGGCCTGCCAGGCGCCCGGCGTCTGGTTCTGGCGCGCATAGATGAGGTCGAAGCTGACGCGGCCGAAGGCGGCGCGGGCGATGTCGAAGGCCGCGCGGGCCTCGGCCGCGGTATGCATGCGGCCGAGCGCCTTGAGATCCGCGTCGTTCAGGGCCTGAACGCCGAGGGAGACGCGGTTCACCCCTGCCCGGGCGTAGGCGGCGAAGCGTGCGGCTTCGACCGAGGTCGGGTTGGCCTCCAGCGTGATCTCGGGCGCGTCCTCGAAGCCCCAGAGACGGTCGGCCTCCTCTATCAGCGCGGCGACGGTTTCGGCGGGCATGAGCGAGGGCGTGCCGCCCCCGAAGAATAGGGAGCGGGCGCGGCGCGGGCCGGTCAGCGCGCGGGCCGTGCGCATCTCCGCCAGCAGGGCGTCGCGCCAGGCGTCCTGGTCCACCTGTCGCGGGACGTGAGAATTGAAGTCGCAATAGGGGCACTTGGCCAGGCAGAAGGGCCAGTGGACGTAGACGCCGAACCCGCCCGCCTGCCAGTCGGCGGCGGAGTCGCGGTCAGGCTCGGCGAGGGCGGTCATGGAGCGGCTCTCCGGGTTCGGCGCGGTGGGAGGGACCGGCTGGAACTTGGGGGCGCAGCCCCCGCCCGTCCAGAGCCGCGCGCGAGGCGGGTTCAGAAGCGCCAGGGCGGCTGGGTGAACTTGGCGGCGGTGATCCAGAGCAGGCCGGCCGCGCCGACCACCCCGACCCAGAACAGGCCGTGGACCAGAAACAGCGCGATGAGGCCGAGGCAGAAGAGAACCAGGGGAAGCCACCAGCGGCGCGTGAAGGCGAAGCCGGGGGGCGCCGGTCTGCCGACGCCGGCCGGCTGGAACGCGAGGCGCGGCGGTATGACCTCGTCGACCAGCTTCTCGAAGGCGTCGGCCCGGTGGGAGATCGCGTTCTTGGTGTGCGGGGGCAGCTCGGCGTAGGTCTCCTCCCGACCTTCGGGCACGAAGATCGGATCGTAGCCGTGGCCCTGGTCGCCGCGCGGCGGCCAGACGAACTGTCCCTCGGCTTCTCCGCGCACGATCTCGACATGCCCGTCGGGCCAGCCGAGGCAGAGAACGCAGACGAAGCGCGCCGTCCAGGGCGGCGCGGCGCCGCGGGCGACCAGCGCGTCATGCGCCGTCTTCATGGCAAGATCGAAGTCCCGGCCCTGCGGGGTCTCGGCCCAGTCGGCGGTATGCACGCCCGGCTCCCCGTCCAGCGCGTCGATGGCCAGGCCCGAGTCGTCCGCAAGCGCGGGCAGGCCCGAGGCCTGAGCGGCGGCGCGGGCCTTGATGGCGGCGTTGCCCTCGAAGGTCTCTTCGGTCTCCTCGGGGACCGGGAGGCCGAGCTGAGCGGCCGAGACCGTCTCCACGCCCCACGGGGCGAGAAGCTCCCGGATCTCGGCGACCTTGCCGGCGTTGTGCGAGGCGACGACGAGGCGCGGCGAGTCGAGCCGGCGCCGGGTCATCCGCCCGCGGCCTCCTTCTGCGCCTCGACCAGCTGCGCGATGCCGCGCCCGGCGAGGTCAAGCATCTCCTCGAGCTGCTCGCGGCTGAAAGGCGCGCCCTCGGCCGAGCCCTGCACCTCGATCAGGCCGCCCGCGCCGGTCATCACCACGTTGGCGTCGGTGCCGGCCTCCGAGTCCTCGGCGTAGTCGAGATCGAGCACCGTATGCCCGCCGAAGATCCCGCAGGAGACGGCGGCGACATGATCGGTGATCGGGTTCTCGGCCAGCTCGCCCGCATCCACCAGCTTCTGCACGGCGAGGCGCAGCGCCACCCAGCCGCCGGTGATGGAGGCGCAGCGGGTGCCGCCGTCGGCCTGGAGCACATCGCAGTCGATGGTGATCTGCCGCTCGCCCAGCATCACCCGGTCTGTGCCGACGCGCAGGGAGCGGCCGATCAGGCGCTGGATCTCTTGCGTGCGGCCCGAGACCTTGCCGACGGCTGCCTCGCGGCGCGAGCGGGTGTGGGTCGCGCGGGGCAGCATGCCGTATTCGGCGGTAACCCAGCCGAGCCCCGAGTTGCGCATCCAGGGGGGCGTCCGCCCCTCGATCGAGGCGGTGCAAAGCACATGGGTGTCGCCCATGCGGATCAGGCAGGAGCCCTCCGCATGCCGGGTGGCGCCGGTCTCGAGTCGGACGGGGCGGAGTTCGTCGCGGGCGCGGCCGGAAGGGCGCATTGGGACCTCGTGCGTCTGGGTCGGGTCGGGTTTCGCCGGGTCTCTTACAGGCGCGGCCGGCGGCGGAGCAAGCGCCGCGGGCGCCGTGCGAGGGCGTGCGAGATTGACCGGCCGCCCTCGGCCTCATACCTATTCGTCGAGGACGCGCCGCCGCGAAACGCGCGCGCGCCGGGGCGGCAGGCGCCGCCCATGTTCCCGGAAGGGGCGATTCCGCACCATGACGATGCAGACGGCGAAGCTGACCGACCTGAACGAGCGCAGCCGGGCGATCTTCCGGCAACTTGTGGAGACCTACCTCGAGACGGGCGATCCGGTCGGCTCGCGCACGCTGTCAAAGGCGCTGGACCAGCCGCTCTCGCCCGCCACGGTGCGCAACGTGATGCAGGACCTGGAGGAGCTGGGGCTGCTGGGCTCGCCGCATGTCTCCTCGGGCCGGATACCGACGCAGATGGGGCTGCGGCTGTTCGTGGATGGGCTTCTGGAGATCGGCGACGTCTCGGGCGAGGAGCGCGAGCAGATCGAGCGATCCATGGGCCAGCGTCAGGAGGATGTGAGCGAGATGGTCGCGCGGGCCGGGGGGCTCCTGTCGGGCCTCACCCACGCGGCCTCGCTGGTGCTGGCGCCCAAGACGGAGGCGGCGATCAAGCACCTCGAGTTCGTCACGCTGTCGGACGGGGCGGCGCTGGTGGTGATCGTCACCGAGGATGGCACTGTGGAGAACCGCATGATCGCGCCGCCGCCGGGGGTGACGCCCTCCGCGATGCGCGAGGCGGCGAACTTCCTCAACGCCATGCTGCGGGGCAAGACGCTGAGCGAGGCGGCCGACGCGGTTTCCCGCCAGATCGCGGCGCGGCGACAGGAGCTCGATGCGCTGGCCGCGAGCCTGGTGGAGATGGGCGTTGCGGTGTGGAGCGGCGAAGGCTCGGACCCCGAGCCCGAGCGGCTGCTTGTCCGCGGGCGCGCCAATCTGCTGGAGGGCGTCGAGGGGGAGGCGGAGCTGGAGCGCATGCGCCTGCTCTTCGACGAGCTGGAGCGCAAGCGGGACCTTCTGGAGCTTCTGGAACTGGCCCGGGAGGGCGAGGGCGTGCGCATATTCATCGGCTCGGAGAACAAGCTCTTCTCGCTGTCGGGTTCCTCTCTGGTCATCGCTCCATATATGGACGCCAAGCGCCGGATAATCGGGGCGCTGGGCGTCATCGGCCCCACGCGCCTGAACTACGGCCGCATCGTGCCGATCGTGGACTACACCGCGCGGCTGATGGGCCGGCTGGTGACCGACCGGCGGCGCGGCGGACACTGACGAGAGGCAAGACCTGCATGACCGACCAGAAACGAACCAGCGTCCAGGACGAGGCCGACGAGCGCGGCGAGAGCGCGGGCGAGGCCGCGATGCGCGAGGGGGCCGACGACGAGATCGGCCCCGATGCCGAGACCGCCGCCCTGCACGAGACCGACGCCGAGGGCGCGGGCGTCGTGGACGAGGCGCCCGCCGACGATCTGGAGGAGTCTCTGACCGCCGCCCTGGCCGAGCGCGACGAGCTTCGCGACCGGCTGATGCGCGCGCTGGCGGAGACCGAGAACGTCCGCAAGCGCGCCGAGCGGGACGTGAAGGACGCGCAGGCCTACGGGGGCACGAAGCTCGCCCGCGACATTCTTGCCGTCTACGACAACCTGGGCCGGGCGCTGGAGGCCGCGAACGACGAGGCCCGCGCGGCCGCCGGCCCGGTGATCGAGGGCGTGGAGCTGACCCGGCGCGAGCTTCTGGGCGCCTTCGAAAAGCACCGCATCGAGAAGGTGAGCCCGGAGGTCGGAGAGAAGTTCGACCCGAAGCTTCACCAGGCGATGTTCGAGGCGCCCGCCCCGGGCGCCCAGCCCGGAACCGTGATCCAGGTGATGCAGGAGGGCTTCACCATCGCCGGCCGCCTGCTGCGCCCGGCCATGGTCGGCGTGGCCGCGGCCGGCGGCGAGAGCGAGGGCGGCGGCGAGACCGGGTGATCCGCTGGCCCCTCGTGCGGCGCCTGGCGCGGCGCAGCCCGCTGTGCCAGGCTCAAGGCGCCAGGGGCGAGGACTCGCGGTCGGTCGGAGGGCGGCATGATATCGGATGTCGAGAGCCTGCGGTCGGTCTATGGCGCCCCGGCGGAGAGGGCGCTCGCCAAGCAGCTTGATCGCCTGGACGCGCATTGCCTTCGCTTCCTTGAGTTCAGCCCGATGATGCTGCTGGCGACCTGCGACGGGTCGCGGGTCGACGTCTCGCCCAAGGGCGACGCGCCGGGTTTCGTGCGTCCGGACGGGTCGGGATCGGTGCTCGTTCCCGACTGGCCTGGCAACAACCGGCTGGACGGGCTCGAGAACATCCTTCGCAATCCGCGTGTAGGCATGATCTTCCTGATCCCCGGCATGCGCGAGACGCTGCGGATCAACGGCCGCGCCACGATCCACGATGAGGAGACGATGCGCGCCCCCTTCGAGACACGGGGCCGGCTGCCGCTGACCGTGCTGCGGGTCGAGGTGGAGGAGGTGTTCCTGCATTGCGCCAAGGCCTTCATGCGGTCCCGGCTCTGGGAGCCGGAGAGCTGGCCGGTCCCGGAGGCGCGCCCGAAGGCGGGCGAGATCCTTCGCGACCACGTCGCGGACAAGGCGCCGGCGATCACGGACGACGAGATCACGGCGCGCTACGAGAAGGTCCTTTACTGAGGCGCGCCGCGGCCGGGGCGGCCCTCGCGGCGCGGCCGCGCCGCCTCGCCCATCCTCGGGGGCTTCAGATGGCGCCGGCGTCGCGCAGTTCGTCGATGGCTGGGTCGTCGAGCGACAGGAGCTCGCGCAGGACCTCTTCGGTGTGCTCGCCCAGCAGGGGCGCGGCCCGGCGGTAGCGAATCTCGGAATTCGAGAACTTGATCGGGTTCGCCACGCCGGGGATGGAGCCGGCCAGCGGGTGGTGCGTCTCGATCTTCATGCCGCGGGCGAGGACCTGCGGCTCCTCGAAGGTCTTGTCGATGGTGTTGAGGCCGGAGCAGGGAACGCCGGCCTCGGGCAGTCGCTCCAGCCAGTAATCGCGGGGGCGCTTGCGCATCTGCGCGGAGAGCAGGTCGGAAAGCGCCTGGCGGTTGGCGTTGCGGTCGGGGTTGGTGACGAAGCGCGGATCTTCGGCGAGCTCCGGCACGCCGAGTTCGGCCGTCAGGATGCGGAACTGGCGGTCGTTGCCGCAGGCCACGATCACTTCGCCGTCTGCGCAGGGGAAGGGCTGGTAGGGGGCCAGGTTGGGATGCCACGCGCCGGTGCGCTGCGGGACCTGCCCGCCGATGAAGAAGTTCATCGCCTGGTTGGCCAGCCAGCCCACATGGACGTCCAGCAGGGCCATGTCGATGTGCTGCCCCTCGCCCGTGCGCTCGCGCTGCCGGAGGGCGGCGAGGATGGCGATGGTGGAATACATCCCCGTCGTCAGGTCGGTGATGGCCACGCCCACGCGCTGCGGACCGGCGCCGGGCTCCCCGTCCGGCTGGCCGGTGATGGACATGATGCCCCCGAGCCCCTGGATGAGGTAGTCGTAGCCGGGCTGGGAGGCGCGCGGTCCGGTCTGGCCGAAGCCGGTGATGGAGACGTAGATCAGGCGCGGGTTGATGGCGCGCAGATCCTCCGGGCCGAGGCCCATCTTTGCGAGCCCCCCGACCTTGAAGTTCTCCACCAGCACGTCGCAATGGCGCGCCATCTCCCGGATCAGTTCGCGCCCCTTCTCGTGGCGCAGGTTGATCGTCACCGAGCGCTTGTTGCGGTTGGCGGAGAGGAAGTAGGCGGCCTCGCGGGTCTCGTTCCCGTCCTCGTCCTTCAGCCAGGGCGGGCCCCAGGTGCGTGTGTCGTCGCCGCCCTCGGGGTTCTCCACCTTGATCACGTCGGCGCCGAAATCGGCGAGCATCTGGGTGCACCACGGACCGGCGAGGATGCGGGTGAGGTCGAGCACGCGAAGGCCGTCGAGGGGCGAGGTCATGTCAGGGCTCCGGGGCTTGGGACGAGCGCGCGGAACCTGCCGCCAAGCGGGGTCGAAGGCAAGCGGACGGGAAGGGCGGCGGGCCCGTCGCGACCGTGAGGGCGACTAATCCTCGCGAGCCTGGAAAACCAGGTGGGCGCCGGGATGCCACAGGCCACGACCCGAAGCAGAGCCAGCTCCCGCGAGCATGAATAGGCCACCAGGAATTTAGGCCCTGCACGTGAGGGACAGAACCCGCCTGAGGAAGACATAGGCATCCGCGGGGGCGTTTGCAAAGGGACGCCGCGCCGGGGTGCGCCCCCTTGACCCTGCCTCGCCGCTTCGCTAACTCAGCGGCCGAAGCCGTTGGGGAATAGTTTAACGGTAGAACAGCGGACTCTGACTCCGTCGGTCCTGGTTCGAATCCAGGTTCC
>JBNJGE010000160.1:0-8153 GCA_051747505.1 Pseudomonadota bacterium | reverse complement strand
CCAGCCGCCCCTCCTTGTCCCAGCTCCGCCGCTGGCGGGGCGGGAAGGCGACGGAGACGAAGGCGGGCGCCGACCATTGCGCGCCGTTATGGGCGAAGACGGCGACATCCGCCCGCTGGGAGCGGATGCTGCTCAGGGGCGCCTCGGTCGTCTCGTGCCAGTCCACCTCGATCTCCGCCCCCTCGCCCCGCTCGCCGAGCGGGCGGATGCGCACCCGCTCGGGGTCCCCGCGCAGCAGAACCCAGCGAAAGCGCAGCTCCCGCCCGTTGGGGTCCTGCGTGCCGGCGGCCGAGACCGTCAGCCGCTTGGTCCGCTCGGTCCCGCGCAGGATGCGGGCGACAGCCGAGGGGGTGTCGAAGAGCGTCTCGCTCAGCCCGTCGCCGAACAGGGTGACGCCGGGGGTGGGGCGGCTCTCCTGCAGCACTTCCAGGCGCACCAGGGGCGGGACCTCTCCGGGCTCGAGCGCGTTGGCCAGTTCCACCATGCGCAGGGGTTCGGCGCGCCCGGGGTCGAAGACGGTGGGATGGGCGCGGGGGGAGAGATAGGCCTCGTCGCTTGTGACCCCCTCCTGTCCGCGCCGCCAGATCATCTGGACAGTCGGGGCGATCAGGCGCTCCTCGATCAGCCGTTCCTTGGTCTCGGGGCGGAAGGCGGCGAGGATCATCGCCACGCTCTCCATCGCGCGGCGGTCGGAGTAGCTGCTGCCCTGGCTGACGATGAAATAGGGCGTGTTGGCGGGAAAGACGTCCCCGAAGAAGGGGTCGTGATCCTTGTGCTCGGGATAGATGTGGATCTGGTTGGAGGCGTACTGGCGCCACAGCTCCGAGGCGTGGCCGGGTTCGGTCAGCGCCAGGCGCGCCAAGCTGCGCCAGACCGTCTCGGCCACCACCGCGGTGGAGGAGTTGGCGATCAGCGGCGGCGCCTCGACCCCGGCCGACAGGGCGAGGCCCTGCGACAGCCCGCGGCCGAAGCCGGCCTTCGCGGCCGCCGGGCCATGCTCCACCGGCGTGATCTGGGCGAACCGATCGAGGTCGAGCATGGAGTGCTCGTCGTCCCGGTTCTCGTAGAAGTCGCCCCGGTTGCCGGCGGCCCGTCCGGCGGCGAAGAGGCGGTTGAGCCGCAGCGCCGCCTCGCCCCCGCCCTGGACCACGAGGCCGGGCCCGTCCTCCTCGGCCGGGGCGGCGAAATAGGCGCGCACGGCCTGCTCGGCGTCCGACCACTCGGAGTTGGACTCGCTCAGGACCGCGGCGCCGTCTGAGAGGGGGGCGGGCACAGCCGGCGGGGCGAGGGGCTGCTCCGGCGGGGGCGGGGCGGCGAAGGCGGTCTCGATTCCGGCGAAGTCCTCCCGCTCGCGCAGGGCGGCGAAGACGGGGTCGTGCAGTCGCTCGGCTCCCCGAACGCCGCCCTCGGCGGCCGCGCGCAGGCTCTCCGCCGCCTGGTCCGGATCGCCGCGGCGGGCCTGGAAACGGGCGAGGGCGAAACGGATGGCGCCGAGGCGCGGGAATTCGGCGGCGGCTCGGCGCAGCGCGAGCTCCGCGCCGACGAGATCGCCGCGCCGCGCGAGGATCGCGGCGCCCCGGAGCTCGCGCTGGAGGGCGGGGCGCTCGAAGACCGGGACGGCCTCCAGCCGGCTCGGCGCCTCCGCCGACGGCTCCGCGATCGCGCGGGGCGCAGCCGCGCACGCCGCGGCGATCAGCAGCGCGAGCAGGAGGCGGGCGGGCCGCACGGCCGTGAACGGCATGCAGGGGGCTCCTCGACCGGGTCGTGCGGGCATCCTCGCGCGCCCGCGCGCGCGCATCAAGCGTCGCGGGCGGGCCGGCCCGCGGCTCATTTCTGCGTCATGGCCAGGGGGTCGAATCGCTCTACCGGGACGTCGAGCCGGTGGACGAAGCCGCCGGCCACCTCGGGGAAGATGCGCCCGACCAGCGGGTCGTGGCCCGGGATGACGCCGCCGGGGCGGGTAGCGAGGCGCTGGATGGTCCGGAAGCCGTCCAGCATCGGCCCCATGTCGGCGATGATGGGGAAGGGGCGCTCCGTCAGGTAGTTCTCGTAGAAATGCGAGGCGTCGGAGGCGAGGCAGAGATAGCCCTCGCGCGTCTTGACGCGCACCGCCTGCAGCCCCCGCGAATGGCCGCCGATGGCGTGCACCGTCACCCCCGGCGCCACCGCGCCGTCGCCCTCGTGGAACTCCACCCGGCCGGAATAGACATGGCGGACCATCTGGCAGACGTGATCCGCGCTGAACGGGTGGCGCATATGGGCGTGGCACATGCAGGGGCCTGTGGCGTAGGCCATCTCGGCGGCCTGCAGGTGGAAGCGGGCGTTGGGCCAGGCGTCGAGCGTGCCGGCGTGGTCGTAGTGCAGATGGGTGACGATGACGGTGTCGATCGTCTCCGGGCCCAGGTCGAGGGCGGCGAGCGCGGCGGGCGGCTCGCGCTCCAGCACGCGGCCGCGGGCGCTCGCCTCCGCCGTGTCGAAGCCGGTGTCCACCAGGATCGCCCGCTCGCCGTTGCGCAGCAGCCAGACATAATAGTGCAGCGGCATTGGCGTGGCGTGGTCGTCCTCGCCCAGAATGTTGGTCGCCCGCGTGCGCTGGTCCATGACGCCGTAGCGCAGGGCGTGGACCTCCCAGATATCCTCCATCACGCGCCTCCGGTCGGCCCGGCCCAGACGGGCGGACGGCGGTCGAACCAGGGGCGGGCGCTTTCCAGTTGTGCGGACAGCGAGATCAGCCGCGCGTCCTCGCCGAACGGCGCGGCGAGGTGGACGCCGATGGGCAGCCCCTCGTCGTTCCAGAACAGCGGCACGGAGGCCGCCGGCTGGCCGGAGGCGTTGAAGGCGGCCGTGAAGGGGGAATAGGGCAGGACCCCGTCAGGGCCCAGACGATAGTCGCGGAAGTCGTCCGTGGTGTGGGCGAAGCGGCCGACCTGGGCGGGCGGCTCGGCCAGGGTCGAGGTGAGCAGAACGTCCATGCCCGTCAGGTAGCGCGCCAGCGCCCGGCCATAGGCGTGAATGACGCCGACCGCCTCGAGATAGGCGGCTCCGTCGATGCCCTCGGCCACCTGGATGGCGCCCAGCGCCAGCGGCTCCACCTCGCCGGGCTCCAGCTCCCGGCCCCGGGCGCGCAGCACCTTGCGGATCGCCAGCGCTGAGCCGCAGGCGATGATGTTGACCAGCTGCTCCATCGCGCCCTCGGTGTCGGCCTGCGGCGGGTCGGCCTCGAACACCTCGTGGCCCAGCTCCTCCAGCAGGGCGGCCGCGCTTTCCACGGCGGCGCGGCAGTCGGCGTGGATGGGCTCGCCCACCAGGTTGGTCTTCAGGAAGCCGATGCGCAGCCGTCCCGGCGGGGTGACGGCGGCTTCCGACAGGCTCATGGGCAGGGGCGGGGCTGCGTAGGGGTCGCCGAGATCGGGGCCCATCACCGCGTCAAACAGCGCCGCGCTGTCGCGCACGCTGCGCGAGACGAAGCCGGAGGTAGCCAGCCCCGCCCAGCC
This sequence comes from Pseudomonadota bacterium, assembly GCA_051747505.1. Taxonomy (GTDB): domain Bacteria; phylum Pseudomonadota; class Alphaproteobacteria; order Rhodobacterales; family Rhodobacteraceae; genus Albimonas. The sequence goes on along the minus strand of JBNJGE010000160.1, from coordinate 4,659 downwards.
CTCGCCTGCGAAGGGGCCGGCGGGCACGCGCGCCCGTGTGGGCTTGAGGCCGAACAGGCCCGAGGACGAGGCCGGGATGCGGATCGAGCCGGCGCCGTCGGAGGCGTGGGCGGCGGGCAGCACCCCTGCCGCCACCGCCGCCGCCGCCCCGCCGGAGGAGCCGCCGGAGGTGCGATGCGTGTTCCACGGGTTGCGGGTGGGGCCGCCATAGACCGCCGCCTCGGTCGCGGGGCCGACGCCGAATTCCGGCGAGGTGGTCCGCCCGAAGGTGACGAGGCCCGCCGCCTTCAGGCGGCGGTAGAACTCGCTGTCGCCGGGGCAGACCGTGTCCTTCGTCAGCCGCGAGCCGGAGGTGACGGGGAAGTCCACGGCCTCCGCGCCCAGGTCCTTGAGCAGGAAGGGCACGCCGCGGAAGGGGCCCTGCGGCAGACCCTCCTCGATCAGGCGGCGCGCGGTCTCGCCGCGCAGGCTGGCGAAGGCGTTGATCTTCGGGTTCACCGCCTCGGCGCGGGCGAGCGCCTCGTCGAGCAGCTCGGCGGGCGTGAGCTCCCCCTTGTCGACCAGGGCCGCGAGGCCGAGGGCGTCGTGGGCGTCGTAGGCGGTGGAGATGGACATGCGAAGCCTCCCTGATGGTTCGGGCCGAGCATGCCGCGTCGCGCCGCGGGACGCCAGAGGCGCGCCGCGGCCCCCGGCGCGCCGAAGAGACAGGCGTCTCAGTCCTCGTCGTCCGTACGGGAGAGGTTCCTGAAGATGGCCGTGGCCGTCGGCTCCCACGCGTCCGGCCGGTCCGGGTCGGGCACGACGGCGCGGCCGAGCCGCGCGCTCTCCTCCACCGCGAGCGCCGCGGCCAGGCTGCGCAGCCCGTCCTCGGCGGAGACCATCGGGGCCTCCGCCCCCTCGACCACGCGGGCGAAATGGGAAAGCTGGGCGACGAAGGGGTCGTTGGGCGGGCAGGGCAGGGCCAGGCGCGAGAGCGGCGCGGACCAGTCGGCGGCCCCCTCCCCGGAATGGCGCCAGTAGGCGAGGGAAGGCAGGGCCAGCGCCCCGTCCGCCCCGAGGAGGCGCAGGCAGTCCTGCCCCGACTGAGCGATGTCGTCGGCCTCGCCCGTCGCGGCCTCCCAGCCCCAGGGGGAGAGGGCGGCGTCGGCGCTCAGCGCCGTGGCGAGCCCGCCTTCGGCGAAGCGGATCGCGACCGCGGCGGCCTCGTCCACGGAGGCGTGGCGCGCGGCGCGGGAGGTGAAGGCCGTCACCTCCGCGATCTCGCCGACCAGCCAGCGCAGCAGATCGAGGTCATGCACCAGATGCTCCAGCACCGGCCCCCCGCCGGAGGCCACGCGCCAGGCGTAGCCTTCGGCCTTCTGCGGCCGGCGCAGGAACCAGACCGCGTCGGCGGCGACCAGCCGGCCCAGCAGCCCGCCCCGGGCGGCCTCCCGCGCGGCGGCGACGCAGGCGTGGTGACGGCGGTGATGGCCGACCAGCAGCGGAATCCCGGCGCCCTCGGCGGCGGCCTGGATGCGCCGGGCGTCGCGCAGGGTGTGGGCCAGCGGACGGTCGACCAGCAGCGCCCAGCCCCGCCCGGCAGCGTCCTCGGCAAGGGAGGCGCGCGCGGGGGCGGGGGCGGCGATCACCGCGGCCCGGGTCCGCTCCGGCGCCTGGTCGAGCTCGGAAAAGACGGGAAAGCCGCTCTGCTCCGCGCGCTCCAGCCCGTCGCTCGACGGATCGATCACGGCGGTGAGGTCCACCTCCGGGCACTCGGTCGCCGCCCGGGCCTGGCGCAACCCCGCCTGGCAGGCGCCGATCACCGCGAGGGGCAGCGGCGCGCTCATGCCCGCGCGTCTCCGTCCGGGCGGAGGCGCGGCCTGGGGCGGCGACGCGGCGGGATGGGAGAGGGCATTCGCGACAGGTCCTGCTCGGCGGGTCCGGAATCTATATAAAACATGAACGCGCGCCTGTCGCGTCTCCTCCGGCGCCGCCCCGTCGCCCCCGCGACTCTTCGAAGCGCGCGAGGGCGCCCGATTGCGCGGCCCCGATCGGGCGCGGAAGGCTGCGCGGGCCTCGGATCGAGACGGTCGAGAGAAGGGGAGGAGGTCGATGACGATCGACGAGCGCATGCGCCGCATTCTCGAAAGCGCCGGGCGGGCGCCCTCCAGCCACAACACCCAGCCCTGGCTGTTCGAGCCGGGCCCGGACGGCGTGCGCCTCCATGCGGATCGCCGCCGGGCGCTGCCGGTGAACGACCCGGAGGACCGGGAGCTCGTCATCAGCTGCGGCTGCGCGCTGATGAACCTGCGCGTCGCGGCGGCGGCGGAGGGCCTCGGGGTGGAGGTCGCCGTGCTGCCGGAGCCGGAGGACCCCGATCTGCTGGCCGCCGTCCGGGTGGGCAAGGGCGGCGCGGAGGCCGGGCTCGCCCCGCTGGCCGGCGCCGTTCCGCGCCGGGTGACGCATCGCAAGCGCTTCGACGGCGCGGAGGTTCCGGACGCGGTGATGGCGCGGATCGAGGAGGCCGCGGCGGTCGAGGGCGCCCGCCTGCGCGTGATCCGGGAGCCCGCCGCGCGGGAGGCCGCGGCCGGGCTTGTGGCGGAGGGCGACCGCGCCCAGTGGGCCGATCCGCGCTGGCGGCGGGAGCTCGCGGCCTGGCTGCATCCGCGCCGCCGCGGCGACGGGCTGAGCGTTCCCGGCCTTCTCGCCCCCGCCGCGGCGCTGGTCGTCCGCAGCTTCGACATGGGCGGCGGCGTGGCGGCGAAGGACCGGGATCTGGCCGCGGAATCGCCCGTCATGGCCGTTCTGGGAACCGAAGGGGACGGCCCCGCGGACTGGCTGCGCGCGGGGCAGGGGCTGGAGCGCGCCCTTCTCGTCGCCGTCGGGGCGGGGCTCCAGGCCTCCTATCTCAACCAGCCCATCCAGACGCCGCGGCTGAGGCCGAAGCTGCAGCAGATCGTCCCCGAAGCCGGCCTTCCGCAGATCCTGCTCCGGCTCGGCCCCGTGAAGGATGCAGGCGCCTCGGACACGCCGCGGCGGCTCCTCGACGAGATGCTGGCGTCCGCCCCCTGAGCCCGACGCGAAAAGGCCCGCCACAATGGGCGGGCCCTTGTCTCGTGCGGAGGAAGGCGCGGCGCGTCAGGCCGCCTCGCTCTCCGACCCCGCGCCGCGGGTGACCTCGTCGGCCCCGCGGGAGCGGTCGACGACGCGGCTGATATCGACCTCGCGCAGCATGAAGGCCGGGACATGGTCGCCCATGCCGACGACCGGCCCCCCGCCGCCGCCGCGGCGCTTGCCGGCGCCGCCGCGCCCGCGACGTCCCGCCTCGGGGTCCTCCGCCGGCCCGGCGTCGCGCGGGTCCTCGGATCCCGCGGCGTCGCGCGGATCGCCCGGCTCCGTCTCGTCGGCCTTGGCGCGCTTCCGCCCGCCCTTGCGGGCGCGACCGCGGGGCTTGCTCTCGGCCTTCTCCTCGTCGGCCTTGGCAGGCGCCTCCGGCTTCGCCTCCTCCGCCTCCGCGGTCGGCTCGGCTTCGCCCTGCGCGGCCTCGGCCTTCTCCTCGGAAGCTTCGGTTTCGGGCTTGTCGGTAGCTTCCGTTTCGGGCTTGCGGCGACGGCCGCCGCCCCGGGCGCGGCGTTTGGGCTGGGGCGACTCGTCACTCTCCCTGGCGGCTTCCTCCGCCGGCGCCTCGGCGCCCATCGGATCGTCGAGCCGCGGGATCTCCTTCTCCAGCAGCTCCTCGATCTTGGCGAGGTGCTTGTCCTCGTGCGGGAAGCAGATCGTGATCGCCTTGCCCTTGCGCCCGGCCCGGCCGGTGCGGCCGATGCGGTGGACGTAGTCTTCCGAATGGATGGGCACGTCGTAGTTTATGACATGGCTGACGGCGGGGATGTCGAGCCCCCGCGCGGCCACGTCGGAGGCCACGAGGATGTCGATCTCGCCCGCGCGGAAGCCGTCCAGCGTGCGCGTTCGCACCGACTGGTCGAGGTCGCCGTGCAGCCCGCCGACATTGACGTCGTGCTTTTTCAGCGACTTCCAGACCACGTCCACGTCGCGCTTGCGGTTGCAGAAGACGATGGCGTTCGTCAGCGATTCGCCCTCGCCCTTGATGACCCGGCGCAGGATCTCGCGCTTCTCGCCCTCGGCCTTGTCCTTGGCGGAGGGCCTGTGGCGGATGACGCCCTGCTCGATCGTCTCCGCGGCGCTCGCCTGGCGGGCGACCTCCACGCGGACCGGGTTGTGCAGGAAGGCGTCGGTCAGGCGCTGGATCTCCGGCGGCATGGTGGCGGAGAAGAACAGCGTCTGGCGGGTGAAGGGGGTGAGGCCGAAGATGCGCTCGATGTCGGGGATGAAGCCCATGTCCAGCATGCGGTCGGCCTCGTCGACCACCATCACCTGCACGCCGGTGAGCATGAGCTTGCCGCGCTCGAAATGGTCGAGCAGGCGGCCCGGCGTGGCGATGAGCACGTCCACGCCGCGGTCGATCAGCTTGTCCTGCTCCTTGAAGGACACGCCGCCGATCAGCAGCGCCATGCTCAGCTTGTGATACTTGCCGTAGGTCTCGAAGTTCTCGGCCACCTGGGCGGCGAGCTCGCGCGTGGGGCAGAGGATGAGCGAGCGCGGCATGCGCGCCTTGGCCCGGCCCTGCGCGAGGATCGTGATCATCGGGATGGTGAAGGCGGC
>JBNJGE010000159.1:0-8311 GCA_051747505.1 Pseudomonadota bacterium | reverse complement strand
CTGGCTGACGCCCCCCTCCCGCGCGGCGGCGGAGAGGGAGCCGGCGCGGGCCACCGCCAGAAGGGCCTGCAGGTCCGCCCAGTCCACGGAGTCATTCATGGGTGAATGGATACCTCGATAATCCTGCCGTTCCGCTCTCTTTCCGAATAGCGCATCCAGTCGTCATCGCCAAACGCTCCGACAGAAGGAGACCCGCCATGACGCAGACCGTCCTGATCCTCGGCGCCCGCGGCCGCTTCGGCCGCCACGCCTGCGCCGCCTTCGCCGAGGCCGGCTGGCATGTCCGCGCGCTGGCCCGCGGCGCGACGGCCCTGCCGCAGGCCCACGAGACCGTCGCCGCCGACATCACCGACGCCGAGGCGCTGACCCGCGCCGCCCGCGGCGCCGATGTGATCCTCCACGCCGTCAACCCGCCCTACCCCGCCTGGTCGCGGGAGCTGCCGCGCCAGACCGCCGCCGTTCTCGCCGCCGCGAAGGGGAGCGGGGCGACCGTGCTGATCCCCGGCAACGTCTACCCCTACGGCTCGGCCATGCCGGAGGTCCTGACCGAGGCGACCCGCTTCGCGCCCGACACCCGCAAGGGCCGCCTGCGCGCGGAGATGGAGGCCGCCTTCCGCGACGCCGCCGCGGACGGCGTGCGCACCATCCTGCTGCGCGCCGGCGACTTCCTGGACACCGAGATCGCCGGCAACTGGTTCGACTCGCACATGACCGCGAAGCTGGACCGCGGCGAGATGATGTATCCCGGGCCGCTCGACCGCGTGCACGCTTGGGCCTCTCTGCCGGACGCGACCCGGGCCGCGGCGGCGCTGGCCGGCAGGCGCGCGGAGCTGCCCCCCTTCTTCTCCGCCGGCTTCGAGGGCCACTCCGTCACCGGCGCCGAGCTGGTCGCGGCCGTGGAACGGGCCGCGGGCCGCAAGCTGCGCCTGCGCTCCATGCCCTGGACGGCTGTCAGGCTGATGGCCCCGTTCTGGCCCATGGGCCGGGAGGTGCTGGAGATGCGCTACCTGTGGGACACGCCCCACCGCATCGACGGGGCGGAGCTGCGCGAGGTCCTGCCCGACCCGCGCCTCACGCCGCTCGACGAGGCCGTGCGCGCGGCCGTCGCCCCGCGGCTGAAGGCGCCCGAGCCCGCCTGAGGCTCAGCCCGCCAGCGCCCGGCGCAGCAGGTTCAGGCCGGCCAGGATCAGCACCGCCAGCGTCGCCTTGCGGAACACCCCCTGGTCCAGCCGGTCATGCACCGCCACGCCCAGCGACATGCCCAGCAGGGCGGGGACGATCATCGCCAGCGACAGCGCCCCGCCCTGCCCCAGCAGCAGGCCCGAGCGCAGATGCGCCGCCACCAGGATGACGGAGCCCAGCAGGAAGCTGACCCCCTGGGCGCGGACCATCTCCGTCTTGGGCAGCTCGAGCGCCGTGAAATACATCACCAGCGGCGGCCCCCAGACGCCGGAGAGGCCGCCGAAGAACCCGGCCACCGCGGCCACGCCCGCTTCCACCGCCTTCTGCAGGCGCGCGGGCGGATGCGGCGGGCGCCAGCCCAGCAGCATGATCGAGCCGAAGCCCGTCACCCCGACGCCCAGGATCGCGAACAGCGCCGCCTCCGGCAGCGCGAGGATGAGCTGGGAGCACAGCGCGATCATCGCGAACAGCACGAGATTGAGCAGCCAGAAGCGCCGCAGGCTGACGAAGGCCGCCCCCGTGCCCTGCCGGAAGGTCTGCCAGACATTGGAGACCACCGTGGGCGCGATCAGCGCGGCGACCGCCAGGGTGGCCGGCAGGATCGAGCCGATCAACGAGATCGCGATCATGGGCAGGGCGAAGCCGACCACGCCCTTGGCGAATCCGGCCAAGAACATGGCCCCGAAGGCGAAGACGAAGGCGGCGAGGCCGATTTCGGAGAGCAGGTCCTGGAATGGCATTTCCGCCCCTTAGCAGGCGCTTGCGGCGGGCGGAAGCCGGGACGCGCGCTCTTCCGCCTCCCGGAAGGGGCGCGGAGGCGCGCAAGAAACTTTGCGCATCACGACGAAGGGCAAAAGGATATTGCGCGCGCATTGACGCCCCGGGCGGGCGAAACTAGCGTCCGCCGCCGGAACGTGACAGATTTGCCGCGACGCAGCATGCGCGCGCCCGCGCAGCCCGCGCCGCGCCAGCCGAGAGGACCCCGACCATGAACGAGAGCGCCCCCGTCCGCGCGGCCGCCCCTCTGCTCGACGACCTGACGGAGCTGACGCCGGCCGCCCTGTCCTCGGCCGAGACCGTGCTGATGACCGCCCGCCGCGCGCTGAAGGAGCGGGTGAGCCGCGACGGCAAGCCTTCCGGCAAGCTGCTGGAGGCGGAGCAGCACGCCGCCCACGGCCTCGCCTGGATCGCCACCTATGTGGAGAGCCTGCGCCAGATGCATGGCTGGTCCGAGCGCCTGAGCGCGGCCGGCAAGCTCGGCGAGATCGACAAACTGATCCTGCAGATCGCCTTCGGCGAGCAGCTCGCCCAGCTCAAGGGCGGCATCCCGATGAGCCAGGGGGAGATGGCACGCCTCAGCGACCTCGGCATCGCCGAGGACTGCGCCCCGGCGCTGGCCGAGCCGGCCTGCGCGCGCCTGATCGAGGAGGGCGCCACCGACGCCGCGCGCAAGCGGCTGGTGGAGCTGATGCGCGAGCAGTCCGGCGCCGCGACCTTCGGGGACTGCGCGCTGGACGAGGAGTTCGAGATGATCCGCGACCAGTTCCGCCGCTTCGCGGAGGAGAAGGTCGCGCCCTACGCCCATGACTGGCACCTCAAGGACGAGCTGATCCCCCTGCCGCTGATCGAGGAGATGGGCGAGCTCGGCGTCTTCGGCCTGACCATCCCCGAGGAGTTCGGCGGGCTGGGCCTGGGCAAGACAGCGATGTGCGTCGTCTCCGAGGAGCTCAGCCGCGGCTATATCGGCGTGGGCTCGCTCGGCACCCGCTCCGAGATCGCGGCCGAGCTGATCATCAGCAACGGCACGCCGGAGCAGAAGGAGACCTGGCTGACCAGGATCGCCTCGGCCGAGATTCTGCCCACGGCTGTGTTCACCGAGCCCAACACCGGCTCCGACCTCGGCTCGCTCCGTACGCGCGCGGTGAAGGACGGCGACGTCTACAGGGTCACCGGCAACAAGACCTGGATCACCCACGCCGCCCGCGCCGACGTGATGACCCTGCTGGCGCGCACGGACCCGGAGACGACCAACTACTCCGGCCTGTCCATGTTCCTGGCCGAGAAGCCGCGCGGCACGGACGCCGACCCCTTCCCGGCGGAGGGGATGACCGGCGGCGAGATCGAGGTGCTCGGCTATCGCGGCATGAAGGAGTACGAGCTCGGCTTCGACGGCTTCGAGGTGAAGGCGGAGAACCTGCTGGGCGGGGTCGAGAACCAGGGCTTCAAACAGCTCATGCAGACCTTCGAGAGCGCGCGCATCCAGACCGCCGCGCGCGCCGTGGGCGTGGCCCAGAACGCCATGGAGCTCGGCCTGAAATACGCCGAGGACCGCAAGCAGTTCGGCAAGCCGATCATCGAGTTCCCGCGCGTCTATAACAAGCTGGCCATGATGGCGGTGGAGATCATGGCCGCGCGCCAGCTCTCCTACTACTCCGCGCGGGAGAAGGACGCGGGCCGGCGCTGCGACCTCGAGGCCGGCATGGCCAAGCTGCTGGGCGCCCGCGTGGCCTGGGCGGCGGCCGACAACGCCGTGCAGATCCATGGCGGCAACGGCTTCGCGCTGGAATACCCGATCAGCCGCGTGCTGCAGGACGCGCGCATCCTCAACATCTTCGAGGGCGCGGGCGAAATCCAGGCGCAGGTGATCGCGCGAAGGCTGCTCGACGGGCTGAACTGACGCATCGCAGGCCCCGCGGAGGATGGAGCGCGGCGCGGCCCCTTTGCGTTGCCAAGGCGCGACAAGCGAAATCCGCAAGAGGAGGGATTCATGAAAAGCACCGCCAGCGCCGTCTGGGAAGGCGACCTGAAATCGGGAAAGGGCCGCATGTCGGCCCGCTCCGACGCGTTCAAGGACGCCGCCTACTCCTTCAAGACCCGCTTCGAGGGAGAGACGGGCGCCACGCCCGAGGAGATGATCGCAGCCGCCCATGCCGGCTGCTTCTCCATGGCCTTCGCCAACGAGCTCGCCGGCGCCGGCCTCACGCCGGAGCGTGTGGAGACCGAGGCGGAGGTCATGTTGGAAGCCGGAGACGGCGGCCCGGGGATCACCCGCTCCGCCCTGACGACGCGGGCCCGCGTGCCCGGGGGCGATGAGGCGAAGGTGCGCGAGATCGCGGAAGCGGCCAAGAAGGGCTGCCCTGTCTCGAAGGCGCTGAACGCGGAGATCACGCTCGACCTGACCGTCGAACCCTGAGGACGCGCGCCCGGCGCGAACGGCCCCGGCCTGGCGCCGGGCGCGCCTCTTCCTGCGGCTCCCGACCAAGGCGCGCGAGATTGATTTCGCGTCATCGTCATCCCATATCCTCCCCCAGGCAGGGTCGCCGCTTGAGGGGCCCTGCGGGCAAGTCGCTTTGAAAAAGGACGGCCTCATGTCGCGCATGACCTTCGCGTCGCATCCCTTCCTGCTGGGATTCGAGCAGCTCGACCGTCTCGTCGAGCGCACCGCAAAGACCTCCAGCGACGGCTACCCGCCCTACAACATCGAGCAGCGGGGCGAGAACGCGTACCGCATCACGCTCGCCGTGGCGGGGTTCCGTGAGGAAGAGCTTCAGATCACGGTCGAGGACAGCCAGCTCGTGATCCGCGGCAAGCAGACGGACGATTCGCAGGACCGCGTCTTCCTCCATCGCGGCATCGCCGCGCGCCAGTTCCAGAAGAGCTTCGTGCTTGCGGACGGCGTGGAGGTGGAGGGCGCCAGCCTGGAGACCGGGCTGCTGCACGTCGATCTGCATCGCGCCCAGCCCGAGAGCGTGGTGCGCCGCATCGAGATCAGCCGCGGCTGAGGACAGGGAAAGGAGAGGTCGATGACCGACGCCCGTCACCCGGAGCATTCCGAACTGCATATCCCCGGGGACATCGTCTATGTGCGCGAGCTGCGCCCCGAGGAGTTGCCCGAGGAGGCGCGCGGCACGGCCGCCGCGCACGGCAAGCTCTACGGGATCCACGATCCGAACGGGGAGCGCCTCGCGCTGACCGACGACCGCGCCCTGGCCTTCAGCCTCGCGCGACAGCACGACCGGCGCCCCGTCTCCGTGCACTGAGCGCGCGGCACAAAACCGGAAACGACGACGGGCGGCCCCTCGGGGCCGCCCGTTCTCGTGTCAGGCGGACCCTTCAGGCCGCGTGCGTCGCCAGATCCTCCACCAGGATGGCGTAGAGCGCGGACTGGTCGGTGGTCGCCCGCAGCTTGGCGCAGCGCCCCTCGTCGCGCAGCAGGCGCGAGACGCGGGCGAGCGCGCGCAGATGATCCGCCCCAGCGTCCTCCGGCGCCAGCAGCAGGAACACCAGGTCCACCGGCTGGTCGTCCGCGGCGTCGAAGGGCACGCCCTTGTCGAGCCGGGCGAAATAGCCGGCTATGCGGTTCATGCTGGGAAGGCGCGCATGCGGCACGGCCACGCCGCGGCCCATGGCGGTCGTGCCCAGCCGCTCGCGGTCCATCAGCGCCTCGAACACCTCGCGCGCGTCAAGCTCCAGCCGGTCGGCCGCCCGCGCCGCCAACTCCTGGAGGAGCTGCTTCTTGCTCGACGCGCGAAGCGTCGGGGTGACCATTTCCGGCCCGATCAACTGGTCGAGTGTCATGCCCGTCTCTTCGGTCTGAGCCTGTCCTGCGCGGGCCGCCTTGCACGGTCCGCGGCCGGGATGCAACCCGGTTTTCAGGCGGTAAGTCCGATCATGCCTCGGGAAGATTGGCCGGGTCGATCCAGCCGATGTTCCCGTCCTGCCTGCGAAAAACGACGTTGAGCCCGCCGTGGGAATTGTTTCGGAACAGGAGAAACGACTCATCGGCCATCTCCATCTGCATCACCGCCTCGCCCACGGTCAGCGACTGCACGGGATGCCGCATCTCGGCGATCACCAGCGGGTCGAGGCCCTCGGGCTCCTCGTGCTCCTCCGACTCGTCCTGGGGGGCGCTCTGAAGCACATAGGCGGGCGCCTCCGCGGCGGGAATCGGCTCCCTGCGGGCGCGGTGATGGTCCTTGAGCCGGCGCTTGTAGCGCCGGAGCTGCTTTTCCAGCCGGTCGCAGGCGCCCTCGGCGGCGGCGTAGGGGTCGGTGGCCCGGCCGCGCGCCTTGGCGACCATGCCCGTGGACAGATGCGCGGTCGCGTCGCACACCACCTCGTGCGCGTCGCGGGAGAAGGTCACGGTGCTGTCGATCGGGTTCTCGGCGTACTTGGAGACGGCCGCGCTGAATCGGTCCTCCACATGGCCGCGCAGGGCGTCGCCCACATCGATCTGCTTGCCGTTCACCTGGATGTGCATCTGATCCGGCCTCCGCTGCTTCGCCGCCGCGCTTGCGCGCCGCGGCCATCCCCCCGCTCGCGTCCCGCGCCTGCCGCGGCCCCGGGGCGTCCTCTTCATCTGGGGAGCGCGGGGAGCGGAGGGAAGAGGGGCGGGGAGTCCGCCCGTCCGGGTCCGCCTCGCCGCCGGCCCGCGCCCCGTCAGGAGGAGGCGGCCGCGGCCTTGAGGCGTCTGCGCTGTACCGAGGACGGAATGTTCATGCCTTCACGATATTTCGCGACCGTTCGCCGCGCAATATCCACGCCGTCCTCGCGCAGGATCGCCATGATCCGGTCGTCGGACAGGGTCTTGCGCGGATTCTCCTTTTCGATCAGCGCCCTGATGCGCGCCTGGATCGCCGCGGCGGAGTGCGCCTCGCCCCCGTCGGTCGCGCCCAGCGCCTGGGTGAAGAAGCCCCGCAGCTCGAACACCCCCCGCTCGCAGGCCAGCGTCTTGCCGGCGGCCACGCGGGAGACGGTGGATTCGTGCATCCCGATCTCGTCGGCGACCTGGCGCAGGGTCATGGGGCGCAGGGCGGAGACGCCCTGCTCGAGGAAGGCCTGCTGGCGGCGCACCACCTCGGTCGCGACCTTCAGGATGGTGCGCGCGCGCTGCTCCAGGCTGCGGACCAGGAACCCGCCCGACTGCCGGCATTCGGAGACGAAGCTGCGCGCCGCGGCGTCCCCGCCGGCCGACAGGCGCGCGGCGTAGGCGTTGTTGACCAGCACCCGGGGCAGCGTGTCCGTGTTGAGCTCCACCCGCCAGCCGCCGTCCGGGGCGCGGCGCACGAACACGTCCGGCGGCGCCGTCAGCGCCGGGGGCGCGCCGAAGGCCCGGCCCGGACGGGGGTCGAGGCCCCGCAGCTCGGCGGCCATCTCGCGGACCTCGTCCTCCTCCACGCCGCAGATTCGGGACAGCGCCCGGAAATCCGCGCGCGCGAGCAGGGGGAGGTTGTCCAGCAGCGCCTGCATCGCCGGGTCCAGCCGGTCCCGCTCGGCGAGCTGCAGGGCGAGGCATTCCGCCAGGCTCCGCGCCCCGATCCCGGCGGGCTCGCAGCCCTGGATCAGGGCGACCGCGGCCTCCAGCGTCGCCGCGTCCACGCCCAGGCGCGCCGCCGCCTCCTCGGGCTCGACGCGCAGATAGCCGGCCTCGTCCAGCTCCCCGGCCAGCATCAGGGCGGCGTCCCGCACGAGGGGCGGGGCGCGCATAAGGCGGATCTGCGCCATCACGTGGTCGAGCAGGGAGGGCTCGGCGCCCAGCGTCTCCTCGATCGGCGCCGCCTCGCCGGAGGGGGCCGCGGGCGCGCTTTTCCAGCCGCCGCCCGGAGCGCCGTCATCAAAGACGTTCTCGGCCCCGCTCTCGAAGGCGCCGGCGAGATCCCCGGGCCCCGCCCCGCGCAGGGCGGCGTCCGCCCCCGGCTGGGCCGTCTCGGGGACCGGCGCCGCGGCCTCGCCCTCGGCCTCCGCGCGTTCCAGCAGCGGGTTGCGCTCCAGCTCCGTCTCCAGGAAGCGGGACAGCTCCAGGTTCGACATCTGCAGGAGCCTGATCGCCTGCTGCAGCTGGGGCGTCATGACCAGCTGCTGCGACTGGCGCAGCTCCAGACGCGGTCCGATCATCGGGCCGGCGCCCCCCGCCCTTCGCGACCCGGGCGGGCCCCGATCGGCCCCGCGCTCAGAAGCGGAAGCTCTCGCCGAGATAGACCCGGCGGACATCCGCGTCCGCGACCACCTCGCGGGGGGCGCCGCTCATCAGCACCTGCCCCTCATGCAAGATGTATGCCCGGTCGATGATCTCGAGAGTTTCGCGCACGTTGTGATCGGTGATCAAGACCCCGATGCCGCGGTCCTTGAG
>JBNJGE010000158.1:0-8345 GCA_051747505.1 Pseudomonadota bacterium | reverse complement strand
GAGGGCTCCACCACCCTGTCGCTGATGACGGAGGCGGCGCAGGCGGCGCTGGAGGATGCGGGGCTGGAGCGGGGCGACGTGGACGGGGTGATCACCGGCTATTCCACGGCGTTTCCGCATATCATGCTCTCGACCGTGTTCGCGGAGCATTTTGGGCTCAAGCCGCGCTACGCGCATGCAGTGCAGGTCGGCGGCGGGACCGGCGCGACCATGCTGATGCTGGGCGACATCGTCGTGCGCGCGGGGGAGGCGCGCAACCTGCTGGTGGTCTCGGGCGAGAACCGGCTGACGGGCATGAGCCGGGACGCGGCCGTGCAGGCGCTGGCGCAGGTGGGGCACCGGCAGGCGGAGGCGCCGCTGGGGGCGACGATCCCGGCCTATTACGCGCTGTGCGCGGCGCGGTATCTGCACGAGACGGGGGCGAGCGAGGAGGACCTGGCGGAGCTGGCGGTGCTGATGCGCCGGCATGCCTCGGACACGCCGGGGGCGCAGCTGGCGGAGGCGATAACGGTCGAGGACGTGATGGGGTCGAAGCCCATCGCGACGCCGCTGAAGATGCTGGACTGCTGCCCGATCTCGGACGGGGCCGCCGCCGTGGTGCTTTCGGCGGAGGCCGGCGACGGGGCGCGGATCGGCATCCGGGGCGCGGCGCAGGCGCATACGCATCAGCACATCTCCGAGGCGCCGGACGACGTGGCGCTGGGGGCGCGGATGGCCTCGAAGGAGGCGCTTTCGCGGGCGGGCACGAGCCTGGGCGCGATGGACTATCTGGCGGTCTATGACAGCTTCACGGTCACGCTCGCGCTGCTGCTGGAGGCGCTGGGCGTCTGCGGGCCCGGGGAGGCCGGGGCGCAGGCGCGGGCCGGGCGCTTCGGGCGCGAGGGGGAGCTGCCGATGAACACCCATGGCGGGCTGCTGAGCTACGGGCATTGCGGGGTCGCCGGCGCCATGGCGCATTTCGTGGAGGCGACGCGCCAGATGCGGGGCGAGGCGGGGGCGCGGCAAGTTCCGCGGACGCCCGCGCGGACGCTCTATCACGGGGACGGGGGGGTGCTGTCCTCGCATGTGTCGCTGGTCATGGAGCGGGCGGGATGAGCGGGATCGTGATCGAGAGCTGCGGGGGATGCGGAAAGGTCTGGTATCTGCCGCGGGATCTGTGCCCGCATTGCGGGGCGGATCGGATCGAGCGGTGCGAGGCTTCGGGACGCGGGGTGGTGTTCTCCGTCACCGAGGTGCGCCGGGCGCCGGACGAGGTATGGCGGGCGCTGACGCCCTACCGCATCGCCCTTGTGGACCTTGAGGAAGGGCCGCGCGTGATGGCGCATCTGGACGGCGAGGCCGGCATCGGCGCGCGCGTCCGCGGCGCGGTGGAGACGCGCGCCGAGCGGCCCGTGCCCGTTTTTCGAGCCGAGTGAGAACCTGACATGCTGGACGACCCCGACGACTCCCATCGCGACCTGCGCGAGGCGCTGCGCGCGCTCTGCGCGGAGTTTCCGCCCGAGTATCACCGGGAGCATGATGCAAACGCCACCTACCCGGAGGAGTTCATCGACGCGTTGACCAGGGCCGGGTGGCTGGCGGCGATGATCCCGGAGGAGTTCGGGGGCTCGGGGCTGGGGCTGACCGAGGCCTCGATCATCATGGAGGAGATCAACCGCGGCGGGGGGAATGCCGGGCACTGCCACGGGCAGATGTACAACATGGGCACGCTGCTGCGGCACGGCTCGGAGGAGCAGAAGGCGAAGTACCTGCCGAGGATCGCGAGCGGGGAGCTTCGGCTGCAGTCCATGGCGGTGACGGAGCCGACCACGGGGACGGACACGACGAAGCTGAAGACGACCGCCGTGAAGCGGGGCGACCGCTACGTGGTCAACGGGCAGAAGGTGTGGATCAGCCGGGTGCAGCATTCGGACCTGATGATCCTGCTGGCGCGGACCACCCCGCTGTCGGAGGTGAGCCGCAAGTCGCAGGGGCTGTCGGTGTTCATCGTGGACCTGCACGAGGCCATCGGGAACGGCCTGGAGGTCAAGCCGATCCGCAACATGGTCAATCACGAGACCAACGAGCTGTTCTTCGACGAGCTGGAGATCCCGGCGGAGAACCTGATCGGGGAGGAGGGGCGGGGGTTCCGCTACATCCTCGACGGGCTGAACGCGGAGCGCACGCTGATCGCCGCCGAGTGCATCGGGGACGGGTGGTGGTTCATCGACAAGGTGTCGGCCTATGCGAAGGAGCGGGTCGTGTTCGACCGGCCCATCGGCCAGAACCAGGGCGTGCAGTTCCCGATCGCGCGGGCCTATGTGAACACCTCGGCGGCGGATCTGATGCGCTTCGAGGCCGCCCGGCGCTATGACGCGGGCCAGCCCTGCGGGGCGCAGGCGAACATGGCCAAGCTGCTGGCCGCGGATGCGAGCTGGGAGGCGGCGAACGCGGCGATCCAGTTCCATGGCGGGTTCGGGTTCGCGGCGGAGTACGACGTGGAGCGGAAGTTTCGGGAGACGCGGCTCTACCAGGTGGCGCCGATCTCCACGAACCTGATCCTGAGCTACGTGGCCGAGCACGTGCTGGGCCTGCCGCGGAGCTTCTGAGGCCCGCCCCCCGGCCCCGCCCCCGCCCGCCCGCCCCGGCGGGACCGGGGGGCGGGCAGGCGTCGGCGTTGAGGCTCAGCGCCCGCCGGCGGCCTCGAAGCCCGAGACGATGTCGAGCAGCTCGGCGGTGATGCTCTCCTGCCGCCTCTGGCGGAAGCGGGCGACCAGCTCCTCGCGGCGCTCGTCGATGTTGCGGTCGGCGGCCTGCATGGCGGCGAGACGGGCCGCGTGCTCGCTGGCGAGCGAGCGGGCCAGGGCGCGGTAGGCGCCCAGGAAGAGCTGCTGGCGCAGGAGCCAGGAGAGCAGGGCCTCGCGCTCCATCGTGAACATCGGCAGCGCGCGGGAGGGCCAGTCGCGCTCGGCCAGCGACTGCAGCCAGTCTGGATCGAGGGGGAGAAGGCGCTCGGCCTTGGGCACGGCGTGGGCGGCGTGACGGCGGCGGTTGTAGCAGATGCGGATGTCCGCGACGCCGGCCTCCTCGCGCCAGCGGTCGAGGCGGACCAGAATGGTCTGGGCGGCGCCTGCCAGCCCGTCGGCCGAGCCGGGCAGGGTCATCACCGCGTCGGGTTCGCGCACGGCGGCGGCGAGGCGATCGGCGGCGCGCGCGCCGACGACCAGCAGCCGGGGCCGGGGCCCCGCCGTGTCCGCCAGCAGCTCGCGCCGGGCGAAATCCACGATGCTCTCGTTGAAGCGACCGCACAGGCCGCGGTCCGAGCCGATGACGACCACGGCGCGGCCGCCGCGCGCGGGGCGGGCGGCGGGGAGGCCGTCGCCGCCGCGCAGCACGGCCTGCAGGCCGAGATCGACGGCGCGCTGGTAGTCGTGCAGGGCGGCCACGGCGCGGTCGAACTGGCCGATGCTCACGCTCGAGAGCGACTTCATCACGCGCACGATGGCCTGGATGTCCTGCGTGGTCTCCAGCCGGGCGGAGAGCGCCTCAAGCGTGTCCATCCGCCTCCTCCTCCCGCCAGGCTTCGAGGGCCGCGCGCATCGTCTCCAGAAGGGCCTCGCGGTCCGCCTCCTCCAGCGGCTCCCCGGCCTCGAGGGCCTCGCACAGCTCGCCCTGCCGCTCCCGGGCCGCGCGGCGGACCACCTGCTCGGCCTCGCGCACGAGGTCGGGCTCGATGGCGTCGTAGAGGCCGGAGGTGGCGGCGAGCAGGGTGGCGAGCTGGTCGCCGACGGGGAGATGCTCGCGCTCGTTCTGGCGCAGGACCTCGCGCACGCGGCGGCCGCGGTCGAGCTTTGAGCGGGTGTCGTCGTCCAGGCGCGTGCCGAAGCGCGCGAAGGTCTCCAGCTCCTCGAACTGGGCGTAGGACAGGCGCAGGTCGCCGGCCACGGCGCGGTAGGCGGAAAGCTGGGCCTTTCCGCCCACGCGGGAGACCGACTTGCCCACGTCGATTGCGGGAAGCTGGCCGGTCTCGAAGAGGTCGGGGGAGAGATAGATCTGCCCGTCGGTGATCGAGATGAGGTTGGTGGGGATGTAGGCGGAGATGTTCTGGGCCTGCGTCTCGATGATCGGGAGCGCGGTGACGGAGCCGCCGCCATGCGCCTCGCGCAGATGGGTGGCGCGCTCCAGAAGGCGGGAGTGGATGTAGAAGACGTCGCCCGGATAGGCCTCGCGCCCCGGCGGGCGGCGCAGGAGCAGGGAGAGCTCGCGATAGGCGCGGGCGTGGCGGGTGAGGTCGTCGAAGACCACCAGCACGTCGCGGCCGCGGGACATGAAGTGCTCGGCCATGGTGGCGGCGGCGTAGGGGGCGATGAACTGCAGGCCCGGCGCGTCGTCGCCCGAGGCGGCGATCACGATGGAGCGGCGCAGCGCGCCGGTCTCGCGCAGGGTCTGGATGACGCGGGCGACGGCCGAGGCGCGCTGGCCGACGGCGCAGTAGATGGAGACGACGTCGCCCTCGCGCTGGTTGAGGATCGCGTCCACGGCGATGGCGGTCTTGCCGGTCTGGCGGTCGCCCACGATCAGCTCGCGCTGGCCCCGGCCGATGGGGATGGCGGCGTCCACGGCCTTGATCCCGGTCTGAAGGGGCGTGGAGACGGGGGCGCGGTGGATGATCGGGGGGGCGGGGCGCTCCACGGGCAGGCGGGTCTCGGCGTCGACGGGGCCGTGCTCGTCCAGGGGGCGGCCGAGGGCGTCCACCACACGGCCGAGCAGGGCCTCGCCCACGGGCGCGTCCACCACGCGGCCGGTGCGGCGGACGGGGTCGCCGGCGCGCACGGTCTCGGCGTCGCCGAGCAGGACGATGCCGGCGCGGCGTTCGGAGAGGCTGGAGGCCATGCCGGGCGTGCCGTCCGAGAGGATCACCAGCTCGTCGTTGCGCAGGTCCTCGAAGCCCGAGACCTGCGCGACGCCGTCGCCCACGCTGAGCACGGTGGCGATCTCGGCGAAGTCGGGCTCCGGGCGCAGGGCGGAGGCGGCGCGGTCGAGCCGGGCGAAGAGCTGCTCGGGCAGGTCGTGCAGATCGGGAAGGTCGGCGCTCATCCGGTCCGCTCCTGCGGGCCGGAGGCCTCATCGCTGCGGGTCTGCGGCCGGGCTTCGCTCCCCTGCCCGCCGCCGCCGCGGCGCAGGGCGTCGAACTCGGCCTCCACGCGCTGCTCGAGCCGGTCGATATGGCGCGCGGCGGTCCAGTCCAGCACGCGCGCGCCGATGGTCAGGCGGGCGCCCAGGGCGACATCCTCGGCGGCGCGGTATTCGGGCTCCAGATCGGGGGAGACGGCCTCGTGGAGGGCGCGGGTGAGCTGGCTGCGCACGCCCGAGGGCAGGTCGGAGGCGGTCTCGACCAGCGCCTTGCCGCCGGCCTGGCGGGCGGCCTCGGCCAGCTTGCGGCGCGTGTCGTCGTCGAGCCCCTCGAGATGCTCCACGAAGCGGGCGGCGACGCGCTCGGAAAGGTCGGCGTCGGCGAAGTCGTCGAGAAGCTGGCGCAGCATGTTAAAGGCGTGACGGCTGGCGCGGCGGCGCAGGGCCTGCAGGAAGGCCTGGCGCTCGCCGGCGAGGCGGTCGCGCCAGTCCTCGCGCTTGCCGGCGATCTCCTCGCGCAGCTCCCGCTCCAGCTTCTCGCGCAGCTCGCGGGCCTCTTCGCGGACCTCTTCCAGCATGCGCTGGCGCTGGTCCTCGAGCTCCTGACGCTCGGCCTCGAGGTCCTCGGTCCGGCGGGTCGCCTCGTCACGCTTCGCCCGCGCCTCGGCCAGGCGGCTCTCGATGCGCTCCTCGCGCGCGGCCATGGCGCGGGTGATGGGGCCGTAGAGGAAGCGGCGCAGCAGCCAGACCAGGACGAGGAAGTTGACGACCTGGGCGGCGACCGTGAGCCAGTCGATCTGCACGGCTCAGCCTCCCCCGCCCGCGGCGGCGAAGGGGTTGGCGAAGAGCAGGATCATCGCCACGACGAAGCAGTAGATGGCGGTCGACTCGATCATCGCCAGGCTGACGAAGAGCGTGCGCGAGAGCGTGTTGGCCAGGTCCGGCTGCTGGGCCATGGCCGCGAGCGCCTGGGCCGCGGCGCGGCCCTCGCCCAGCGCCGGGCCGATGGAGCCGATGGCGATGGTCAGGCCGGCGGTCACGATCGAGGCGATCGAGATCAGGGCGGAGTAATCCATTCTCAGTCTCCCTGGGAGGACGATGTCTCGCCGCCGCCCCCGCGGGCGCGGGTGGCCGAGGCGATGTAGACCATGGCGAGGACGGCGAAGATGTAGGCCTGGATCAGTCCGGTCAGCAGGCCGAGCAGCTGCATGAGGATCGGGAAGAAGAAGGGGGCGATGGCGATGAGGATGCCCGCGATCACCGTGCCGCTCATCACGTTGCCGTAGAGGCGCACGGCCAGCGCCACGGTGCGCGAGACCTCCGAGATGATGTTGAAGGGCAGCATCACGTAGCTGGGGCGGAGATAGTCGCGCAGATAGGCGCCCGCCCCCCGCTCGGCGATGCCGAAGACGGGCACGGCGACGAGGACGCAGACGGCCAGCGCGGCGGTGGTCGAGAGCGAGCCGGTCGGGGGCTGGTAGCCGGGCACGATCATCAGGAAATTGGAGGTGGCGACGAACAGGAACAGCGTGCCGATGAAGGGGAGGTAGCGGTCGGGACGCTCCGCCCCGACCTCGTCGATCTGGTCGCGGATGCCGGTGACGATCACCTCCAGCATCACCTGCCAGCGGGAGACATGCTCGCTCCGCTTGAGGCGCAGGGTGATGGCGGCGGAGCCGACGGTCAGCAGCGCCATGATCGCCCAGGTGAAGGCGATGGTGGCGTTGAGCTGGAGGCCGCGCCACTCGAAGAGGACCATCTGGTCGGGGCTGATCTCCATGCCCTAGCCCTCCCGGTCGTCGGGGCGCGCGAGGCGCGTGGCGGCGAGGCGCGCGGCGAAGAAGCCCAGCGCGGCGAAGAGGAGGACCTCGACGGGCGCGCCGGCGCGCATCAGAAGGACGAGGCCCAGCAGGAGCAGGCCCGCGCGCAGGGCGCCGGAGAGGACGAAGGGGCCCCAGCCGCCGCCCTCGCGCAGATGGCGGATGGCGCGCCAGAGCAGCAGGAAATAGGCGACGCCCGCGGCGGCGCCGCCGAGGAAGGCGAGGGCGATGAGAAGGGGATCAGCGGTCATCCTCGCTCTCCTTGCGCACCCAGTACCAGGCGTTGAGACAGCCCACGGCGACGCCGGCGAGCAGGAGGGCGAGCGTCCAGGACCGCTCGCCGTCGGTGATGGAGTCGAGCCAGACGCCGAGGGCGACGCCGACGAGCGTGGGGACCGTCACGGCCCAGCCCACGAGGCCGAACATGCCGAAGCCGCGCAGCGCGCTGCGCCGACCCTCGCGCCGCGCGCGGAGCTTGCGCCGGGCGCTGCGGCCCACGGCGTCGGCCGCGGCCCGGCCCTCCTCCTTGCGATCCGCGTCCTTCCGGTCGCTCTCGGGCATCACCCCTCCTGCCTCAGTTCGACGAAGCGGCGGATCATGCCGGCCTCGAGGCGGGCCATGGCGGAGCGGGCGAGACGCTCCTCCTCGTCGATCTCCAGGAACTCCTCCTGCACGCGGGTCTCGAGCGCGGCGAGGTCCTCGCCCAGGATGGCGCTGCGGGCGGCGACGAGGACCTCGTCGCCGCACTTGACCAGCGTGCCGCCGTTGAGCGCGGCGTAGCGCTCGGGCGCGTCCTCGGCCTGGTAGGTCAGGATGCCGGGGACGAGGGCGGAGACGAAGTCGACATGCCGCGGCAGCAGGCCGAAGGCGCCGTTCGCGCCCTCGGCCACGATGCGCACGACCTCGGCGTCGAGGCGGGATTCGGAGGGGGTGACGATCCTAAGCCGCATCGGCGCCCCCCCGGGCCCGGTCGAGCTCGTCCAGCGCGCCGATCATGTAGAAGTCTCCCTCGGGGCGGTCGGCATGGGCGTCGTTGAGGATGGCCTCGCAGGAGTCGAGAGTCTCCTCCAGCGTCACGAAGCGGCCGGTCTTGCCGGTGAACTGCTCGGTCGTGAAGAAGGGCTGGGTGAGGAAGCGCTCCAGTCGCCGGGCGCGGGCGACGGTGGCGCGGTCGCGCTCCGACAGCTCCTCGAGGCCCAACATGGCGATGATGTCCTTCAGGTCCTCGTATTCGGCGAGCACGTTCCGCACGCCGCGGGCGACGCGGTAGTGCCGCTCCCCCACCCCCGCCGGCGTGAGCAGCTTGGAGAAGGAGGAGAGCGGGTCGATGGCCGGGTAGAGCCCCTGCGACGCCTTCTTGCGCGAGAGCACGATGGAGGCGGAGAGATGGGCGAAGGTGTGGGTGGCGGCCGG
>JBNJGE010000157.1:0-8379 GCA_051747505.1 Pseudomonadota bacterium | reverse complement strand
TATTCCCCGAAGGGAAAGACGAGGAGACGGAATGAAACCGGTGGAGATCTACACATCCCCCATCTGCGGGTTCTGCGTGCGCGCCAAGCGCCTGCTGGAGAGCAAGGGGGTGTCCTATGTGGAGCACGACATCTTCTCCGAGCCCGGGGCCCGGCAGGAGATGATCCAGCGCTCCCATGGCGGACGGACCGTGCCCCAGATCTTCATCGACGGCGCGCCCATCGGCGGCTGCGACGAGCTCCACGCGCTGGAGCGCGCCGGCAAGCTCGACGCCATGCTCGCGGCATGAGCCGCCTGCGCGCCGCCCTCATCCAGACCTGCGCCGGGGACGTGCCGGCGGAAAACCTCGCGGCGACCGCGGAGCTGATCCGGCAGGCGAAGGCGGACGGGGCGGACTTCGCCCTCACCCCCGAAGTCACCAACATCGTCACCTTCTCCCGCCGGCATCAGGCGGAGGTCCTGACGACCGAGGCCGAGGACCCGACGCTGGCCGGCCTGCGCGACCTTGCCGCCGGGCTCGGCATCCACGTCCTCGTGGGCTCCCTCGCCCTGAAGGCCGAAGAGGAGGCCGACCGGGAGCGCCCCCGCTTCGTCAATCGCTCGTTCCTCCTGGATGACACGGGCGGGATCGTGGCGCGCTACGACAAGATCCACATGTTCGACGTGGAGGTCGGCGAGGGCGAGAGCTACCGGGAGTCGAAGGCCTTCCGCCCCGGAGAGCAGGCCGTCGTCGCCGACTCCCCCTGGGGCCGGCTGGGCCTGACCATCTGCTACGATCTGCGCTTCCCCGCCCTCTACCACGCGCTGGCCGAGGCCGGGGCGCGCATCCTCACCGTCCCCTCCGCCTTCACCCGCCCCACCGGCGCCGCGCACTGGGAGCCGCTGCTGCGCGCCCGCGCGATAGAGACCGGCTGCTTCGTCCTCGCCCCCGCCGCGACGGGGGAGCATCCGGTCAAGGCCGTGGAGGGCGGCCGGCAACGCAAGACCTACGGCCACTCGCTCGCGGTGGACCCGTGGGGCGCGGTCCTCGCCGACGGAGGCGAGGCGCCCGGCGTCACCATGGTCGATCTCGACCTCAGCGCCGTGGATACGGCCCGCGCCCGCATCCCCTCGCTGGCCAACACCCGGCATTTCCGCCTGCCCTGAGGCGCCTCGCCAACGCCCCCCTTGACCCTCCAGTCGCTGGAAGCTCTATCTCCCGCTCTGCACTGAGAGGAGTCGGGGCATGAAGGACGCGCTGAGCGAAGTTTCCGGGACCGCGGACACCCGCCTGAGCCTGCCGGTCACCGGCATGACCTGCGCGGGCTGCGCGGGGCGCGTGGAGCGGGCGCTGTCCGCCGCGCCCGGCGTTCGCGAGGCGCGGGTCAACCTGGCCCTCGAGCGCGCCGAAGTGGCCTACGACCCCGCCGCCGCCGACCCCGCCGCTCTCGCCGACGCGGTGCGCGGGGCCGGCTTCGGCGTGCGCGAGCGCAGGATCACGCTCGACATCCGCGGCATGACCTGCGCGGGCTGCGCCGGCCGGGTGGAGCGGGCGCTGGCCGCCGCGCCGGGCGTGCTCTCGACGGAGGTGAACCTCGCCCTCGACCGCGCAGAGGTCCGCCAGATCCCCGAGGCCGGAAGCCCCGACGACCTGATCGCCGCGGTGCGCGAGGCCGGCTTCGACGCCGCCCTGCCCGAGGAGGGCGCCCCCGCCGGAGACGGCGAGGCCGACGCCGCCCGGCGGGAGCGGCGCGAGCTCGCCATCTCGGCCGTCCTGACGCTGCCGCTGCTCGCGCAGATGGTCCTGATGCAGTTCGACCCGTCCCTGCGCATGGCGCCGTGGATGGAGCTTGCGCTGGCCACCCCCGTGCAGTTCTGGATCGGCCGGCGCTTCTACCGCGGGGCCTGGGCGGCGCTGAAGGCGCGGACAGCCAACATGGACACGCTGGTGGCGCTGGGGACCTCGGCGGCCTACGGCTTCTCCGTCTGGCAGCTGGCCCTGCACGGGCTGACCGGCGCCCCGCACCTCTATTTCGAGGCGGCCGCGGTCATCATCACCCTGATCCTCGCCGGCAAGTGGCTGGAGGCCCGCGCCAAGCGCTCCGCCTCCGCCGCGCTGCGCGAACTGATGTCCCTGCGCCCCGAGCGCGCCCGCGTCCTGCGCGGGGGCGAGGAGCACGAGGTGCCCGTCGCGGAGGTCCATGTCGGCGAAATGATCGTCCTGCGCCCCGGCGAGCGGGCGCCCGTGGACGGGACCATCGCCCGGGGCGAGAGCGAGTTCGACGAAAGCCTGATCACGGGCGAACCCCTGCCCGTCGCCCGCCGCAAGGGCGACCCGGTCACCGCCGGGTCCGTCAACGGCGCCGGAGCGGTGCGGCTGCGCGCCGAGCGGGTGGGCGCCGACACCACGCTGGCGAAGATCGCCCGGCTGGTGGAGCAGGCTCAGACCGGCAAGGCGCCCGTGCAGCGGCTGGTGGACCGCATCGCCGCCGTGTTCGTGCCCGCGGTGCTGGCGGTGGCCGCCGTGACGCTCGGCGCCTGGCTCGCTTACGGCGCGCCCTTCGAGCACGCCTTCGCCGCCGCCGTGTCGGTCGTGGTCATCGCCTGCCCCTGCGCGCTGGGACTCGCCACGCCGACGGCGCTGGTCGCCGGCACCGGCGCGGCGGCCCGCGCGGGCGTGCTGATCAAGGACATCGAGGCGCTGGAGCGGGCCCAGACTCTCGATACGGTCGTCTTCGACAAGACCGGCACCCTGACCGAGGGCCGGCCGCAGGTGACGGAGGTTCGGGCCTTCGAGGGCGACCGGGAGTCCCTGCTGGCGCTGGCCGCCACGGTCCAGACGGGCTCGGAGCATCCGCTCGGCCGTGCCATGGTCGAGGCCACCGGCGGGCCACGGACCGGCGAGGCCGAGGATTTCCGCGCCGTGGTCGGCGAAGGCGCCGAGGCCCGCCTGGAGGGCGAGACCATCCGCATCGGCCGCGCCCCCTTCGCGGCGCCCGACGCGACCCCCGGCCAGCGGGCCGAGGCCGAGGCGCTGGCCGAGGGCGGGCGCACGGTCGTCTGGATCTCCCGCGAGGGGCGCCCGCTGGGTCTGATCGCGCTTGAGGACGCCCCGCGCGAGGGCGCCGCGGAGGCGATCGCCGCCCTGAAGGCCCGCGGCGTGAAGACCATCCTGCTGACCGGCGACAGCTGGGCCGCGGCCCGCGCGGTGGCCGCGCGGCTGGGCATCGACGACGTGCGCGCCGAGGTGAAGCCCGAAGGCAAGGCGCAGGCGGTGGCCGAACTCGCCGCCGCCAGCCGGCGCGTGGCCATGGTTGGCGACGGCATCAACGACGCCCCGGCGCTGGCCGCCGCCGATCTGGGCATCGCCATGGGCGGGGGCGCGGACGCGGCGATGGAGACGGCCGGCATGGCGCTGATGCGCCCGCGCCCGGGCCTCGTCGCCGCCGCGCTCGACATCGCGGGCGCGACGCGGCGCAAGATCCGCCAGAACCTGTTCTGGGCCTTCGTCTACAACACGGTCTGCATCCCCGTTGCGGCGCTGGGGCTGCTCAACCCAGCGGTGGCGGGGGCGGCCATGGCGCTCTCCTCGGTCTCGGTCGTCTCCAACTCGCTTCTGCTCAAGTCCTGGCGGCCGGAGGGCGAGGCATGAACATCAAGGACGCCGCCGCGGCCTCGGGCCTGCCGGCCAAGACCATCCGCTACTACGAGGAGATCGGGCTGATCCGCCCGGACCGCGCGCCCAGCGGCTATCGCGATTTCTCGGGCGAAGACGTGCACAAGCTGGCCTTCCTGGCCCGCGCCCGCTCGCTGGGCTTCTCGATCGAGGACTGCCGCGCCCTTCTCGCCCTCTGGGAGGACCGCGGCCGGGCTTCCGCCGACGTCAAGCGGGTGGCGCAGGCGCATCTGGGCGAGATCGACCGGAAGATCGAGGAGCTGCGCAGCCTGCGCGAGACGCTCTCGGACCTCGTGCATCGCTGCCAGGGCGACGACCGGCCCGACTGCCCCATTCTGGCCGACCTCGCGCGCGAGCCGCAGGCGGGGGAGTGAAGCCGCCGGGCGGCAAACGCCCGCCCTGCCGGCGGGGCGAACCGTTCACTCGAGAAGCATGATCAGTCTCAGCACGGCCAGCGCGAGCACGGTGGCAAGCGCGGCGAGCAGGATCTGCCCCTGACCGCAGGCCATGCCGATCGCCCCGGCCATCCACAGCCCCGCCCCCGTCGTCAGCCCGCGCACGCGCTCGCTGTCGCGAAAGATCGAACCCGCCGCGAGGAACGCCACCCCGGCGGTGATCGCCTCCAGAAGACGGAGGGGATCGGACGCCGCGGCATCGTCGTCCAGCGACCGCACCCAGTGAAAGAGTTCGAACGACAGCAACGTGAAAAGGGAGGCGGCCAGCCCCACGAGCATGTGCGTCCGCAGCCCTGCGGAGCGCCCGCGCGTCTCGCGTTCGAAACCAAGCAGCCCGGCCAGAATCAGCGCCGCGGCCAGCCGCAGCCCCGCCTCGCCGGGGCTCAGACTTGCCATCCACTGCGCCTCCGCGAAGTCCCAGAGGCGCTCCCAGACGCCCGGCGTCCCGTTCGCCATCAAAGCCGGTCCCTCTTCAACCGCCGCATCCGCCTCGCCGATCCCGTTCCGGCGGATCCCGGCGCATAACGCGTCCCGCCCGCTCCGCGTTGCTCCGGCGCTCGTCGCGTCGCCTGCGGCTTGGTGGAGCGTCGCCGGCGACCGGCGCCTTTCCCCGACCGCCCCGCCCGCATATACCGTCCGCCGGACCGGACCGCGAAAGGGGGGAGATGGGATGCAGGGCGAAGGCGAGGCAGGCCCGGCCGGGCGCTTTCCCGGCGCGCCGACGGGCGGCGCGTTGGAGGGGCTTACGGTGCTCGACCTCACCCAGATGCTCTCGGGCCCCTTCGCGGCCATGATGCTCGCCGACCAGGGCGCCCGGGTCATCAAGATCGAGCCGCCCGAGGGCGACGCCGCGCGCGAGATTGGCCCCTGGCCGGAGGGCGCCACGCCGCAGGACGAAGGCGGCTACGGCGCCTACTTCGCCTCCATCAACCGCAACAAGCTGTCCATGACGCTCGACCTCAAGTCGCAGGAGGGGCGGGAGGCCCTGTTGCGCATGGTCCGAGACGCGGACGTACTGATCGAGAACTACCGCCTCGGCGTCATGGAGCGCCTCGGCCTGCCCTACGAGGAACTGCGCCGCGTCAATCCCGCGCTCGTCTACGCCTGCGTGCGCGGCTTCGGCGACCTGCGCACGGGCGAGAGCCCCTATGCGGAATGGCCGGCCTACGACCCGATCTCCCAGGCCATGGGCGGGATCATGGGCATCACCGGCCCCGTGAAGGACGGACCGCCCACCAAGATCGGCCCCGGCGTCGGCGACATCGTGCCCGCCATGTGGGCGGCCTTCGGCGTGGCCTGCGCCTGCTGGCGCGCCCAGCGCACGGGCGAGGGGCAGTTCGTGGACGTCGCCATGGTCGACGGCATCCTCGCGCTGTGCGAGCGGCTGGTCTTCCAGTACTCCGCCACCGGCGTCGCGCCGGGGCCGCAGGGCAACGGCCACCCCCTGCTCCACCCCTTCGGCCTGTTCCGCGCGAAGGACGGCTGGATCAGCCTCGGCATCCCCAAGGACCTTTTCTGGGGCCGCTTCGTGCGCCGCATTGGCCATCCCGAGCTGGAGAGCGACCCGCGCTTCGCAACCAACGCCGCGCGGATGGAGAACCACCAACTCGTCACCGATTTCGTCAATGACTGGTGCGGCGGGCGCACGCGCGAGGAGATCAAGGGCATCCTCGGCGGAGAGGTCCCCGTCGCCCCCGTCTACCACGCTGACGACGTCTTCGCGGACCCGCATTTCGCCATCCGCCAGATGCTCGCGAAGGTCGAGGTCCCGGGCGCGGACGCCCCGCTGACCATCGCCGGGGCACCCGTGCGCATGACCGGCACCCCGGGCGGCGTGCGCCGGCGCGCGCCCCTGCTGGGCGAGGACACCGAGGACGTGCTGCTGGCCTTCGGCTTCTCGTCCGAGGAGATCGGGCGCCTGCGCGGGCCGCGCTAGCGCTCCTCCGCCACCGAGCGGCGGAACAGCGCCAGGCTGACCGCCAGCAGCGCGAGCCCCATCAGTCCGACCACCAGGAACTCCACCCAGACGGCCGACAGCCCGGCGTCCTTGAAGATGATCGCCTGGCTGAAGCTGATGAAATGGCGCGAGGGCAGGAGGAAGGTGATGGGCTGGAGCCAGTCCGGCTGGCTCTCCACCGGCGTCTCCCCGCCGGAGAGCATCTGCATGGGCAGGATGACCAGAAAGAACAGCAACGCGAACTGGGCCATGGAGCGCGCCAGCGTGGCCAGGAACACCCCGAGGGCCGTGGCGGAGAACAGGTAGAGGGCAGTCCCGAAGAGGAACAGCGCGCGGGAGCCGGCGAACTCCACCTTCAGCATCCCCTCCACCACCAGGAGAAGCGACAGCGTGGCGGCCGCCAGCACCGCCGCCCCGTTCGCCCAGATCTTCGCCAGCGCGATGTCGAGCGGCGTGATCGGCATGGCCAGCAGATGCTCCAGCGTGCCGTGCTCGCGCTCCCGGATCAGGGCGGCGCCGGTAAGGATGATGGTCAGGATGTTGATGTGCCCGATCAGCGAGATCACGGCCATGAACTTCGTGTTGGAGCGGTTGGGGTTGAAGGCGGAGCGCGTGACCAGCTCCGCCTCCGGGGCCGCGGCCAGTTCCCGGCCGGTTGCAAAGCGCATGATCTCCTCGCGCAGGATCGCCTCGATGTAGCCCGCCCCGAGCCCCGCCTGCTCCATGGCCGTGGCGTCCACCAGAAGCTGGATCTCCGGCCGGCGCGCTGCGCGCAGATCGGCCTCGAAGTCCGGCGGGATCGAGATGACGAACAGGTAGCGCCCGGCATCCATCGCCGCGTCCGTCTCGGAGGCCGGGATCAGCTCGGGCGGCTGGAACTCCGGCGCCAGGAGCGCGTCGGCCAGCCGGCGAGAGAGCGCCGAGCGGTCCTCGTCCACGACGGCCACCGAGGCGTTGTTGACCGAACTGCCCACCGCCGTCGCGTCCGTGTAGACGCCGAAGGAGAAGGCGTAGACCAGCAGCCCGGCCATCACCGGGTCGCGGATCAGCGTCAGCAGCTCCTTCACCCCCAGCCGGTGGATGCGCGCCAGCCGGCGGCCGAAGCGGGCGGGGTCGAAGGGGCCGGCCACGCTCAGCGCTCCTGTCCGCGCAGCGCGGCGACGGCGATGGCGGTGAAGACCAGCGGGAAGGCGACCAGCGCCAGGATGTCCGGAAAGAGATCCGCCCAGCCCAGCCCCTTGGTGAAGGCGCCGACATTGAGATGCAGGAAATAGCTGGCGGGCCACAGGCTGCCGATCACCCGCGCCCCCCCTTCCAGGGTGGAGACCGGCTGCAGCAGCCCGGAGAACTGGATGGTCGGGATCAGAGAGATCAGCGCCGTGGCGAACACCGCAGCCACCTGCGAGGAGACCAGCGAGGAGATCACCAGCCCGAAGGAGGTCGTCGCCCAGACATAGAGGGCCGCGCCGACCGCCAGCGCCGTGGCCGAGCCCTTGAGCGGCACGCCGAACACCCCGGCCGTCATCACCGCCAGCGCGAGGAAGTTGACGAAGGCCACCGCCACATAGGGCGCCTGCTTGCCGGCCAGGAACTCGAGCCGCGTGGTCGGAGTGACATAGAAGTTGGCGATCGCGCCCAGCTCCTTCTCCCGCGTGACCGAAACAGCGGTCAGAATCGCGGGCAGCAGCATCAGCAGCAGGGCCGGCAGCGCCGGCGCCATGGCGTTGAGGCTCTCGAAGGAGGGATTGTAGCGGAAGCGCGTCTCGATCTCGGCGATCTCCACAACCCGGCGGCCCGTCTTCTCCTCCGCCCGGCGGGCGAGCCAGTCGACATGGATGCCCCCGACATAGCCCTCCACCGTCTCGCCCAGATAGGGCGCGGTCCCGTCCACCACCGCAAGCACCTCGGGCCGCTCGCCCCCGCGAAGGGCCCGGCCGAAGCCGGGCGGTATCTCCAGCCACAGGGTGACGTCGCCCTCCGCCATCAGCCGCCGCCCGCCCTCGGGCGAGGCGATCTCCGCGGCCAGCTCGAAATAGGGGGAGCCTTCGTAGGCCGACACATACTCCCGGCTCTCGGGGCTGCGGTCGAGGTCGAGGACGGCGAAGCGCTGCTCCTCCACGTCCAGCGTGATGCCGTAGCCGAACACGACCATCAGGATCGCCGAGCCCAGGAACGCGAAGGCCAGGCGCACCGGGTCGCGCAGCAACTCCAGCGTCTCGCGATGGGCATAGGCGGCCGCGCGCGTCAGGCTGAAGCGGGCGCCCTGGGCGGGACGCCGGGCCCCGGCGGGCGCGCCGCCCGCCTTCGACGCG
>JBNJGE010000156.1:0-8581 GCA_051747505.1 Pseudomonadota bacterium | reverse complement strand
ACCACGACAAGGTCAACGTGAACGGCGGCGCCATCGCCTACGGCCATCCGCTGGGCGCGACCGGCGCCATGATCATCGGCACGGCGCTGGACGAGCTGGAGCGCACCGGCGAGGGCACGGCGCTCGCCACCCTCTGCGTCGCCTCCGGCATGGGCGCCGCCACCATCCTCGAGCGGCTGTGAGCCCGCGGGAAGGAGACCCGATATGACCGAGATCTTCCACTACGAGGTCGACGGCGACGGCGTGGCCGTCATCAGCTGGGACCTGCCCGACCGCTCCATGAACGTCATGACGCTGGACGGGCTCGAGGAGCTGGACCGCCATATCGACAAGGCGCTGGGCGACAAGGCGGTGAAGGGGATCGTGCTGACCTCCGCGAAGCCGGACTTCGCGGGGGGCATGGACCTCAAGGTGCTGGCGACCATGCGCGACGCCGCCGGGGACGACCCGGCGAAGGGGCTGTTCGACGGCGTGATGCGGATGCACGGCCTGCTGCGAAAGATCGAGCTGGCGGGCATGGACCGCAAGTCAAAGAAGGGCGGCAAGCCGAACGCCTGGGCCTCCCCCGGCACGGCGGCCGGGATCGGGCTGGAGCTCGGCCTCGCCTGCCATCGGCGCATCGCCGCGGACAATCCGAAGGCCAAGATCGGGCTGCCGGAGATCATGGTGGGCCTGTTCCCCGGCGCCGGCGGCGCGACCCGCGTCAGCCGGATGCTGGGGGCGATGGGCGCCTCGCCCTTCCTGCTGGAGGGCAGGATGGTCGAGCCCGCCAAGGCGAAGGGCGCAGGCCTGATCGACGAGATTGTTGAGCCCGACCAGCTTCTCGCCCGCGCGAAGGAGTGGGTGCTGAACGCCTCCGACGCCGACCTGGTCAAGCCCTGGGACGCGAAGGGCTGGAAGATGCCCGGCGGCGCCCCCTACACGCCGCAGGGCTTCGAGACCTTCGTGGGCGCCGCGGCCATGGTCAACGGCCGCACGCAGGGGGCCTACCCGGCGCCGAAGGCGCTGCTGGCCGCGGTCTACGAGGGCGCGCTGGTCGATTTCGACACCGCCCTGCGGATCGAGGCGCGCTGGTTCGTGAACCTGCTGCTCAACCCCTCCTCGACCGCCATGATGCGCTCCCTCTTCGTCAACAAGGAAGCGCTGGAGAAGGGCGCCGTGCGGCCCGAGGGCGTGCCCGACATGCGGGTGAAAAAGATCGGCGTGCTGGGCGGCGGCGGCTTCATGGGCGCCGGAATCGGCTACGTCTCCGCCAATGCGGGGATGGAGGTCGTGCTGGTGGACCGTGATCAGGCCAGCGCGGAGAACGGCGTCGCCCACATCACCGGCCTGCTCGACGAGGGGATGAAGAAGAAGAAGGTGACCGAGGCCGGCAAGGCCGAGGTGCTGGGCCGCGTCACGGCGACCGAGGACTACGCGGAGCTTGAAGGCTGCGACCTGGTCATCGAGGCGGTGTTCGAGGACCCGGAGCTGAAGGCCAGGGTCACGCAGGCGGCGGAGAAACACCTGCCGGCGGACGCCATCTTCGCCACGAACACCTCGACGCTGCCGATCACCGACCTGGCGAAGGCGTCGCGCGACGCGGCGCGGTTCATCGGCATCCACTTCTTCTCCCCCGTCCACAAGATGATGCTCGTGGAGATCATCAAGGGGAAGGAGACGGGCGACGCGGCGGTGGCCAAGGCGCTCGACTATGTCCGCCAGATCCGCAAGACGCCGATCGTGGTCAACGACGCCCGCTTCTTCTATGCCAACCGCTGCATCATCCCCTACATCAACGAGGGGATGCGGATGGTGACCGAGGGCGTGACGCCGGCCCTGATCGAGAACGCCGCGCGCCAGTTCGGCATGCCGCTGGGCCCGCTCCAGCTGGTGGACGAGACGGCGCTGGACCTCGGCCAGAAGATCGCGAAGGCGACCAAGGCCGCGATGGGCGACGCCTACCCGGAGAACCCGGCCGACGACCTGGTCGACTGGATGGTCGAGCAGGGGCGGCTGGGCCGCAAGGCCAAGGCCGGCCTCTACGCCTATGACGAGAAGGGCAAGCGGCAGGGCATCTGGGAGGGCCTGTCCGAGCGCTACCCGGAGGCCGAGCAGCAGCCCGGCGTCACCGAGGTCCAGCACCGCCTCGCCATGGCCCAGACGCTGGAGGCCGTCCGCGCGCTGGAGGAGGGCGTGCTGGAAGACATCCGCGAGGGCGATGTCGGGGCGATCCTCGGCTGGGGCTTCGCGCCCTGGTCCGGCGGCCCGTTCTCCTGGCTGGACATCCTCGGGGCCCGCAAGGCGGTGGAGATCTGCGATCGCCTCGCCGCCCGGCACGGGGAGCGCTTCGCCGCCCCTGCCCTGCTGCGCGAGATGGCGCAGAAGGGCGAGACCTTCTACGGCCGCTTCGCGCCGGCGGCCGGCGTTGCGGCGGCCTGATCGTCCTGGAGCGGACCGCATCGGGGGTCGCGGAGGCGTGAGCTTTCGCGGCCCTCGTGTTTCAGGGGGTCGCGGAATCGCCGCGATCCGCGTCTAGTCGCGAAAACTCCGCCGTCCCGCTTGGGACGCGCCCCCCAAGTGCTTAGATGGGACGCCATGACCCGACGCCTGATTCTCGCCGCGCTCGCCGGCCTGCTCGCCCTCTCGGGGGCCGCGCAGGCGCAATCCGGCCGCGATCTCGCCCGCATCAGCG
Source organism: Pseudomonadota bacterium (assembly GCA_051747505.1). GTDB lineage: Bacteria > Pseudomonadota > Alphaproteobacteria > Rhodobacterales > Rhodobacteraceae > Albimonas. Next base: position 5,907 of record JBNJGE010000156.1, on the reverse strand, counting down.
CCTATCTCAACGCGCTCGACACCGCAGAAGGCGGCTTCGTCCAGATCGCCCCCAACGGGGAGACCTCGGACGGCCGCTTCTTCATCGACCGGCCCGGGCGCATCCGGTTCGAGTACACGCCGCCCAACCCGGCGCTGGTGGTTTCCGACGGCACCTGGGTGGTGGTCTATGACCTGCGCGACTGCTCCAAGCAGACCGCGCCGCTCTCGGCCACGCCGCTGGAGCTGCTCCTTGCCGAGAACGTGGATCTGCGCCGGGACGGGGTGGTGCGCAACATCGAGCGTCGGCCCGGCCAGATGCGGGTGACCGCGGTGGATCCCGACGATCCGGCCAAGGGCTCCATCACGCTGGTCTTCAACGACAACCCGCTGGAACTGCGCCAGTGGATCGTCACGGACGCCGAGGGCCGGAACACCACCGTCGCGCTCAACGAGGTGAAGCGAGGGGTGGATATCCCGGTCCGGCTCTTCCTGCCCGCGCGCATCGAATCGGAAGAATGCCAGGGAGGCGCCGGACAGCCCGGACGCTGATCCCGGCTCAGCCGATTTCCACGAACACGGGGGCGTGGTCCGACGGCTTCTCCCAGCCGCGGGCCTCGCGCAGGATGCGGGCCGAGCGGGTCGGGATGTCCGGCGTGGTCCAGACATGGTCCAGCCGCCGGCCCCGGTCCGAAGCGGCCCAGTCCCGCGCGCGATAGGACCACCAGGAATACAGCTTGCCGTCGGGCATGTGGCGGCGCACCGCGTCGATCCACCCGCCGGCGCCCTGCGCGCCGGTGAACTTCTCGACTTCCCCGGGCGTGTGCGAGACCACCTTCAGCATCTGCTTGTGGGACCAGACGTCGTCCTCGCCCGGGGCGATGTTGAGGTCCCCGACCAGCACGGTCGGCCCCGCAGCGTCGCGGAAGCGGCTGGCCATCTCGTCCACGAAATCCAGCTTGTGCGCGAATTTCGGGTTCTTCCCGACATCCGGCTCGTCGCCGCCGGCGGGAACGTAAAGATTGTGGATCGGGAGGCCGTCCGACAGGCGCGCGGCGACATGGCGCGCATCGCCCTTCTCGCAGAAATCGAACTGGCCGGCGTCCTCCAGAGGCAGGCGCGAGAGGATCGCCACGCCGTTGTAGCCCTTCTCTCCGCGCACCACGATGTGTCTGTAGCCGAGCTCCGCGAACCGCTCCCGCGGAAACTTGTCCGCCGGGCACTTGGTCTCCTGCAGGCACAGCACGTCCGGGCCTTCCTGCTCCAGCAGGCGCAGGACGAGACCTTCGCGCAGGCGGACGGAGTTGATGTTCCAGGTGCAGACGGTAAGAGGCATTCGGCGCGCTCCGGCACGAGGTTCGGCGGGAGGGCGCAAGATGCGCGGGCCGCCTTGCGGCTGCAACCCGGCGCGCCGGCTTCAGGAAAAACAGCGCCCGGCGGGAGGGGGTCCGCCGGGCGCGCCCTTTGCGGGAGCTTTCCGCCGCGAGGGGGGACGGCGGAGCCGGCTCGAAAGCTCTGGCATCGCTCCCAGGGTCACCGACTAATTGGTAAACGCCCTCTCGCCTTTCAAGCGCCTGTCCGGGGCGCTCACACCACCAGGCGGTATCCTCCCGATTCCGTGACCAGCAGCCGCGCTTCCGAGGGATTTGGCTCGATCTTCTGCCGCAGGCGGTAGATGTGCGTCTCCAGCGTGTGGGTGGTCACGCCGGCGTTGTATCCCCAGACCTCGTGCAGCAGCGTGTCCCGCGCCACCACCGCGTCGTTGGCGCGATAGAGGAATTTGAGGATGTTCGTCTCCTTCTCGGTCAGGCGGATCTTCTTGTCGTTCTCGTCCACCAGCATCTTGACCGAGGGCTTGAAGGTGTAGGGCCCGATGGCGAAAATCGCGTCCTCCGACTGCTCGTGCTGGCGCAACTGGGCGCGGATGCGCGCGAGCAGGACGGGGAACTTGAAGGGCTTGGCGATGTAGTCGTTGGCGCCCGAGTCCAGCCCCAGGATCGCGTCGGCGTCCGTGGCGTGGCCGGTGAGCATGACGATGGGGCATTTCACGCCCTGCTTGCGCATGAGCCGGCAGACCTCGCGCCCGTCCATGTCGGGCAGGCCGACATCGAGGATCACGAGGTCGTGGATGGCGCCCTTCGCCTTCTCGAGACCCTCGGCGCCGGTCTCGGCCTCGAAGACATCGTAGTCCTCCGTCATGACCAACTGGTCGGCCAGCGCGTCGCGCAGATCCGGGTCGTCGTCCACAAGAAGGATTCTCCTGAGCGCGGGCATCTCGTCTCCCTCCGCAATCGGTTCTGACGGATATGTGTGCGAAAGGCGCCTTCGGCGATAGTCGCGGCGCGAAAGTTTCACGCAGTCGTCACCCGGCGCCCGGCTTTGTTTCAATTTCCGGAGACGAACGCTATCTGTCCGGACATCGACGCAACGGGACGGTGGCGAATGGGCCTGAGTCTGAGCATCTGGGAACGCGCCGCGCGTGTGCGGGCGGAGCTGCGCATTGGCGCGGCGGTGGCGCTCGTCAAGGGCGGGGACGGCGTGCTGGCCGGCGCGGCCGAGACGCTGAGCGCCGAGCGCCTGGAGGACCTGCGCGCGGCCGGGGCGACGGACCTCGTCATCACCTCCTGGCGCGCTCGCACGCTCAAGGCGCGGGCCTATGACGGGGACGTGGCGCGCATCGTCATGGATCCGGACTTCACCCACGCCCGGGTGCGGGCGACGGCCGACCCTGCCAAGGATCTGACGGAGCCCATGAAGGGTCCCTTCACGACCCGTCGCGGCGGCGACGCCGGGCTGCACCGCGCGGCGGTGCGCCTGACCAAGCAGGCGCATCTTCTGCCCGCGGCCCTCGTCTCCGCCCTGCCCTCGCGCAAGGCGGCGGAGGACATGGCCCGGGCGCACGGCCTGTCGGTCATCGACGTCGAGGAGCTGCTGGCCGCGGAGGCGGAGTCGATCGCCATGGCCCCGGTCTCCGCGGCCCGAGTGCCGCTGGCCGCGGCGCAGAACAGCCGCGTCCATGTCTTCCGCCCCGGCGACGGGACGGAGGAGCACTACGCGATCGAGATCGGCGACCCCGACCGGGCGCGGCCGGTGCTGGCCCGGCTCCATTCCGCCTGTTTCACCGGCGACGTGCTGGGGTCCCTGAAATGCGACTGCGGCCCGCAGCTGAACGGCGCCCTGGCGGCCATGGCGGAGGCAGGCGCGGGCGTCCTGCTCTATCTCAACCAGGAAGGGCGCGGCATCGGCCTGGCCAACAAGATGCGCGCCTATTCCCTGCAGGACCAGGGCTTCGACACCGTGGAGGCCAACCACCGGCTCGGCTTCGAGGACGACGAGCGCGATTTCCGCATCGGCGCCACCATCCTGCGGCGGCTGGGGTTCCGCTCGGTCCGGCTGCTGACCAACAACCCGCGCAAGGTCGGGATGATGTCCAATTCCGGCGTTGAGGTGGCCGAGCGCGTCGCGCTGAAGGTCGGGGAGAATCCCCACAACACGCGCTATCTGGCCACGAAGGCCGCCAAGAGCGGCCATCTGCTGTGACCCTGACGCCCCGGGCGGAAGACCTTGTCGTCGATCGCTGGGGCGCCCGTCTGCTGGGCCGGCGTTTTCCCTGCGCGCTGGGGCGCGGCGGCGTCACGGCGGGGAAACGGGAGGGCGACGGGGCGACGCCCGCGGGGGTCCTGCGCCTGACGGAGATCCTCTGGCGGGCCGACCGGCTGCCCCACCCCTTCGGCGGCGCGCCCGGCCCGCTCCCCGCCCGGCCGATCGGTCCGGGCGACATCTGGTCGGACGACCCGCAGGACCCCGCCTACAATCGCGGGCTTCGCGACCTGTGGCATCCGTTCGGGCACGAGCGTCTGCGGCGGGGCGATCCGATGTATGACCTCGTGGCGGTCACGGATCACAACACGACCGGCGTTCCCGGCGCCGGGTCGGCCATCTTCCTTCACGTTCACCGCAAGCCGCGCCATCCCACGGCCGGATGCATCGCCTTCTCGCGGGAGACCCTGCTGTGGATCCTCCGTCGCTGGCGGCCGTGGTCGCGGGTGATCGTGCGGGGCGGAACCGCTCAGCCGTAGTCGCGCTCGCCGAAGATGGCGGAGCCGACCCGGACATGGGTGGCGCCCATTTCGATGGCCGTCTCGAAATCCCCGCTCATGCCCATGGAGAGGCCCGCCAGCCCGTTGCGCTCGGCGAGTTTGGCCAGCAGCGCGAAATGGAGCGACGGCTCCTCCTCCGCCGGCGGGATGGACATCAGGCCGAGAAGGGGGAGCTCCATTCGGCGGCACTCCTCGACGAAGGCGTCGGTCTCGTCCGGCGCGATGCCGGCCTTCTGAGGCTCCTCGCCCGTGTTGATCTGGATGAAAAGGCCGGGACAGGCGCCGCGGGCCTGTGCGGCCTCCGCCAGCCTGCGGGCGAGCTTCGGCCGATCGACGGACTGGATCACGTCGAAGAGCTCGAGCGCCTTGTTGACCTTGTTGGTCTGCAGCGGGCCGACGAGATGCAGCTGCAGATCGGGATACTGCGCGCGCCGCTCGCCCCAGCGGGTCTCGGCCTCCTGCACCCGATTCTCGCCGAACACCCTGTGGCCCTCGTCGAGCACCGCCTGCACGCGCTCTTCCGGCTGGACCTTCGAGACGGCCACCAGCGTGATCGACTCGGGGTCACGCCCTGCGCGGCGCGCGGCGGCGGCGACACGCTCCCGAACGGTCTGCAGGCTCATATCCCGCGCCCTCCTGCCAGCTTCCGGCGGGAGAGGTACGCGCAGGCGGCGCAAAAGAAAAGAGCGGGCGCAAGGCCCGCTCTTCCTGTGCTGTCCTGAAGGACTTGGCTTCGATCAGAAGCTCAGGCCCAGCATGACGACGCCGGCGACGCCTTCCTGGTCCGGAGCCGCCTCACCGAACGCATCGGTGTAGGCGTCGGCGTCGGACCACTCGACGCCCGCGCCGAGCTGGACGCCGGGGGCCAGGGCATAGTCGACCCACCCGGCGATCTTGTCCTGCTCGAAGCCGTCGGTGCGGTCTTCCTCGAAGCGGCCATAGGCGACGCCGAAGGTCCACGGACCCGTGCCGTAGCTCAGAGTGCCGATGTACTTGTCGACGTTGTCGAGCATCGACTGGTCATCCAGCGCCTCCTGCCAGATGCCGCCCAGCTTGAACCCGGCGTAGCCGAGCGTGGCGCCGAGGGTGAAGCCATCGGTGTCGCCAATGTCCGTGGTCGGATCACCGGCGACGGCATACCCCTCCTCGCTCACATAGTCGTAGCCGGCCGACAGGCCCAGGCTGACGCCGCTGAAGTCGCCAATGTAGTTGGCGCCGATGGAGAGGACGTCCTCGACATCACCGTCCATGCCGGTGACGAGGTTGTTGCTGTCGAAGGCGCCATCCGTGGTGCCGTCCGGCATCCAGGACGCGCCGAGCTGGAAGCCGCTGATGCGCGGGGTGTAGTAGTGCAGGGCGATCTGGTCGCCGAAGCGGTTGTGCGACTCGAACGCCGCCGGGCCGCCGGACTTGCCGAAGCCGTCGAGCACCGCGATGTGCGCGCCGCGGAAGGCCTGGTTGCCCACGGCCATGTTGTAGGAGGCGTGGTCGTCGCCGCCGATGCGGACCTGACCGAACGAGCCCTCGACCTCGACCCAGTTCTCGTCGATCTGGTCGCCGGAAGTGAAGGCCTCCAGCTGGACGTGGCCGGTGAAGGTCAGGCCGTTGTCGGAGGAGCCGGTGGCGGTGAAGTAGATTTCGCCGTCACGAATGACGCCGAAGCCGTCCCTATCGTTGAGCGTGCCAGTCGTCGCGTTCCACGTCTCCGCGTCCGCATAGCCGACGCCGGTGAAGAAGTAGCCGCCGACGGAAGCGGTGATGGGCTCGGCGGCGTTCGCGGAGCCGGCGAACCCGACGGCGACCAGGGCCGTGGTCGCGGTGAGGATCTT
>JBNJGE010000155.1:0-8588 GCA_051747505.1 Pseudomonadota bacterium | reverse complement strand
CCCCAGATCTGGAGCTGCTCGACGGCCGCGGCGCGGAAGGTGTCGCAGGCGGCGACGACCACGGACTTGCCGGCGCCGGAGAGCTGGGCGGCGAGCTTGCCGATGGTGGTGGTCTTGCCCGAGCCGTTGACGCCCACGACCAGGATGACCTGGGGCTTCTGGCCGGTCAGGGGCAGCGGGCGGGCGACGGGCTCCAGGATGTTGGCGACCTCCTGGGCGAGCAGGCGCTTGATCTCGGTGGCGCCGACGCGGCGGCCGTAGCGGCCCTCGGCCAGGTTGGCGGTGACGCGCAGGGCGGCGTCCACGCCGAGATCGGCGGAGATGAGGAGGTCCTCGAGCTGCTCGAGGAGCTCGTCGTCGAGGACGCGCTTCTTCTCGAAGCGGGGGGCGGCGGAGGGCTCGGGACGGCCGGGGGCGGGTTCGGCCGGCTTCTCCTCGCCGCGGAGGCGGGAGAGAAGGCCGCGGCGGGGCGGTTCGGCCGGCTTTTCCTCGGGGGCCGCGGGCTTTTCCTCGGGAGGCTGCTCCGGCGCGGTCTCGGGCGGGGCGACGGGGGCCTCCTCGCCCTCCTCCATCAGGGCGTCGAGGCCCTTGTCGAGCTTGTCGGAGGACTTGAGAAGGCGGGACTTGAGCTTGTTGAAGAAGGACATGGCGTCTCCCCGGCGCAGGCGGGCGGGCCCTGCGGGTCTAACCCGGCGCGGGAGGAGAGGAAAGGGCGCGCGGGTTGTGGCAGGATGGGGCGGTCGTCGTCAGGGAGGCCCCCGCATGTCCGAGCCGTTGCCCGATATCCGGACCGCCCCGCCTGTCGCGCAGGCGGAGGCTCAGGCCCTGCGCGCGAAGCTGGATGCGGAGATCCCGGCCAAGCGCCTGGTGGACCGCAACCTGCTGATCGCGACCTGGAACATCCGGATGTTCAGCCGGCTGACGGAGAAGTGGCTGGCCGGGGACGGGGACAGCCCGAAGCGGTGCTGGCGCTCGCTGCACTCGATCGCGCAGATCATAAGTCGCTTCGACGTGGTGGCGGTGCAGGAGATCATGGGGGACCTGCAGGCGCTGCGCACGCTGATCAAGACGCTGGGCGACGGGTGGGGGTTCCTGATCACGGACGAGAACCGCAACGCGGGCGGGCCGCAGGAGCGGATGGGCTTCCTGTTCGACGCCTCGCGGGTGCGGCTGTCGGGGCTGGCCGGGGAACTCGCGGCGCCGGCGGATGAAGAGGTGCTGCGGGCGTTGTCGCCGGAGCATCCGTTCCGGGGCTTCGTGCGCACGCCCTATGCGGTCAGCTTCCAGGCGGGGCGGGACAGCTTCGTGCTGGTCACGGCCCATGTGCTCTACGGCGCGGGCGCGGCGGACCGGACGGGGGAGCTGTCGGCGATCGGGCGCTGGATGGCGGACTGGGCCGACGACATGAGCCGCTGGCACCACAACCTGCTGGTGCTGGGGGATTTCAACATCGACCGGGCCGGGGACGCGAACTACGAGGCGTTCACCGGCGCGGGGCTGGTCGTGCCGGAGCAGCTTCGCGACGTGCCGCGGATGGCGGGCACGGCCAAGCATTACGACCAGATCGCGTGGTTCGCAGACGGCGCGCGGCGGAAGCTGTCGATGGAGCTGATCTCAGCGGGGAGCTTCGATTTCTCGGACGTGCTGTTCCGGGCGGAGCCGGCGCTGGACCACGGGGATCGGTCCTGGCGGATCTCGGATCACCTGCCGCTCTGGGCGGACTTCCGGGGGACACCGCGGGGCTGAATCAGGCGGCCCTGAGCCGGCCCTCGCCCCAGCCGGCCACGCGGGCCTCGGTCAGGGCGCCGGGGTCGCGGGGCTCGGCGAAGTCGATCTCGGCGAAGCCCTCGGTGCGGCCGCGGAACTCGGTTTCCATCACCACGCGCTCGGCGCCGCCCACGCGGGAGGCGAGCCAGCGGTCGCGGGCGGCCTCGCCGGCCTCGCGCAGGCGGGCGGCGCGGGCCTTGACCTCCGCCTTGGGGAGTTGGGGCATGCGGGCCGCGGGCGTGCCCCGACGCGGTGAGAAGGGGAAGACGTGGAGCCAGGTGAGGCCGCACTCCTCCACCAGGCGCAGGGAGTTGTCGAACATCGCCTCCGTCTCCGTGGGGAAGCCGGCGATGATGTCGGCGCCGAAGACGATGTCGGGGCGGGTGGCGCGCATCTCCTCGCAGAAGCGGATGGCGTCCTCGCGCAGGTGGCGGCGCTTCATGCGCTTGAGGATCAGGTCGTCGCCGTGCTGGAGGCTGAGATGCAGGTGGGGCATCAGGCGCGGCTCGGTCGCGACGGCCTCGGTCAGCGCGGGGTCGGCCTCCACCGAGTCGATGGAGCTGATGCGCAGGCGCGGCAGGTCGGGGACGAGGCGCAGGATGCGGCGCACGAGGTCGCCCAGGCGCGGGCGGCCGGGCAGGTCGGCGCCCCAGCTGGTGAGGTCCACGCCCGTCAGCACGACCTCGTTGTAGCCGCGCGCGGTCAGGCGGCCGATCTGGTCCACGACCACGCCGGCGGGCACGGAGCGGGAGTTTCCGCGGCCATAGGGGATGATGCAGAAGGTGCAGCGGTGGTCGCAGCCGTTCTGCACCTGGACATAGGCGCGGGAGCGGGAGCCGAAGCCGTCGATCAGGTGGCCGGCGGTCTCGGTCGCGGACATGATGTCGTTGACGCGGATCTTCTCGGTCTCGCCGACGAGGTCCGGGGCCTTCGCCTCCTCGGCGAGGCGCGCCCAGGCGGGGGCGGCCATCTTCTCCTGGTTGCCTAGGACGAGGTCGACCTCGGGCATCTCGGCGAAGGTCTGCGGTTCCGTCTGGGCGGCGCAGCCGGTGACGACGAGGCGGGCGTCGGGGTGCTCGCGGCGCAGGCGGCGGATGCGCTGGCGGGCCTGGCGGACGGCCTCGGCCGTCACCGCGCAGGTGTTGACCACCACGGCGTCCTGCAGGCCGTGCTGCGCGGCGAGGTCCTTCATCGCCTCCGTCTCGTAGGCGTTGAGGCGGCAGCCGAAGGTCTCGAAGACGGGCGCGGGGGGCTTTGCGGGGGCGTTCATGCCGGGGCCTCCTGCGCGGCGGCGAGGAAGGCGGGGTCGAGGGCGCCCTCGAAGACGTAGGACACGGGGCCGGCCATGCGCACGCCGTCCTCGCGCCAGTCGATCTCGAGCGTTCCGCCGTCGAGCTCGACGCGGGCGCGCGGGGCGGCGAGGCCGCGGCGGGCGGCGGCGACGACCGCGGCGCAGGCGCCCGAGCCGCAGGCCAGCGTGACGCCGGCGCCGCGTTCCCAGACACGGAGGCGGAGGCGGTCAGGGGCGAGGACCTGGACGAACTCGACGTTCGTGCGCTCGGGGAACAGGGGATGATGCTCGAGGCGAGGGCCCTCGGTTTCCACGGGCGCGGCCTCGGCGTCCTCGACGAAGAGGATGCAGTGGGGGTTGCCCATGCCGACGGCCGAGGGGGCGCCGGGGAGGGGGAGGGCGTTGGTGTCGGCGGGCTCGGCCAGCGGGATCTCGGGCCAGTCGAGGGCGGGGCGGCCCATGTTGACCTCCACCAGCCCGTCGGGGCGGCGCCGGGCGGGCAGGGCGCCGTGGTCGGAGCGCAGGAGCAGGGCGTCGCGGCCGGTTTCCGCCATCAGCAGGTCGGCGACGCAGCGGGTGGCGTTGCCGCAGGCGCCGGCGGCGGAGCCGTCGGCGTTCCAGAAGACGAGGCGGGCGTCCGTGTCGGCGTCGCCGGGCAGGATCTCGGCGAGCTGGTCGAAGCCGACGCCGCGGTGACGGTCGCCCAGAGCGCGGGCGAGCGCAGGGGTCATGCGGGGGCCGCCCGCGCGCGCGTCGATCACCACGAAGTCGTTGCCCAGCCCGTGCATCTTGCGAAAGCGCAGGGGCGCGGCGGAGGGGGTCGCGTCCATGCCCGCGCATATACGCCCCGCGGGCCCCGCGCGCCAGTGGGGGCGGGCGATCCGAGCCTTGACCGACCAGGGCGCGCCGCCTATCAGGAGCGCCGGTCGGGCCCGTAGCTCAGTTGGTAGAGCAGCTGACTTTTAATCAGCGGGTCGCAGGTTCGATCCCTGCCGGGCTCACCACAAGTATCTGGATTGCTTGAGTTTCTGGTTTTTTTGCGTCCCTGGACGGCTGGCGCTGCGTCCGGATTGCGTCCCGGCGATGATTGCGAGCCGAGTCATCGCCGCAACGACGCCATCCGGGTTGAGCGGCGCGTGGCGATCCGTCATCGCCGCGGTCTCGTGGCCGGTGTTGTTATGCATGCGCGCGTCCCGGCCGTCCCGCATCCGCGCGCCGGTCCGGCAGGTCGTGATGGTCCGCGTCGGCTCAAGCGTCCCGTTCGAATGACGGCGGAAGCGGACCGGGTCAGCGTCCCGCCAGCGGGGCGTCCGCACACGGACGGTTCATGTTCAACTTAATATGCGCTTCTGAAAGTTGCAGCCATGATGAAGATATCCCTACCCACTATGCGCCATGCTCTCTGGCTTGCGTGACGCTGGACGAAAAATGATACTGACATACCGCAGCAGCTTTTTGTGTAGGACGTACGGATGACTGTGTTTTTTGCGCATACCCCGCACCACCCCAGTGGGGCTTTGGTGGACGATGGACAATCCCATGGCAAAAACCATCGCTGTTGCGATTATCGAGCAAAACCATGTTCTGAGGGAAGGCTTCCGACGGGTCCTGTCCCGTTCTCCGCTTAGGGTTGTAGGCCTGTGGCCTACCATCGCCGAAGCCGTCGGATGCGAGTGCGTCGTCTCGGGGCAATGCGACGTTTTCGTCATCGGCATCGGACGCAGCAACGCGCCGTCGGCACAGGACGTTCTTCTTCTTCGCGAGGCATCGCCCGACGCACATCTGGTGATGGTCACGGATGCGGCGGATCATCCTGCGCTCACCGGGCCGCTTGGCGCCATGGTGGATGGCGCGCTTCTCCAGAGCGCGAGCGCCGACGCCCTGATCAAGTCGATAGAGGTGATCATGCTCGGGGAGCGGTTCTTTCCCGCTTCGCCGCGTCAGCTTCATGACGACGACGAGGAACTGGAGCACCCGTCCGGAGCCGCCAGCACACTCCACGGACACGAGGCCCTCGCGACCCTGTCTCCCAGAGAGCGTCAGGTCCTCGCAGCCTTGCGCAACGGCGCGCCCAACAAGCTGATAGCGCGTCAACTCGAGATCTCGGACGCGACGGTCAAGGTCCACGTGAAGTCCATTCTGCGCAAGACGGGCGCGCGAAACCGCACCGAGGCCGCTCTCTGGGCCGTCGGCCTCGGCGCCAGCGTGGAAATCGCGCAGGACCCGGCTTCAGATCACCTCCCAAACGGCCCGCAGGGCGGCCGCGACTGACCGCTCCAACGGCTGATCCGTGTCGATGAGCGCGACCGGCGCGTCGCCGAAGGCGCCGCGCGTCTCGAGGCTCCAGCGTCGCAGCACGGCCTCGGCGTCCGGAGCGTCGGCCTTGTTCCGCGTCGCGTCGCGGCAGACCGCCGTGTCGGGCGAGGCGACGAGGCGCAGAACCAGGTCGGGCCGGGGAAACCCGCTGGAGAGCGCACGCTCGCGCTTCATCAGCCAGCGTTTCAGACCCGGTCGGCAGGCCGCGATCCCGGCGCCATCGAAGCGTCCGCTGTCAATGGCGCCCGGCGTCTCGGACGGGTGGCGGTCCGTCACCACGATCGCGCCGGCGGCCGCCGCGCGCCAGCACCGCCGCAGCAGCGCCCGCCGGTCGTAGGCCAGCAGCGTCATGCGCAGCACGTGGAGCAGCGAAGGCTCCCCCGCCCCGCGCCGCTCCGGCCTCTCGTACTCGCCCGAGCGCTCGGCGCTGAACATCCGCCGCGCGAGCGGAACCAGCAGCCGCGGCGCGACGCTGAGGACGGTCGCGGGCGGTTTGCCGGCATGGACCCGCCGCAGGTCCAGATGGGCGCCGAGGACGCGGGCGAGCTCCCGCCCGAGGGTTGACTTGCCCACCGCCTTCGGCCCGACCAGCGCGACCACGGCCCCGCCCGCAAGCGGCCGCAGATCGCGCCGCAACAGCAGCCGGCCCGAGGCGAGCGCCGCCACCCGCCGCCAGCGCTCGGCCAGGCCCGCCGCCGGTCCGACTCGGCGGCGCGAACGCAGGGCCCGCGCGACGCGCAGTCCCAACGCCACGCGACGCCAGCGGTCTTCCGCCCGCTCCAGCGAGGCGAGCGCCGTCGCCAGCGGGGGGACGCCGGGGACGGGCAGCCATTCGCGCCAGAACGCCTCGGCGCCCTCCGGATCGGCCCGGCCGGCGAGCCATGCGGCCTCCGTCGGGATGGCGCCGTGGTCCCGGCCGACGAGCGCGATCTCCACCGGGTCGCCATGCTTCAGCAGCACCCGCAGGACGAACAGCGCGAGCTCCGCCTCGGGCGGCGGCACGCGGACCCCCAGCCGCCGGGCCGACCCGGACAGCAGGGCGCGCTCCACCGGCAGTCGGAAGCTCTTGACCAGGCTGTCCCCGCTCAGCACGCGGAAATAGGCGTGGAGATGCAGCAACCGTCGCCCATCCGCATCCAGCGCGAAGGCGTGGATCACCCCGGGGTGATCCAGCCGGCGCGAGGAGCGCGCCAGCTTGAATCCCGCCGCCGCGACGGCCTCCAGGAACGGCCCGGAATCGGCGCGATGCACCAGAAGGTCGAGATCCTCGTCCCCGCGCAGGCTTGCCCCCAGGCGGATATTGCTCTTCCAGTGGCAGTGCCGCACGCGCGCGGCCTCGAGCCGGGCGAGCAGATCGCGGATCGGACCCGCGGCGTCCACCGGCCCCGCGCTTGCGGCGGGCGCTTCGAGGCCGAAGATGTTGTCAGGCATGACCTGCGGCTCCTCCGTTCCTCACGGCTGCGCGAAGTCCAGCAGTCCCGGGCGCAGCCCCAGCCGCGCGCGGATGTAGACGGCCATGGCAAGGTTCCAGACCGCGACCGCGCCCGCCCCCGCCGCCGCCGCGCCCGTCGCCCCGAACGGCCCTGCCAGCGCGAAGCACAGCACGAGCCCGAGCAGGGCGGCGCCGCCATGCATCGCAGCCGCCGCGCCCTCGCGCCCCGTCATGGTCACCACATGCTGCTGCGGCCCTGCGGCGGCGGCGGCGAGCTGCCCGGCGATCAGGATGAAGACGGGGATCAATGCCCCTCCAAAGCCGTTGCCGAAGAGGGACAGCAGCCAGGGCGCCGTCGCCGCCAGCGCGGCCGCCACCGCAAGCGCGCCCGCGAAGCTCAGCGCGGCGGCGCGGGAGAGCAGCGCCTGCAGGGCCGCCTGCTCCCCGCGGGCGTGCAGATCGGCCACCCGGGGCGCGAATGCCGCCGCCACAGCCATGCGCGGCAGCGCGGCCAGCGTCGAGAGCGCCACCGCCACGGCGAAGACGCCGGCCTCGCGGGCGTCGCTCGCGAGGCCCAGAACGATCACGCCGCCGCGCGCCATGACCACGTCGGCCGCCATGATGCCGGTGAGCGGCAGCGTCGGCCGAATCCATTCGGCGACGGCGTAGGCGGGTCGCGCAGCGCGAAGCTCGGGCGGCAGGCGGCGCCGGCGCAGGGCGAAGACGATCGCCGCCGTGATCGCGGCGCTCAGCAGCATGCCCGCCATGGCCGTCGGCGCCGCGGCGGGCGCGAGCCCCAGCCCGACCATCGCCGCCAGCGCGGCCAGCGCGACCGGGTCGCGGCCCAGCCGTTCGGGCGCGAGGCCCGCCACCGCCCCGCCCAGCGCCCGCACAGTCGCCGCGCCCACCAGTTGCAGGGCGAGCAGCGGCGCCGCCGCCATCGCGATCAGCAGCGTCAGCCCACGCTCCGTTTCCGAGGCCCCTGCGGCCGCCAGCAGGCCCCCGGCCGCGGCTGCGACCAGCAGGCCGGAGGCCGCAGTCCCGACGGTGGCGAGGTGGATTGCGCCCCGCGCGCGCGCCCAGTCCCCCCGCGCGCGACTGGCGGGGACCAGCCGCAGGAGCGAGACATGGAAGCCGAGCGTGGAGAGCGTGGCCGCGACCGTCGTCCAGGCCAGCGCGTACATGTAGAGGCCGAAGCTGTCGACGCCCACGAGGCGCGCCGTGCCGACCTGGGCGAGATACCCCGCCCCCGCCCCGCCCGCGAGCACGAGGAAAGCCCCGGCGCTCGCCCCGCCGAGGCCGGAGCGCAGCCGCGCCCCCAGCCCCATCCAGCCGCGCGCGTGCGCGCGCGGCCGCGCCGGGACGGCAGAGGGCGTCGCGCCCTCGCTCACGTCCCGCTCCGGGCCGCGAGCCGCCATGCCTCGCCGACCAGCGCCCGCGCCGTCTCGTCCGGACGAGAGGCGTGCCCCTCAACCCGGACCACGCGCGTCCCGGTCCCGCAGAGCAGCGCGTCGAGCGTCGCGAAGGCGTCGGGCTGGCGCAGGCAGGCCTCCACATCCAGCTCCAGCAGCCGCTCCAGAAAGCTCTGCCCCGCCAGTCGCGACCGCAGCCGGGCCGCCAGCGCCTCGCGCGGCGCGTCGATGCGCACGACCAGGTCCGGCGCGGGGGCCGCGGCCAGCGCGCGCGCCATGGCAGCCGGCTCGAAATCCCGGCCCAGCGCCGCCAGCGTGGCGACCGCCGACACGAAGCCCTGATCGAACACCGCGATCCCCGGCCGCGCGG
>JBNJGE010000154.1:0-8625 GCA_051747505.1 Pseudomonadota bacterium | reverse complement strand
CGCTATGACCGGTGCGCCGACCTCTTCCTGGCCGCCGTCACAATCGCCGCAATCGTCCTGTTCTGGTTGTGAGTCCTGAGCCTATTTTACGCGCGCCAGGAAGCAGGGCGAGGCGAAGTCGTTTTCATGGGTCCTGAGCCTGTTCTGCGCGCGCCGAAAGATGCGGGGCGGGCGGAGAGGGCGCCATGGGTGCTCTGCGCCGAGGGTCACGGGGGCGCTCTCGTGCTAGGCTGCCCTCCGGCGGCGACCAGCGGGGAGGATCGGTCATGTCCATCGTTCGGGTCTCGGCTCTCGGGGGGGCGATCCACGGGGTGCATGGGGACGGGAGCTTCGTGCACGAGCCCTATGCGCGGCGGCGCAGGCTGGGGCGCACGCAGACGCTCGCGACCCCGCGCGGGGCAGGGGGCGGACTGCCGCCCCTCCCGCCCGGGGCGGGGCCGCAGCCGGCGCGGGAGCTGGACGCGCGGGGCTTTCCGCGCCGCGACAGCGACCTCGACCACCTGCTGCGGGGGCTGTTCGAGGACGCGACCGCCAATCTGGGCGACGGGCCGGTGGTGGTGATGGCCCACGGCTTCCTGTTCGACCCGCGGGATTCGACCAGCGCCAACCCGGCGGACAGCGACAACGCGCATTCGCGGCTCTACCATTTTCACGTGGACGAGGAGGCCGAGGAGGTCCGGCATCACACCTCCAGCTGGCCGGTGTGGCTGGGGTTTTCGGAGAAGGACCGGGACGGGTCCGACGGCATGATGCTGGCCTATGCCTGGCATTCGCGGCCGGGCTTCGCCTCCTCCCTGCTGACGCGGTTCCAGAACTTCTACAAGCGGGCCTATGACAATGCGGAGCCGGCGGCGTGGAACCTGCTGACGGCCATCCATGTGCTGGACGAGGTGTTGCCGAAGGGGAAGAGGATCGACTTCTTCTGCCACTCGCTGGGCAGCCGGATCGTCATCCGGCTGCTGGCGCTGGCGGCCAAGCACGGGCGGTGGGACCTGCTGGACCGGGTCGAGCGGGTGGTGATCCTGGGGGGCGCGGAGTTCGTGGTGGAGGCGCGGCTGATGCTGCGCCGGCTGCACGCGGCGGGCTATGCCGAGAAGATCCATGTCTACAACGTGGTGAGCCGGGAGAACGACGTGCTGGACCTGCTGGGGGAGAATTTCGGGGGGAACACCTTCGGGAACTCCAACGTCATCGGGCACAACGGGCTGGACGTGGAGGACCCGGACGTTCTCGGGCCCGGCTGGCTGGACCTGCAGATCGACGGGCGCGACCTGCAGCGCTGGATGGCGCGGCGGGGGATCAGCGTGACGGGCGACAACCCCGACGCGGTGTGGGACCACTGGTACTACTTCACCGACCGCGGCAACATGGAGCTCTATCGGCGGATCCTGCGGGAGCGGGAGGCGTGGAGCGTCACGGTCCTGCGCGAGGCGGGGATCCCGGACCGGGTGTCGAAGCGCCGGTCGATCTTCGGGGACTGACGGCGGGACTCTGCGCCGCGGTGCGGGGCGCGGAGGGCTCGACTATGTGCAAACGGAGGCGCCGCCTGCGGGGGCGGACGGACGACTGTTTCGGGAGAGACGCTATGCTCTGGAGAGCGATCTGCCGCATTCCGCTGATCGGGTGGATGCTGCGCGACGCGGCCGAGGGGCGCGAGGACGCGAAGGTCTGGTTCCTGATCGACGTGCTGCTGATCTGGGGGCTGGCGATCTGGCTGTGGGGGTATCCGGCGCTGATCTTTCCCCTGATGGCGCTGACGGCGCTGATCTTCGTGCTGCTGCTGCTGGTGACCGCGGGGCGTTGAGGCGTCAGCTGCGCGAGAGGCCGGCGGCGAGCTCCATCAGGCGGGGGCCGACCTCGGCCTCCAGCCGGCGGCGGGGGAGGTTGTAGGCGGCGCCGCCCAGGGTGAGGGCGTAGAGGGCGCCGTCCTCGGCCGCGACGCGGACCGGCACGCCGGCGGTGTTGACGTGGGAGCGCCACTGGCCGAGCGAGGTGCAGAAGCCGCGCTCGGCCACCTGGCGGATGGCGTCGCGGATGCCGGTCAGGGTGGCGGGCCAGCTTTCGGGGTCGGCGCGGGCGGCGAGCTCTTCGATAATGCGCTCGCGCTCCGCCTCCGGGGCGGCGGCGAGCCAGGCGCGGCCGGCGGCGGAGCTGGCGATGGACAGGCGCGAGCCGACGTCGAGCTGCAGGGACATCACGCCCTCGGAGCGGGCGCAGGCGAGATAGGTCATGCGCAGGTTGTCGCGCGCGGAGAGGGCGACGAGGACGCCGCCGCCGAAGGAGTCGGCGAGATCCTGCATGCGGGGCTGGGCGGCCTCGCGGATGCGGAAGCCCGCGAGGCAGTTGTAGCCCAGCCCGAGCACCGCGACGCCGAGGCGGTAGCGGCCGGTGGCGCGGTCGTAGCGCAGATAGCCCAGCCGCGAGAGCGTGTAGGTCAGGCGCGAGACGGTGGAGGGGCCGAGGCCGGTGCGCTCCGAGAGCTCCTGGTTGCCCAGCCCGTCATCGCCGGGGCGGAAGGCGCGCAGGATCTCCAGCCCCCGGTGGAGGGCGGCGACGAACTGGCGGTCGCCCTCGAAGGCCTTGGCGCCGAGGGCGATCTCGCCTTCCGGCTCGGGCAGGGCGGCGCGTCTTCTCAAGCTCCTGTCCCCCCTGGCGGCCGGGGCGCGCGCCGCCTCAGCCCGCGGCTTCCTCGCCGGCCGCGGCGAGGGCGGCGTAGGCAGGGTTGGCGCGGAAGGGGCCGGTGGCCGCGAGGCGTTCGCGCGCGGCGAAGTATTCGCGCTCAAGGCGAGTCACCAGCTCGGCCGTGGGCACCACCTCCCTGACCGGGTCGATGCCCTGGCCGGAGCCCCAGATGTCCTTCCACTTCTTCACCTTGGCGCCGCCGCCCCCGAAGTTCATCTGCGAGGGGTCGGAGCCCTCCAGGTTGTCGGGGTCGAGGCCGGCGCGGGAGATGGAGGGGCGCAGGTAGTTGCCGTGAACGCCGGTGAAGGCGTTGGTGTAGACGATGTCCTGGGCCGTGCCCTCGGTGATCATGCGCTTGTAGTCCTCCACCGCGTTGGCCTCCTTCGTGGCGATGAAGGCGGAGCCGATATAGGCGAGATCGGCGCCCATGGCCTGGGCGGCGAGGATGGAGTCGCCGGTCGAAATGGCGCCCGAGAGCAGGAGGGGGCCCTCGAACCAGGCGCGGATCTCCTGGATCAGGGCGAGCGGCGACTGGGCGCCGGCATGGCCGCCCGCGCCGGCGGCCACGGCGATGAGGCCGTCGGCGCCCTTCTCGATCGCCTTTTTCGCGAACTGGTTGTTGATGATGTCGTGCAGCACCACGCCGCCGCAGGAATGGGCGGCCTCGAAGATCTCCGGCCGCGCGCCCAGCGAGGTGATCCAGACGGGGACCTCGTGCTTGACGCAGATCTCCACGTCGCGCTGGAGGCGGTCGTTGGAGCGGTGGACGATCTGGTTGACCGCGTAGGGCGCGGCGGGGGCGTCCGGGTTGGCCTGGTTGTGGCGGTCGAGCTCCTCGTTGATGCGGGTGAGCCAGCGGTCGAGCTCGATGGGCTCGCCCTCCTTCTCCCGCGCGTTCAGGGCGGGGAAGGAGCCGACCACGCCGGCCTTGCACTGGGCGATGACGAGCTCGGGGCCCGAGACGATGAAGAGGGGCGATCCCACCACGGGGATGCGCAGATTCTGCAGTTGCGGCGGAAGGCTCACGGTCGGACCCCTTGCGTTCATGTGCGCCCGCGCCCGGCGCAGGGGGGCGGACGGCGGCTCCCCTGGCGGGGCTCGCGGGGAAGGTAGCGGAGGGGGGCGGCGCGCGAAATATATTTCTGCGGATCGGAATTCGGCGCCGCGGGCGGGCGGAGGCAGGCCGAGACGGCATGGCCCAAGGAAGGCGGGCCGGGGAGGCGGGCGCGGCTGGCGGCGGGGTCCTGCGGCGCCGCCCTTTCGCCGGCGTTTGACCGCGCCGCGGCCCTCAGGTAGCCTTACCAAATTCCCCGGGCTCCGGCCCCCGCCCAAGGACCTTTCCGCGTGAGCCCTTCGCCCGCATGAGCGCCGCCGCAGACCTCCCCCGGCAG
Source organism: Pseudomonadota bacterium (assembly GCA_051747505.1). Classification (GTDB taxonomy): domain Bacteria; phylum Pseudomonadota; class Alphaproteobacteria; order Rhodobacterales; family Rhodobacteraceae; genus Albimonas. The sequence continues at coordinate 4,552 of JBNJGE010000154.1, read as the reverse complement.
GAGAACGTCGCCGTCGGCGTGGGCTGGATGGTGCTCACCACGCTGCTCTTCGTCTGCGTCACCGGCATCGTGCGCCATGTCGGCACCGACGTGCCGGCGGTGGTCGGGGCCTTCATCCGCTACCTCGCCGGGGCGCTGATGATGCTGCCCTTCATGGGCGCCGTGCTGCGCCGGCCGCCCTCGCGCGGGGTGATGGCGGGCTACGGGGTGCGGGGCGTGCTGCACGGGGGCGGCGTCATGCTGTGGTTCTACGCCATGGCCCATATCCCGATCGCCGAGGTCACGGCGCTCAATTACGTCACGCCCATCCTCATCACGCTGGGCGCGGCGCTGTTCCTGGGCGAGCGGATGCATCTGCGCCGGGTGGTCGCCGTGCTGGTCGGCATCCTCGGGGCGCTGATCATCCTGCGCCCGGGCATGCAGGAGATCTCGCTGGGCCAGATCGCGCAGCTCTGCGCGACGCCGCTCTTCGCGGCGTCCTTCCTGATGGCCAAGGGGATGACGCGCGGGCAGGACCCGGCGGTGATCGTGGGGATGCTGTCGATCTTCACCACGCTGGCGCTGGCGCCGGCGGCGATCTGGCAGTGGTCGGATCCGAGCTGGACGCATATCGGCTGGCTGTGCCTGACGGCGCTGTTCGCCACCGCGGGCCACTACACCATGACGCGGGCGCTGGCCTGCGCGCCGATCACCGTCACCCAGCCGGTGCAGTTCCTGCAGCTGGTCTGGGCCACCATCCTGGGCATCGTCGCTTTCGGGGAGCCGCTGGACCCCTTCGTGATCCTGGGCGGCGCGGTGGTCGTGGCCTCGGCCACCTACATCTCCTACCGCGAGCGCGTGGCCGCGCGGAAGGAGATCACGCCGCCCGCCTCCGCCACCAAGTGGTGAGGGCGGGGGCGGGCCGTCCCCCGGATCACTCGCCCAGCAGCGCCCGCGCCTCCCCGGCCTTGGCCTCCGGCAGCCCCAGCTCCAGCGCGGCCTCCAGCGCCGCCCGGCCCGCCTCGGCGTCGCCGGCCTCCAGCTGCGCGCGGCCCAGGTCGAGGCGCCATTCCGCGCGGTCGGGGGCGAGCCGCACGGCCTCGGCATAAGCCTGCGCGGCGCCCGCGGCGTCGCCCGAGGCCGCGCGCGCCATGCCGGCGGTGTGCCAGGCGAAGCCCGCCTCCGGCGCCGCCTGCGCCGCGCGCTCGGCCAGCTCGGCGGCCTCCCCGGGCTCGCCCTGGCGCAGCAGGAGCGCGGCGAGGTTGTTGAGGGCCCCGGCATGGTCCGGGGCCTGCGCGACCACCGCGCGATACGCGGCCTCGGCCGCCTGCGGGTCGCCGGCCTGCTCGTGCAGCCAGCCCGAGAGCAGACCGGCGGCGGGCGAGTCCGGGGCGGCGCGGGCGAGGCGCGCGCCCAGCCGCGCGGCCTGGGCGTCTTCGCCCATGCGCGAGGCGGCGAGCGCGGCGCCGCGCAGCAGCCGGGGCTCGCGCGGGGCCAGGCGCAGGCCGGCCTCGTAGGTCTCCATCGCCTCGGCGTAGCGGCCGCGCGCGCCCTGCAGGTTGCCGAGCTTCACCCGCGCCTCGGCGAGGTCCGGATTGGCGGCGACGACCCCGGACAGCCGCGACTCGGCGGCCTCCAGTTCGCCGCGGGCGGCGAGGAGCGTGCCGAGGGCAAGGCCGACGGAGGCCGGGGCGTCCTCCGCCTCCGCCGCCCCGCGCAGGGTGGCGAGGGCGCCTTCGGCGTCGCCGGCGGCGATCTGGGCGCGGGCCAGCGCCGGGGCGAGGGCGGCGGGGCTTTCGCTGAGCTCCATCGCCTCGCGCAGGCGGGCTGCGGCCGTTTCGGGGTCGCCCTGCGCGAGGGCCAGGCGGCCGAGCTCGGCCACCGGCCCGGGGCTGCCGGGGGCGAGGTCGCGCGCGGCCTCCAGCGTCTCGCGCGCGGCGTCGGGGGCGCCCGCGGCGGCCTGCGCGGCGCCGAGGGCGGTGAGCGCGGAGGCCGAGTCGGGCGCCAGCTCCGTCGCCCGGCTCAGGCGCTGCACGGCGCGGTCGGCGGCGCCGGCGGTCAGCCAGGCCCGCCCGGCGGCGTCCTGAGCGGCCGCGCTGTCGGGATTGCGGGCGGCGAAGCTCTCCAGCATCCCGGCGGCCTCCTGCGCCCGGCCCGCCCGGCTCCACAGGCGGGCGAGGCGCAGGCGGGTGGAGAGGCGGTCGTCGGGCAGGGTGGCCAGCGCGCGGCCGTAATGGGCGGCGGCCTCCTCGGGGCGGCCGGCCTGTTCGGCGAGCAGGCCGAGGCTTTCCCAGGGGCGCCAGTCGCTCGGGTCGCGCTCGGCCGCGGCCTGCCAGGCGGCGCGGGCCTCCTCCGTCCGGCCGGCGCGGGCGAGGAGGTCGCCGCGGATCACGAGCGGGTCGGCGTTGTTTTCGTAGAGCTCCGCGGCGCGGGCGAGCGCCTCGAGGGCGGGTTCGAGCTCGCCCTGGCGGGCGAGGGCGGCGCCGAGCAGGTGCCAGCCCTCGGCGAGCTCCGGGTTGCGGGCGATCAGTCCGCGGGCGGCGTCCTCGGCCTGCGCGTCGTCGCCGCGCTCCAGCGCCCGCCAGGCGGGGGCGAGGGGCGAGCCCGGCTCCGTCGGCGCCACCTCGCGGTCTTCCTGCGCCGCCTCCGGCGCGCCGAGCCACCGCGTTCCCAGATCCGGCTCCACCGGCGCCGCGCCCGCGCCGCCCGCCGCCGCCGCGACCAGCGCCGCCAGCGCGGCCGCTCCGCCTGTCCTGCGCACCCGCATCGCCTCGCTCTCCCCCGAGCAGGCCCCCCGGCGTTCACGATACGCCCGGGACGGGCGACGGCAAAGCGCGAAGGCGGCGCGGGCGGGAATGTTGCGGGGCTCGGCGACGAATGAATGAACGCATCATGTATTCATGCGTGATTAACTATGGAGGTAATTTGTGGCTACCAAGTCAAAGTGTCTTGCCCGATGTCGAATCCTCGGGAATACTTACTTGGCGTCAATCAGGGGCCGCCGGAGCGAGTCGTTTCCGGGCGGGCCGCATCATCGAAAGGCGCGATCATTGGTCAGAGGGGAAAATCGTTGCCGCGGCGTCTCGACGACGCGGGGCGGTCTGCAGTTGGGGAGCATGACACCATGACCAGACAGATCATCGCCATCGCCGCGGGCTTCGGCCTCGCGATGGGCTTGAGCGGCGGCGCCGCCCTGGCGGACAGCATCGACCCGCCCCTCGTCATCGACGACACGCTTGCCGTCGGCGACAGCAGGACCGTCGAGAAGACGGTCACGATAAGCGCCGGGGATCCGACCTCCGCGCTGATCGACACCTTCTTCCTGTTCGACACTTCGGGCAGCATGGGCGCGGCCATCGAGGACGCCCAATCGGCGTCCGACGATATCCTGTCAGGGCTCGCCGGCTTCGGCGACCTCGCGGCCGGCGTTGGGGTGTACGCCGAGCAGGCCTCCCTCACCCTCCCTCTGCCGGGACGGAGCATCAACCAGGACCTCACAACGAGCGTGCCAACCGCCGAGACCGCCATCGGCAACGTCACGCTCGGCAACCCTGACGGCGGCGGCGACTTTCTGGAGAACGGCAACACCGCCATCGAGCAGGTGGCGGAGAACGCGTCCTGGCGTCCGGGCTCGAACCGCTTCCTGATCGTCCTCGGGGACGCGGGCTTCAAGGACTCGGGCGTCGACGACGTCGCGAGCGAGCCGATCTCCAGCGACGCCGATGCCATCGCCGCGCTTGCGGCCGAGGGCATCAACCTGATCGGCTTGAACTTCGGCACCGGCAGTTTCGAGAGCAGCGTCGAGGATCTGGGGGGCGACGTGTTCAGCGGGGGGTCGCTCCCGGACGACATCGTCGACGCCATCACGGCCGGGATCACGGGCTCCTTCGCCGAATACGGCACGGTCACCGTGGACGATCTGGGCAACGGCCTGCCGCTGTTCAGCGTTTCCACGATCTGCACCGGCGCCGATATCGGCGCCTGCGTGGGCTCGGACGCCGTCGGGGACTACGACCGCGAGGAGGAGCGCGTCTTCACCTTCGACGTCACCTTCACGCGTCTGGCCGAGGGCGACGCCGACTTCAACACCTTCGCCCTCGTCGATGGCGGCATCGTGGCCACCGAGCGCGACGTGTTCGGCGGCGGCGAGCTGGGCGAGATCCCCGTGCCGCCCGCACTCGCCCTGATGGGGCTCGGGTTGGCCGGCTTCGGCTGGCTGCGCCGCCGCCGCGCCTGAGGGCCGACGCGCCCGGGCGCCCCGGCGCCTCTCCCCGGAAAGGGCCCCGCGAGGGGCCCTTTTCTTTTCGGCGGGCCGCCCTCTCAGAAATAGGTGCGCGCTTCCATCGGGGTGGCCTCGATGCGCCGCAGGAGGCTGTCGAGGAAGGCGGCCTCGGCCCGGTTCATGCGGGCGTGGGGGTTCCAGACGACATGGACGTCCACGGCCGGCGGGTCCTCGTAGGGGGGCAGGCGATGGAGGCGGCGGGCCTCGACGTCCTCGCGCACGACATGGAGGGGGAGGGGGCCGACGCCGAGGCCCGCGAGGATCATGCGGCGGACCTCCTCCAGATGGGCG
>JBNJGE010000153.1:0-8626 GCA_051747505.1 Pseudomonadota bacterium | reverse complement strand
AGACGGCGTAGATCAGCGCGAAGACCGTGACCAGCGCGGCGATGGCGGCGGCGGAGACGCCCAGCGCGCCGCGCATCTCCTCGACCATGCCCACGGCGCCGAGGGAGGCGGAGCCGATCACGAAATAGGCCCCGCCCAGCGCCCAGAGGGTCGCGGCGCCTGCCCGGGGGGCGCGGGCGGTGATCTCGGATCGCGCATCCGCCATTGAGGGGGCCTCGGGAGCGGGGGAGACGGGGCGGACCCTGCCCCGGTTCGCGCGCGCTGGCAATGTTCAGGCGGCGGCAGGGTCGGGGGCGCCGCCGCGGGGGGCCTCGCAGGTCTCTCCGGGGAACTCGGTCTCGAGCGTGGCATGCTCGATGCCGCAGCGCCGGGCGAGGGCCTCGCGCGCGGTGCGCTTGGCGCGGGCGGCGGCCTCGGGGCCGGTCTCCGAGAGCTCCAGATGGGCCTCGAGCGAGAGGCGATGTTCGTCGAGGCGCCACAGATGGAGGTGGTGGACGCCGGCCACGCCCTCGGCCGACTGGAGGGCGGCGCGGGCCTCCTCGGCGGTGGGCGCGTCGGGGGCGGCGTTCATCAGGATGCGGATGGTCTCGCCCATTTCGGTGAGCGCGTAACGCACCACCCAGGCGCCGATGGCGAGCGTGAGCAGCGGGTCGATCCAGTTCCAGTCCCAGACCAGAACGGCGACGCCTCCGAAGATCACGGCGAGGGAGGCGGCGGCGTCGGTCAGGTTGTGGAGGAAGGCGGCGCGCAGGTTGAGGCTCTCGCGCGCCTGGGCGCGCACCAGCAGGGCGGTGACCGTGTCCACCGCGAGCGCCAGCGTGGCGATGGCGACCACGGTCCAGCCCTCGATCGGCTGGGGGTCGGCGAGGCGGGCGACGGCCTCCCACCCCAGGTAGAGGCCGATCAGGATCAGGGTGGTGAAGTTGATCAGGGCGGCGACCACCTCCGCCCGGGCGTAGCCGAAGGTCATCACCGCGTCCGCCGGCCGGCGCGCGATGCGCCGGGCGGCGAAGGCGATGAGCAGCGACATCGCGTCCGACAGGTTGTGCAGCGCGTCCGCGATCAGGGCGAGCGAGCCGGAAAGGAGCCCGCCGACGATCTGCGCGACCGTCAGGCCGATATTGACGGCGACGGCCCAGCCCACCCGCCGGTCGCCGGCCGGCAGGTGGTGGTGACGGTGGCGGGCGTGCGCCATGCCTGCGGGTCAGTCGAGCGAGCGCTTGACCGTGCGCGCCGTGTCCGCGACCGCGTCGCCGGCGGTGGAGAGGTCCCGCCCGGCCCCCTCCACGGTGTTGCAGGCGGCGAGCGCCAGCAGCCCGAGGGCCGCGAGGATGCGGGCGAGGGAAATGCGGATCATGTCGGGCCTCTTCGTCATGCGCGGGCGCAGATTAATGCCGGGCGCCGGCGGCGTCGACCCGCCGCGCCTCAGGCCGCCGCGGTCTCGGTCGCGCGGCTGCGGGCGTGCCAGGCGCCCAGGGCCTCGGCGGTGACGCAGGTCCAGGGGCCGGGGTCGCCGGCGATGACCTCGAAGGGGGCCAGCGGCTCGCCCAGATCGCTGAGCGCGAGCAGGGCGCCGGAGAAGTCCTCGTCACGGGTGTAGAGGCCCGGCGCGGCGATCACGGGCAGGCCGGCGCCGCGGGCGGCGGCGACGCCGCGGGCGCTGTCCTCGATGACGACGGCCTCGTCGGGGGAGAGGCCGAGGCGGTCCAGCGTCAGGCGGTAGGGGGCGGGGTCGGGCTTGACGGCCTCGACATCCTCGCGCGTGACCACGGCGGCGAACCAGTCCAGCGCGTCGAAGCCGAGCGCGTTGAGGATCAGCCCCTCGAAGGTCTCGCGCGTCGAGGTGGTGCAGGCGGCGAGCTTCAGCCCGGCGGAGCGTGCGTCCTCCACCAGCCGGGCGACGCCGGGGCGCAGGCCGGCGCCTTCCTCCAGCATGCCGAGGAAGGCGGAGGTCTTGGCCTCGTGCAGACGCTCCAGCGCGCCCTCGTTCTCCATGCGGGCGAGGTCGCGGGGGCGGCGGGTCTCCACGTAGTGGCGGATGCGGGGGAGGCCGCCCTCCACGGCGAGAAGCTCGTGGTAGAGGGCGGGGTCCCAGCTCCAGTCCAGGCCCGCCTGGCGGAAGGCCGCGTTGAAGGCGGCGCGGTGCAGCTCCTCGGTCTCGGCGAGGGTGCCGTCCACGTCGAAGATGACGGCCTTGAGGGTCATGGGCGGGGTCTCCTGCGATTTCGGCCGCCGCGCGTCCGCCGGAAAATGCCGGGCGGCGCGTTTTGCGCGGGGCGTCGGGTGTCCGAACTGCGGCCGTCGGGCGGGGCTGCGACGCTGCCCGCGATGCGCGACGATCCGATGACGGTCTTGATGACCGTTGCGTTCGGGGCATCATAAAGGCAAAGCGGGGGCGCGTCACCTGACGCAAGGTCGCGTCTGGGACGACGGACCGCATGGCGACGCGCCCCGTCATGGGGAAGTTGCGCGCGGCATGTAATTTTGTTGCGCCGAGGGGACGGGAAAATCCCGCGAGTTTCCGGCGCGACGGAAATGCGCTGTGGACAGATGGCCGCCGGAGCGATCTTCTGCGCCCCGCGCGGGCGCATTGCGTCCCGGAGCAGAACGAGGAGGAGGGCTGGATGAAGATCGGCGCCCCTAGGGAAGTTTTCGAGGGGGAGAAGCGCGTCGCGCTCACCCCGGACAGCGCCAAGCGGCTCCAGAAGCTCGGCTATGACTGCCTGGTCGAGAGCGGGGCGGGCGAGCCGGCGGACTTCGCGGACGCGGCCTACGAGGCCGCGGGCGTCACGGTCGTCGGCTCCGCCCGCGAGCTGTGGGAGCAGGCCGACATCATCGTCAAGGTGCGCGGGCCGAGCGAGGAGGAGGCCGAGGCGGCGCCCGAGGGCAAGCTGCTGATCTCCTTCATCTGGCCGGCGCAGAACGAGGAGCTGCTGGCGAAGCTCAACGAGAAGCGGCTGACCGTCATCGCCATGGACCAGGTGCCGCGCATCTCGCGCGCGCAGAAGATGGACGCGCTGTCGTCGATGGCCAACATCGCCGGCTACCGCGCGGTGGTGGAGGCGGCGAACAATTTCGGCCGCTTCTTCACCGGCCAGATCACGGCGGCGGGCAAGGTGGCGCCCGCCAAGGTGCTGGTGATCGGCGCGGGCGTGGCGGGGCTGTCGGCCATCGGGGCGGCCACCTCGCTGGGCGCCATCGTGCGCGCCTTCGACGTGCGCCCCGAGGTGGCCGAGCAGATCGAGTCCATGGGCGCCGAGTTCCTGATGCTGGAATTCGACGAGGACACGAGCGGCGAGGGCGGCTACGCCAAGCCCGCCTCCGAGGAGTTCATCGCCAAGGAGATGGAGCTGTTCCGCGAGCAGGCGCCGGAGGTGGACATCGTCATCACCACGGCCCTGATTCCCGGCCGCCCGGCGCCGAAGCTGTGGCCGGCCGAGATGGTCGAGAAGATGAAGCCGGGCTCGGTCGTCGTGGACCTCGCTGCCGAGCAGGGCGGCAACTGCGACCTGACCCAGCCGGGCGAGAGGATCGTCACCGACAACAACGTCACCGTCGTCGGCTACACGGACTTCCCCAGCCGGATGGCGGCGCAGTCCTCCAGCCTCTACGCGAGCAACATCGCGCACATGATGACCGACCTGACGCCCGAGAAGGACGGTCAGGCGGTGGTCAACATGGAGGACGACGTCATCCGCGGCTCCACGGTCGCGCATGAGGGCGAGATCACCTTCCCGCCGCCGCCGCCCAAGACCAAGGCGATCGCGAAGCCGCAGAAGACCGAGAAGCCGAAGGAGCTGACGCCGCAGGAGAAGCGCGAGAAGGAGCTGGCGGAGTTCCGCGCGCAGACGAAGAGCCAGGTGACCATACTGGCCGCCGGCGGCGCGCTGATGGCGCTGCTGGGCTGGGTGGCGCCGCCGAGCTTCATGCAGCACTTCATCGTCTTCGTGCTGGCCTGCTTCGTCGGCTTCCAGGTGATCTGGAACGTCTCCCACGCGCTGCACACGCCGCTGATGGCGGTGACCAACGCGATCTCGGGCATCATCATCCTGGGCGCGGTGCTGCAGATCGGCTCGGGCAGCTGGGTGGTGGTGACGCTGGCCGCGATCTCGGTGCTGATCGCCACCATCAACGTCGTCGGCGGCTTCCTGGTCACGCGCCGGATGCTCGCGATGTTCCAGAAGTCCTGAGGCGAGGGGGAGCGACATGTTCGGACAGGAATTCGTCACCGCCGCCGCCATCGCGGCGAGCGTCCTCTTCATCCTCTCGCTGGGCGGGCTGTCGAACCAGGAGAGCGCCAAGCGCGCCGTCTGGTACGGCATCGTCGGCATGGCCGTGGCGGTGGTCACCGTGGCGCTGGGCCCGGGGATCGGCGCCTACTGGCTGATGATCCCGATGATGATCGTCGGCGCCGTCGTCGGCGTGATCGCGGCCAAGCGGGTCGAGATGACGGCGATGCCCCAGCTGGTGGCCGCGCTGCACTCCTTCGTCGGGCTGGCGGCCGTGTTCGTGGGCTTCAACGCGGACATGGAGCGGCTGCGCGTCGCCGCGACCAAGGCCGCGGGCGGCTCGACCGAGGGGTTCTCGGCCTTCGCGGCGAAGGTCGCGACCAAGACGCCGGCGGAGCTCACCTTCCTGCAGATCGAGGTGTTCCTGGGCATCTTCATCGGCGCGGTGACCTTCACCGGCTCCGTCGTCGCCTTCGGCAAGCTGGCCGGGCGCATCGACGGCAAGCCGAAGAAGCTGCCGGGCGGGCACATGCTCAACGCCGCCGCGGCGGGCCTCTCGGTGCTGCTGGCCGTGCTGTATTTCGGCGGGGCCGGGAGCTGGACGCTCTACCTGATGTGCGCGCTGGCGCTGTTCATCGGCTGGCACCTGATCATGGGGATCGGCGGCGCGGACATGCCGGTCGTGGTCTCCATGCTCAACAGCTACTCGGGCTGGGCCGCGGCGGCGATCGGCTTCACGCTGTCGAACGATCTGCTGATCGTGACGGGCGCGCTGGTCGGCTCCTCGGGCGCGATCCTGAGCTACATCATGTGCAAGGCGATGAACCGGCACTTCGTCTCGGTGATCCTGGGCGGCTTCGGCGGCGAGCAGGGTCCGGCGGCGGAGGTCGAGGGCGAGATGATCGCCATCGACGCCGACGGCGTGGCGAGCGCGCTGGAGGAGGCCGATTCGGTGGTCATCGTGCCGGGCTACGGCATGGCGGTGGCCCAGGCGCAGAACGCGGTCTCCGAGCTGACCTCGCGCCTGCGGGGGGATGGCAAGAACGTCCGCTTCGCCATCCACCCGGTCGCCGGGCGCCTGCCGGGGCACATGAACGTGCTGCTGGCCGAGGCGAAGGTTCCCTACGATATCGTCCTGGAGATGGACGAGATCAACGAGGACTTCCCGGACACCGACGTGGTGATCATCATCGGGGCGAACGACATCGTGAACCCCGCGGCGCAGGACGACCCGAACTCCCCCATCGCCGGGATGCCGGTGCTGGAGGTGTGGAAGGCCAAGAACGTGTTCGTGTGCAAGCGCGGCGCGGGCACGGGCTATTCGGGCATCGAGAACCCGCTGTTCTTCAAGGAGAATACGCGGATGCTCTACGGCGACGCCAAGCGCCCCCGTGCGGGGCGGCGGGCGCCCCCGCGGGCGGAGGCCCCTCCCGCCCGCCCCGCCTCCGCCCGCGGGGGCGGTTCGGATTTGCAAGACTCGGCCGAGCGGCTTAAGTCCTCGCCCAAGCGAAGGAGGGCCGCATGGCAGCCGACAGCATCCCCGCCGATCCCGCGGAGCCCGCGCCCGCGAGGGCGATCCGACCCCGCGACCTGAAGGACCGAGCCCAGCGCCACCCCGAGAAGCAGCGCCGGCCCGACGCGCCGATCCTGCGCAAGCCGGAGTGGATCCGCGTGAAGGCGCCCTCGGGGGAGGGCTACGCCCAGACCCGGCGGATCATGAAGGACAACGGGCTGGTCACGGTCTGCGAGGAGGCGGGCTGCCCGAATGTCGGGGAGTGCTGGTCGCAGGGCCACGCCACCATGATGATTATGGGCGAGATCTGCACCCGGGGCTGCACCTTCTGCAACATCGCCACGGGACGGCCCGACGAGCTCGACGCCTTCGAGCCGGCCAAGGTGGCCGACGCGGTGGCGAAGCTGGGGCTCAACCATGTCGTCATCACCTCGGTGGACCGGGACGACCTGGAGGACGGGGGCGCGGAGCACTTCGCGCGCACCATCCGCGCCATTCGCCGCAAGATACCCGGCACGACGATCGAGATCCTGACCCCCGACTTCCTGAAATGCGCGCCGGAGGCGCTGGAGGTGGTGGTGGAGGCGAAGCCGGACGTCTTCAACCACAACCTGGAGACGGTGCCGGGGCTCTACCCGGAGGTCCGGCCCGGGGCGCGCTACTTCCATTCGCTGCGGCTGCTGCAGCGGGTGAAGGAGATCGACCCGTCGATCTTCACCAAGTCCGGCATCATGGTCGGGCTGGGAGAGGAGCGCGCGGAGGTCCACCAGGTGATGGACGACATGCGCTCGGCCGACGTGGATTTCCTGACCATCGGCCAGTACCTGCAGCCGACGCCCAAGCACCACGCCGTGCACCGGTTCGTGCCGCCCGACGAGTTCCGGGCCTACGAGAGGGCGGCTTGGGGCAAGGGCTTCCTGATGGTCTCGGCCACGCCGCTGACGCGCTCGAGCTACCATGCCGGCGCGGATTTCGAGCGGCTGCGGGCCGCGCGCGAGGCGCATCTGGCCGCCCGCGGCTGACGCCGCAACCCCTGCGGTCCGGACCCTCGGACCGCTCATCCCTTGCTTGAAAACTTGTTGCCACAAGGCGGCGACTGTGAAGGTGAACCCTTCGGTCATTAAGAGTTCAGCTTGACCGGGCAGCGATTCGTCTGTTTTCTGTGGCCGTTCAAGTGTCGCGTAATCCCCAACGTGAACGGAGTAGCGTCAAATGCGTCGCGAAGACTTCCGAGGCCCCGAGCGGGCCTTCGACAACCTGCCCTGGGAGCGCTTCGGCGGGCCCGAGGACCAGGAGATCCCCGCCTTCGGCCGCCGCGAGGACGAGGATCACTCCTCCCGGAAAAACGGCCCGCCGGAATCGGATCCCCTCGGCGACGGGACCGAGGACGAGACCACGTCCGCCGCCAAGGGCGGCGTGAAGGGCCCCCCGAGCAAGGACGACGGCACGACCGATGACGGGTCGACCGACGACGGCTCGACCAAGCCCGGCAACGGGTACGGCCGCAACAAGGACGACGGAACCACGGACGACGGAACCACCGACGACGGGACCACGGACGACGGCACCACGGACGACGGGACCACGGACGACGGCACCACGGACGACGGAACCACCGACGACGGCACCACGGACGACGGGACCACGGACGACGGCACCGTCACCAACACCGCCGGCACTGACGGACTTTACACGACCTATGTTTCCGGTCTCGGCGATCTCGGCGTCGTCTCCGACTACAACATCGAGCTGAACTTCTCCGGCTCCTGGACCGTCAGCCAGCAGACCGCTGTGATCGAGTCGGCGGAATATCTCTCCACCCTCGTGACAGGCGATCTGCCGGATGTGGGGGATGTGGACGATCTCAGCATCGACGTCAGCATCAGCTCCTATGACGGCTCCGGCGGCACCATCGGCTGGGCCAGTCTCACCGCCGTGCGCGGGGACTACCTGCCCTACGAAGGCTCCTTCTTTTTCGACGCCGACGATGTCGACCGCTACGAATCCGACGGCCGCTTCGACGATGTCGCCCTGCACGAGATGGGGCACCTGATGGGCTTCGGCTCGATCTGGGGCTACCAGGGCCAGACGGCCGACTACGACGGCGATCTGCGCTTCACCGGCGAGAACGCCACGCTGGCCTACAACGCCGAGTTCGCCTCGATCGCCGACTCCGATCCGCTGTCGGCCTACGGCGTGCCGATCGAGACGGACGGCGGCTCGGGCACCGCGGGCAAGCACTGGGACGACGCCACCTTCGGCTCGGAGCTGTTCACCGGCTATATCAACGGTGACAACTACGTCTCGGCGATGTCCGTCGCCTCGCTCGAGGACCTCGGCTACGACACGATCTTCGATCCGAACAACCCGGACGCGGCCATCCCGCAGATCGACGAGATGGTCTTCGCCTGAAGCCGCGCCGACCGCGAAACCGCGACGGCCGCCCGGACCCCCGGGCGGCCGTTGTCTTTCCGCGCCCGGGCCGGGCGCCTCAGCCGTAGACGCCGGCCACGCGCCCGCGCAGGGCGGCGAGCGCCTGCACGTTGTCGATGGTGGGCGTCGGGATCTCCGTCAGGCGGCCGAGCTCCTGCACGGCGGTCACCAGCGCGTCGAGCTCGATGGGGCGGCCGCGCTCGAGGTCCTGGAGCATGGAGGTCTTGTGGGCGCCCACGGCGGCGCCGCCCTCGATGCGGCGGTCCACGTCGATGGGGAACTTGACGCCCAGCGCCTCGGCGATGGCCTGCGCCTCGACCATCATGCCGCGGGCGACGGCGCGGGCGCCGGGGTCGGTGCACAGCACGTCCAGCGTGGCGCCGGTGAGCATGGAGATGGGGTTGAAGCTGAGATTGCCCCAGAGCTTCACCCAGATCTCGTCGCGGATCTT
>JBNJGE010000152.1:0-8684 GCA_051747505.1 Pseudomonadota bacterium | reverse complement strand
CGCCTGCAGCGCCTCGCGCCGCGCCGCGGCCAGCCGCGCCTGCTCCTCCTGCGCGTCGATCTCGTCGCGCAGGCGGGCGAGCGTGAGCTGCATCGCCTCCTGCTCGGAGATCGCCTTCTCCTTCGCCGCCTCCAGCTCCTCGATGGAGGCGCGCGCCTGGGTCAGCTCCTCCTCGGCCTCCTCGGCGCGGGCGGCTTCCGCGTCGCGCTCGCCCTGCGCGGTCTCCAGCCGCGCGGTCAGCGTGCCGATCCGGTCCTGCGCCCGGCCCAGATCGGCCATCAGGGCGGCCACCCGGTCCTCGAACTCCGCGTTGCGGGCCTGCGCCGCGTCCCGCTCCTCACGCAGGGAGGAGGCCAGCGCCTCCAGCCGCGAGACCTGCTCGCGCTCGCTCTCCAGCGTGGCGCGCACATCGCCCAGCCGGTCCTCCAGCTCGTCCCCGCGCTCCCGCTCCATGGACAGGACCTGGGCGACCTCCGCCAGCTCGCGGGTCAGCGCGTCCAGCTCCGCGTCCTTGCCGGTCACCAGGTCGCGCAGCACGAACTGGATGATCATGAAGATCGACAGGACGAAGATCAGGACCAGCAGCAGCGCCGTCATGGCGTCCACGAAGCCGGGCCAGACATTGCGCTCGAAACGCTGGGATCGGCGCGAAAGCGGCATCCGTCAGCCCCGCCCGGCCTCTTCGCCGCCCAGCGCCCTGGTCAGGCGGGCGAGGTCCATGCGAAGCTCGGCCGTCGCCTCCTGCCGCCCGGCGGAGACCTCCTCCAGCAGCCGCGTGATCTGCCGGTCGATGGAGCGCAGGCGCTGCCGGCTCTCGTCCGCCTCCTCGGCCTCCTGCGAGGTCTCCAGCAGGCTCGCCACCCGCTCCTGCGCCTCCGCGATGCGGTCGAGCCTGCGCGCCGTGTCCTCGCCCTCCGGCGCGCCCGCGCGGCTCTCGCGCTCCTCCTCCATGGCGCGCACCAGCCCCGACAGGCTGGCCGCCAGCGTCTCGAGCCGGGCGTCGGCCTGCGCCTGGCGCTCCTCGCTGTCGCGCAGCGCGGCGACCAGCGCCTCCATCTGTTCGGCGTTGCGCGCCAGCATGTCGGCGCCCAGCCCCTCGCCCTCGCCTTCGCCCCCGCCGACGGAGATGCGGGTGATGGAGCTCAGCCATTCCTCCAGCTCGCGGTAGAAGCGGTTCTGCCCGTGCCCCGCGAACAGGTCGAGCAGCCCCACGACCAGCGAGCCCGCCAGCCCCAGCAGCGAGGACGCGAACGCCGTCGCCATCCCGTCGAGCTGCGTGTTCAGCCCCGCCATCAGGCGGGAGAACATCTCCATCGCCGACGTGCCCTGCTCGGGCTGGCCCAGCGCGCGCATCGTCTCCACGATGCCCGGCACGACGTTGGAGAGCCCCCAGAAGGTGCCCAGCAGGCCGATCAGGATCAGCAGGTTGCCGATATAGCGCGTGATGTCGCGCTGCTCGTCCAGCCTTGTCGCCACGGTGTCGAGCACCGAGCGCGAGGCCGTGGCCGTCAGCGCCGCCCGCGCGCGGCGGTCGCGCAGCAGCGAGGCCAGCGAGGCCAGCAGCCGCGGCGGCTCCACGAACTCGTGGCCGGGGCGGTCGATGGCGAACCCCTCCAGCCAGTTCACGGCCGCGATCAGCGACAGGACCTGCCCGAAGCAGGCCAGCACGCCGATCACGAACACGCCCCCGATGAAGCCGTTGAGCCAGGGGTTGGCGTTGAACACGGCCGAGATCGGCCCGTAGAGGAGGCTGACGCCGACGCCCACCAGCACCAGCGCGGCGACCATCAGCACGATCTGCCGCACGGGCTGGGAGAACTCGATGCGCCGGTCCTGAACGATGGTCATCCGCGCGGGTCTCCGCCTGCCGATCTGCACGTTCGTTCAGTTAGCAGACCGGCGCCGGGCGCGAAAGCGCGCGGCGCAGGCGCCCCCCGCGGGGGAGGGCGCGGGGCCCGGCGGGGCAGGGGGCCTCAGTCGAAGCGGTAGAAGGCCTCGTAGATCGGCCGCAGCGTGTCCTCGCTGAACAGGGAGGAGACGGAGGTGTCGTTGGCCACGTTCAGGATGGCCTGCGCCAGCATCGGCGCCACGGAGACCGTGCGGATGTTCGGCGCCGACTCCGCCGCCTCCGAGAGCGGAATGGAATCGGTCACCACCAGGCTCTCCAGCACCGACTTGCTCACCCGCTCCACCGCCGGGCCCGACAGCACGCCGTGGGAGATGTAGGCGTGCACCTCGTCCGCGCCCTCGTCCTTGAGAAGCTGGGCGGCCTTCACCAGCGTCCCGGCGGTGTCGCAGATGTCGTCCACCATGATGCAGGTCCGCCCCTCGACCTCGCCGATGATGGTCATCTCGTCCACCTCGCCGGGGCGGGAGCGGCGCTTGTCCACGATCGCCAGCCCCAGGCCGAGGCGCTTGGCGAGCTCCCGCGCGCGCGCCACGCCGCCCACGTCGGGCGAGACGATGGTCAGCTTCGACAGGTCCGGGAAGTTGTGGCGGATATCCATCGCGAAGACCGGCGAGGCGTAGAGGTTGTCCACGGGGATGTCGAAGAAGCCCTGGATCTGCCCGGCATGCAGGTCCAGCGTCAGCACCCGGTTGATGCCGGACTGGGCGATCAGGTTGGCGACCAGCTTGGCCGAGATCGGCGTGCGCGCCGCCGTGCGCCGGTCCTGCCGGGCGTAGCCGAAATAGGGCATCACCGCCGTCACCCGCGCCGCGGAGGAGCGGCGCAGCGCGTCGGCCATGATCAGCAGCTCCATCAGGTTGTCGTTGGCCGGGTTGCAGGTGGACTGGATGATGAAGACGTCCTCGCCGCGGACATTGTCGTAGATCTCGACGAAGATCTCCTTGTCGTTGAACCGCTCCACCCGGGCGTTGGCCAGGTCCACAGGCATCCCGCGATAGACGGACATGCGCCGGGCGATCGCCTCGGCCAGGTCGCGGTTGGAGTTGCCCGAGATGAGCTTGAGGTTGATGTCGGCTTTCATGCGCCCCTCCGCCGTCGGCCGCCGCCGCGACCCCGAAGTACTCGCGCGCGCGCCCCCGGCGCGCTGTCGGGCGCCCGATAGCACCCGGGGGCCGGGTTGCAAAGGGCGGGGGGCGCCGCCGCGCGAGGTCTTGCCTTCGGCGTCTGCGGCGGCATGGTGGCCCGGCACAAGCAAGGGGGCGCCCGCATGCGCATCGACTACTACCTCACCCCGCTCTCGCCCTTCACCTATCTCGCCGGCGATCGGCTGGAACGCATCGCCGAGGCCCGCGGCGCCCGCGTGCGCTACCGGCCCGCCGACATGGGCCGCATCCTCGCCGCCGGCGGCACCCGCCCTGTGCCCGAGCGCCCGCTCGCCCGGCAGGAGTATCGCCTGCAGGAGCTCGAGCGCATCGCGCGGCGCGAGGGGCTGCCCATCAACCTCCATCCCGCCCACTGGCCAACGGACCCAGTCCCGGGCTCCCTCGCCATCATCGCAGCGCAGGAGGCCGCCGAGGCGGGCGAGCCCGGCGATGTCGGCGCCGTCGTCCGCGCCCTGCTGGAGGCCTGCTGGGCGCGCGAGCGCGACATCGCCGAGGCCGCGGTGATCGCCGACGCCCTCGACCAGGCCGGCTTCAGCCCCCGCCTGCTGGACGAGCGGACCGAGCCCCGCGCTCGCGAGATCTACGAGGAGAACACCGAGGCCGCGCTCGCCGCCGGCGTCTTCGGCGCGCCCTTCTACATCGTCGGCGACGCCCGCTTCTGGGGCCAGGACCGCCTCAGCTATCTCGACGAGCACCTGGACCGCCTGACCGGGGAGGAGGAGGATCGCGATGACTGAGACCGAGCTGCGCGGTCGCCGCGTCGCCTGGCGCGAGGCGGGCATGGCGCATGACGCGACGCCGGCCATCCTCGCCCACTGCTCGCTCGCCCACAGCGGGCTGTGGAAGCCGATCATCGCGCGGCTTTCGCAATCCCGCCCGGTCATCGCCCCCGACATGCCCGCCCATGGCCGCTCCGACCCGCCGCCAGAAGGCGAGTCGCTCCAGCTCTTCGCCGCCGAGATGTGCGAGATGCTGGTCGAGCGCCTGGGCCGCCCCGCCCACATGGTCGGCCTCTCCCTCGGCGGCGCCACGCTCGCCCGCCTCGCCGTGCGCCGCCCCGCCCTCGCGGCCTCGCTCACGCTGATCGAGCCGGTCCTCTTCCATCTCCTCCACAAGCCGGGGGAGGAGCCCGCGCCCCCCGACTTCATGCGCCCGGAGACGGATGTGCTGGAGGGCGCGCGGAAATTCGTCGAGCTCTGGGGCGCGCCCGGCGGCTGGGAGGCGCTGGGGCCCGAGGGCCAGGCCTACGCCGCGCGGGTCTATCCCCATCTGCGCGACGACCAGCCCATGGTCGGCGGCCGCCCCCCGGGACAGATCGAGCTGGAGGACCTCGCCCGCCTGCCCCTGCCGCTGATGCTGATCGACGGGGCGGAGAGCCCGCCGGGCGCGGGCGAGGTGCTCGACGTCATCCAGCGCGCCCGCCCCGACGCCCGCCGGCGCACCATCGCCGGCGCCGGCCATCTCAGCCCGGTGACGCATCCCGACGCCGTGGGCGAGGCGCTGGAGGCCTTCTTCGAGGCCGCGGAGGCCGGAATCGCGACCGCAAGTTGAATGTGGCATGATCGGTTCGGCCGGGGGCGCTGGTCCTCGCCAGCCGATTCGTCTAGCCTGAAACGAGTTTTCGCAGCCGAAGAGTTTTCAAGATGTCGGCCGTTTTGTCCGGGTCGCACGCCGCATCCTTCGATCTGGAGCAGGTGCGCGCCTGGTTCCCCGCCTTCCAGGAGCCCTCCCTCGCGGGATGGGCCCATTTCGAGAACGCCGGCGGCTCCTATCCCTGCCTGCCGGTGATCGACCGCCTGTCGGAATTCTACCGCAGCACCAAGGTCCAGCCCCACGCGCCCTACCCGGCCTCCCGCCGAGCCGGAGAGCGCATGGACGAGACCCCGCAGCGCCTCGCACCCTGGCTGGGCGTGCGCCCGCAGGACGTCCATCTGGGCCCCTCGACTTCCCAGAACACCTATGTCCTGGCCCACGCCTTCCGCGCCGGCTGGCGGGAGGGCGACGCCGTCATCGTCACCAACCAGGACCACGAGGCCAATTCCGGCCCCTGGCGGCGGCTGGAGCGCGCCGGGATCGAGGTCCGCGAATGGCGCATGACGCCGGAGGGCCGGCTGGACCCCGCCGACCTGGCGAACCTTCTGGACGGGCGCGTGCGCCTCGCCGCCTTCCCCCACTGCTCCAACCTGCTGGGGGAGATAAATCCCGTCGCCGATATCTGCGCCCTGCTGCGCGAGGCCGGCGTCATCTCGGTCGTGGACGGGGTCAGCTACGCGCCCCACGGCCTGCCCGATGTCGGGGCGCTGGGCGCGGATATCTACCTCTTCTCCACCTACAAGACCTTCGGCCCCCACCAGGGCGCCATCGTCGCGCGGGCGGAGCTGGCCATGGAGCTTGAGAACCAGGGCCATTTCTTCAACGCCGACCAGCCCACCAAGCGCCTCGTCCCCGCCGGCCCCGACCACGCCCAGGTCGCCGCCGCAGCCGGCATCGCGGACTATCTCGAGGCGCTCGACGCCCTTCACCACCCCGGCGCCGATCCGGCCCCCGGGGTCCGCCGCGCCCGCGTGGCCGACCTGATCCGCGCGCGGGAGGCCGAGCTGCTCGCCTCCCTGCTCGACGCCCTGCGCGACCTGCCGGGCCTGCGCCTGCTCGGCCCCGACGACCCGCAGGCGCGCGCCCCGACCGTCTCGCTCGCCCTCGACCATCCCGGCGAGGCCGCGGCCGCGCGCCTGGCGGAGTTCGGCCTGATGGCCGGCGGGGGTCATTTCTACGCCTGGCGCCCGCTGGAGGCGCTGGGGCTGGACCCCGAGCACGGCGTGCTGCGCCTGTCCTTCCTCCATTACACCTCGCCTGAGGAGATCGCCCGCGCCGCCGAGGGGCTGGAGTCCCTCGCCCGGGGAAGCTGATGCGCATCGTCGGCGGACGTTTCCGCGGCGCGCGCCTCGCCGCCCCCGGCGCCGCGGGCGGGGGCGCGGCGCGCCTGCGCCCCACCTCCGACCGCGTGCGCGAGAGCCTGTTCAACCTGCTCGCCCATGGCGGCTTCGCCTCGCCGCCCCCGCCCGAGGGGATGCGCGTGCTGGACCTCTTCGCCGGGACCGGCGCCCTGGGCTTCGAGGCGCTCTCCCGCGGGGCGGCGCGCGTGCAGTTCGTGGACGACCTCGCCGCCGCCCGCGCCCTGATCCGCCAGAACATCGAGACGCTGGGCGTCACCGGCCAGTGCAGGCTCTATCGCCGCGACGCCGCCCGCCTTGGCCCCTGCCGCGGCGCGCCTTACGACCTCGTCTTCCTCGACCCGCCCTATGGCCGGGGCCTGGGCGAACAGGCGCTCGCCTCCGCCGCCGAGGGCGGTTGGCTCGCGCCCGGCGCGCTGGCGGTGTGGGAGGAGGCCGCCGACGCTCCCGTGACCCTGCCCGAAGGCGCCGAGCTTCTGGACGAGCGCCGCTACGGCGACACGGTGATCCGCATCCTGCGCCTGGCGTGACGAAAGGGGGCGCCTCGTCTGGGAATCCGGTCCGAGCGCCCTAAATGGCGGCTTTCAGCCGCAACCCCAAGGAGAAGCCTGCACCATGACCATCGCCGTTGGCGACAAGCTGCCCGACGCCACCTTCATCGTCCCGGGCCCCGACGGGCCGGAGCCCAAGTCCACCGCCGACATCTTCGGCGGGCGCAAGGTGGCGCTCTTCGCCGTTCCCGGCGCCTACACCCCGACCTGCTCGCTCAACCACCTGCCCAGCTTCGTCAACAATGCCGACAAGCTGGCGCAGAAGGGCGTGGACGCCATCGCCTGCCTGTCGGTCAACGACCCCTTCGTTATGAAGTCCTGGGGCGAGAGCTCCGGCGCCATCGCCGCCGGCATCCACATGCTCGCCGACCCGGAGGGCAAGTTCACCCAGGCCATCGGCATGGACTTCTCCGCGCCCGCCGCCGGCCTCATCAACCGCTCGAAGCGCTACTCCATGATCGTCGAGGACGGGGTCGTGAAGACCTTCGATATCGAGGAGAGCCGGGGCGCGGCCACCGTCACCTCGGGCGAGGCCATGCTGGAAAAGCTGTAAGGGCAGGGGGCGGGGCCGCGGCCCCGCCCGCGTTCACCCGGCCGCCGCGTCCATCGCCTCGGCCAACGCGACGTCCTTCGAGGTCAGCCCGCCCGCGTCATGGGTGGTCAGCGTCACCTCCACCGTGCGGTAGACATTCGACCATTCCGGGTGATGGTCCATCTTCTCCGCCACCAGCGCGGTCGCCGTCATCCAGGCGAACGCCTCCCGGAAGTCCTTGAATTTGAACGTCTTGGCGATCGCGTCGCGATCCCCGGCCAGCTCCCAGCCGCTCGCGCGCAGCTTCGCCAGGGCCTCGTCGCGGTCGGTTCCGGAGAGCTTCTCGGCCATCAGTCATGCTCCTCGATCTGCGGGTTCAGGTCGGCCTTGCGGAACGGGCTCCGCTCCGACAGCCACGCGATCTCGTCGTTCACCGCGCGCCGCTCCGCCTCCAGATATTCCTCCACCGCCTCGCGGAAACCCGGGTCCGCGATCCAGTGCAGCGAATAAGTGGTCACCGGCAGGTAGCCGCGGGCCAGCTTGTGCTCCCCCTGCGCCCCGGCCTCGACCTTGGGCAGCCCCCCGCGGATCGCGAAGTCGATCGCCTGGTAGTAGCACAGTTCGAAATGCAGGCAGGGGTGATGCTCCACGCAGCCCCAGTAGCGCCCGAACAGCGCCTCGCGCCCGATGAAGTTGAGCGCGCCGGCCACCGGCCGCCCTTCCCGAAAGGCGAGCGCCAGCAGCGCGTCCTCGCGCAGATGCGCCTGCACCTCTTCGAAGAAAGCCCGCGTCAGGTAGGGCCGCCCCCATTTCCGGGACCCCGTGTCCTGGTAGAATCGCCAGAACGCCTCCCAGTGCTCGGGGCGCAGGTCGTCGCCGGTCAGCGCCCGGATATCCACATTCTCCTGCGCCTGGCGCCGCTCGCGCCGGATGTTCTTGCGCTTGCGCGAGGACAGGTCCGCCAGGAAGGCGTCGAAATCGGCATAGCCCCGGTTCAGCCAGTGGAACTGCTCCCCCGTGCGCTGCAGCAGCCCCATCTCGCCCCCGGCCTGCCACTCCTCCTGCGTGCAGAACGTGACGTGGAAGGAGGACAGCCGGTTCTGCGAGGCCAGCTGCACCGCCCCCTGCGCCAGCGCCGAGATCGTCGCCTCCCGCGGCGCGTCCGGCGCGATCAGGAAGCGCGCCCCCGTGGCCGGCGTGAAGGGCACGGCCGCCTGCAGTTTCGGGTAATACCGCCCGCCCGCGCGCTCATAGGCGTGCGCCCAGGCGTGGTCGAAGACGTATTCCCCCTGGCTGTGGCCCTTGGCGTAGAGCGGCATGCACCCGATCACCTCGCCGCCCATCCGCGCCACCAGGTGACGCGGCCCCCAGCCCGTCCCCTGTCCGACGGAGCCCGAGTCCTCCAGCGCCCTCAGAAACCGGTGGGTCAGGAAGGGATTCGCCGGCCGCCGCCCCGCCGCGCCGCCGGGGTCGGCGCAGCGGTCCCAGACCTCCGGCGCGATCTCCGAGATCGCGGAGAGGACCGTGATCTCCACGCTCTCCGATCCGTCCATGCCGTCTCGCTCCGCCTCGCACGCT
>JBNJGE010000151.1:0-8836 GCA_051747505.1 Pseudomonadota bacterium | reverse complement strand
GATCTGCCGCGCCTCCAGCTCCTCGCGCGTGACGATGCTGTAGGCCCTTCCATAGGACTCCGCATCGATCGGCGTCAGCCCGCCCGAGAGCACGATGGGCGCGAGCTCCACGGCCTCCTGCGCGGATGCGGGCGCGAGGCCGGCGGCGGGAATCAGCGCGGCGAGCGCCGAGATTCGAAAGCGCGGCATGGTCCTTCCCCTTCTGCACGCCGGGCGGAGCCGGCGGACCACCGCGACGCCGGACCCTGCCGGCGGCGCGTCATGGAACGTCCGGGGTCCGAACGGCTTCCTGGGAAGGCCGCGACCCGACAGACGACGACTGCGAAGTCACCGCTGCGGATCTTCCGCTCCCGCGCGCGCCCCGTGCGCAGGAAGGGTGACGTGGTCCCGGCAGGTCTCCTGGCTTGCGGGTCCTGGCCTGATCCCTCGCCTTCCCGGCCATCGGGCCAGTGGCTGTTTGGAGGGACGGCTCGCCGCTCACAGTTGCGGGGGCAGCCGCGGATTCGGTCCCCTTTCGGGCGACCCACCGCGTTCCCTTTTCATCCGGCCGCGGGCCATCCCGCAGCGCGGAACCGGAACGCGCGCAACCTGCCCAAGCGCGGCGGGGTCGTCAAGCGCCGCGGCCGCGCTCAGCGCAGACGGACGGGAAGCAGGAAGCGATAGGAGGGCGCCGAAAGCCCCTCCGGCGCCGGCGGAAACGGCGCGGCGGCCCGGACCGCGCGCAGCACCGCCCGGTCCAGCGCCGGGGTGTCGGAGGCGCGGCGAAGCCCGCTCTCCAGCAGCTCCCCGGTCGGGGTCACGGCGATGGCGACGACCGCCTCGCCCCGGACGCCGCGGGGCGCGCGCGCCTGGCGGATGATCGCCCGGCGGATCTCCGCCCCCCAGACGCGGGCGAGCCGCGCCGCCTCCCCCTCCGGAAGCGCCTCGGACGCCGTGCCCTGCCCGGCTGAGGGCGCGCCCCCCTCCCCTGCGGCCCGCTGCCCGGCCGAGGGGGCCTCCGCCTCCCCGGCCTCAGCCTCCGGCTCGGCCGCGGGCGCCTGCGCGGCCTCCCGCCCGGGCGGCTGCGGACGCGCGAGGGGCGAGGGCGCAGCTTCCGGGGCGACGGCCGGGGGCGGCGCCTCCCCGGCCCCGTCCTCCGACCGCTCGGCGGCAGGGGGCGCGGTCTCACGCTCCGCCTGGGGCGGATCCTCGGGCGCGGCCGGGCGCGCGTCGCGGCTCAGGGAGGCGCTCCGGCGTTGCTCCGGCACGGCGATCCCGGCCCGGGAGTCGCCGGGCGCCGGCGCCGCCGGCGGAGGCGAATCCGCAGCCGCCCGCGCAGGCGCCGCGGCCGCCGGGGCGGAGGCCGCCTCGGGGGGGCGATCCCACTCCGCCACCATCCGGGCCATGCGGGGCGAGGCCGCGGCCAGCGTCACGCGCGCCTCTCCCCCGGCGCCGCCGGCCTCCGCCCCGCCCTCGGGCGCCGCGGCGAAGGCCAGCAGGTGCAGCGCGACCGCGACCGCGCCGAAGACCAGCCCCTCGGCCAGGCGCCTCATTGTCGGACCGCGGCCAGCTCGACGCGCGCCAGCCCGGCCTCCGACAGCCGCGCCAGCACACGGGCAAGCTCCGCCGCCTCCAGCCGCGCATCCGCGCGCACTCTCAGCGGCGCATCGCCCTCCCGCGCGGCCAGCGCGGCGAAGACCGCCTCGCCGCGCGCGCCCTCATAGGCGAGCGACCCGTCTGCCGAGACATGCAGCGCCGCGCCTGGCGCCGCGGCTCCGGGTCGCTGCGCCTCCGGTGGGCTCACCTCCAGAGGCTCCGGCGGGGCGATGCGCGCGGTCATCAGAAAGAAGATCAGCAACAGAAAGACCACGTTGATCATGGGAACGACGCTCTCGCGCCCTTCCCTCCGCGGCGGCGCCTCGATGCGCATGGCTCACTCCACCAGCACGAGGTTGCGCCACCCCGCCGCCTGCAGCCGGTCCGCCACCGTCACCAGCCGCTGCACGCTGGCGCCGTCCCGCCCGCGCAGCACCACCGGCGCCTCCGGGCTCTCCGCCAGCCGGTCCAGCGCGCCGGGCAGCGCCGCGGCCTCCACCGGGCTCCCGTTCAGCCGCAGCGAGGCCGGGCCGACGTCGACCAGTCGGGGCGGGCCGGACCACGCGCCCTCCCCTCCCGCCAGCGGCAGGGGCAGCGCGCCCTCGACCCCGAAGCGCGCCGCCAGCATGAAGAAGACCAGCAGCAGGAAGACCACATCGATCATCGGCGTCAGGCTCGGCCGCCGGCGCCGAGGGGCGGGGCGGGTGAAGGCGGCCTCCGGCGCGCTCATTCGGCCGCCAGGCGCGGGGACCCCGGCGCCTCCCCCTCCCGCCGGCGCAGGGCGACGAAGATGCGCGTGGCGGCATCCTCCACGTCGCGGCGCAGGCGCTCCACCACGCTCTCGAACCAGCTCAGCGCCGCGGAGGCCGGGATGGCCACCGCCATGCCCGCCGCGGTGGTCAGCAGCGCCTCCCAGATCCCCCCGGCGAGGTCCGAGGGATCGGCCTGCGCGCCGGCCGCCTCCAGCGCCTGGAAGGCGGCGATCATGCCCAGGACCGTGCCCAGAAGCCCGATCAGCGGCGCGATCGTGGCGATCAGCTCCAGCGCCCGCAGGCCGGAGCGCGCCCGGTCCAGCTCCGCCAGCGCCACGCGCGAGGTCTCCTCCCGCGCCGCCGCCTCCGGCAGCGAAATCGCCGCCGCAAGCGCGGCGCGCAGGACGCGGGAGCGCAGCCCCCGCCGCCCGGCGACCAGCGCCTGCGCGGCCTCCGCGCGCCCGGCCTCCCAGGCCTGCAGGGCCACGCCCGTCCGCCCCCTGGACCAGGCGCCCAGCAGGGCGAGCCGCCAGACCTTCCACAGGATCAGCGCGAGGGTGGCGACCGACAGCGCGGCGATCGCCCAGATCGCCGGCCCGCCCATGAGCAGGAACTCCCGGGCGTCCGACCAGGCGGCTGTGAGATCGGGGAGCATGTCCAACCTCCGGTTTCGGAGACTGCGAAACCGAACGCGCGCGCGCCGCGGAGTCAAGCGGCGGCGACGCCGCCCCCCGCCCGGTGTCGATCAATCCGCCGGTTCCCTGTAAGCAGACCCGATGACCGCGCCCGCCGATTTCGAGATCTTCGCCTCCGCACCTCCCGGCCTGGAACCCGCCCTCGCCGAAGAGGCGCGGGAGAAGGGCTTCGACGTCATCGACGCCGTCCCCGGCGGCGTGCGCCTGCGCGGCGGCTGGCCCGAGGTCTGGCGCGCGAATCTGGAGCTCCGCGGCGCCGGCCGGGTGCTGGCGCGCATCGCGTCCTTCCGCGCCCTGCACCTCGCCCAGCTCGACAAGCGCGCCCGCCGCGTGCCCTGGGCGGAGGTGCTGCGCCCCGACATCCCCGTGCGGGTCGAGGCCGCCTGCCAGGCCTCGCGCATCTACCACGACCGCGCCGCGGGCCAGCGCGTCGCCCGCGCCATCTCCGAAACCCTCGGCGCCCCGGTCACGCCTGACGCCAAACTCCGCGTGCTCGCCCGGATCGAGGACGACCTCTGCACCATCAGCCTCGACACCTCCGGCGAGCCCCTGCACCGCCGCGGCCACAAGGAGGCCGTCGCCAAGGCGCCTCTGCGCGAGACCCTCGCCGCCCTGTTCCTGCGCCGCTGCGGCTATCGGGGCGAGGAGCCGGTGCTGGACCCGATGTGCGGCTCCGGCACCTTCGTCATCGAGGCCGCGGAGATCGCCGCCGGCCTTCCCCCCGGCCGCTCCCGCCATTTCGCCTTCGAGGATCTGGCGAGCTTCGACCCCGACGCCTGGGTCCGCCTGCGCGAGGGCGGACGCATGACCCCGCCCCCGCTCACCTTCCGCGGCTATGACCGCGACGCCGGCGCCGTGGAGGCCAGCCGCGCCAACGCCGCCCGCGCCGGGGTGGACGCCTTCGCGGAGTTCCGCCGCCAGACCATTTCGGAGTTGACCCGGCCCGAGGGCCCGCCCGGCCTGGTGATGGTCAACCCGCCCTATGGCGGCCGGATCGGCAACAAGA
Organism: Pseudomonadota bacterium; assembly: GCA_051747505.1. Lineage (GTDB taxonomy): Bacteria > Pseudomonadota > Alphaproteobacteria > Rhodobacterales > Rhodobacteraceae > Albimonas. The sequence goes on along the minus strand of JBNJGE010000151.1, from coordinate 4,808 downwards.
AGCTGCTCCGCGCCCTCTACGCCACGCTGGGCGAGCGGCTGAGAACGGGCTTCTCCGGCTGGCGCGTCGGCCTGGTGACGAACGAGCCAGGGCTCGCCCACGCGTCCGGCCTGCCCTTCGGCCCGGACGAGCCGGTGGTCTCCCATGGCGGCCTGAAGATCCGCCTCTACCGGACCGGCCCGCTGCCCTGAGCCCGCCGGCGCCTTGCCCTCGCCTCCCGCTCGCGCCACTTTCGACGAAACGGGAGGAGCCGATGGAACGCATGGAGACGACCGAGGCCTGGCGCGCCGTGGCGCAGGAGCTGGCCCGCGACTTCGCGCCCCGCGCCGCGCGCTGGGATCGGGAGCGGGAATACTGCCGGGACAATATCGCCGACATGACCCGCGCCGGCATCATGGGCATGACCCTGCCCACGGCGCTGGGCGGGCGCGGCGCCTCCTTCCTCGACGCGGTCGTGGTGGTGGAGGAGCTGGCGAAGGCCTGCACCCTCTCCGCCCGCATCGCGGTGGAGGCCAACATGGGCGGCATCGCCGCCGTCATGGCCTACGGAACGCCCGGGCAGAAGGAGACGGCCGCGCGCCTCGTGCTGGCCGGCGACAAGCCCGCCATCTGCATCACCGAGCCCGAAGCCGGCTCCGCCGCCACGGCCATGACCACCATCGCCCGTCGCGAGGCCGGCGGCTGGCGCCTCGACGGGCGCAAGCACTGGATCACCGGCGGCGGCGTCTCGAAGCTCCATCTCGTCTTCGCCCGCGCGCAGGAGGCCGACGGGACCGACCTCGGCATCGGCGGCTTCCTCGTGATCCGCGACCCCGAGAACGGCCGGGATCCCGAGGGCTTCGAGATCGTCCGGCACGAGCGCACCCTGGGCCTGTGCGGCATGCCGGAGGCCGAGCTCGCCTTCCACGGCCTGCATGTCCCGGACGCCATGGTCCTCCAGCCCCCCGGCAGCTTCGCCCGCGGCTTCTCGGCCCTGATGTCGGCCTACAACTCGCAGCGGGTCGGCGCCGGCGCCGCCGCCCTGGGCGTGGCCGCCGGCGCCTTCGACCAGGCCCGCGCCTACCTGCTGGAGCGCGAGCAGTTCGGCCGCCCGCTGGCCGAGTTCCAGGGCCTGCAATGGATGCTGGCGGAGATGGACACCCGCCTGCACGCCTCGCGCCTGATGCTGCACGAGGCCGCGCAATCCCGCGGGCCCGAGGGCCTCTTCCCCGACATGACCATGGCCGCGCGCGCCAAGCTCTTCGCCACGCAGGCCGCGGTGCAGATCGTCAACGACGCCCTGCAGATGCACGGCGCCCGCGGCTATGGCGGCGAGACGCCGCTGGAGCGGATGTATCGCGACGTTCGCATGTTCACCATCGGCGGCGGCACGGCGGAGATCCTGCGCACCCAGCTGGCCGGCGCCCTGCTGGGCATCCGCACCCCGCAGACGCGGGACGGCTACGCGAAGCTCGCCAAAAAGGGCTGAGCCCCCGCCGCGAGGGCGGCGGGGCTGTCCCGCCGCCTCAGCGCCCCACGGCGTAGGCCTGCATGAAGCGCGGAGTGGCCGCGGCTCGCAGCCCGCCGCTGCGCAGCCGCCCGGCCGCGCAGAGCCGCCCGACCGCCCAGCTCTCCTGCACGTTCAGCGCGTGCCCGCGCGCCTTCAGCGCCTCCAGCGTCTCTGTCGGGAAGCGATCCTCGATCAGCACCTCCGCCGGCGAGAAGTTGCGCGGGTAGAACGAGGCCACGTAGTGCGCCGTGTGGAACAGCGGGGCGTCGATGGCAGCCTGAAGGTTCGCCCCACGGTGCAGCAGCCGCAGCAGCAGGCCGAGCTGCCACTGGTCCTGCTGGTCGCCCCCGGGCGTGCCCAGCGCCAGCCACGGCTCGCCGTCCCGCATCGCCAGCGTCGGCGTCAGCGTCGTCCGCGGCCGCTTGCCCGGCGCGATCACGCCGGGCAGCCGCTCGTCCAGCCAGAACATCTGTCCCCGCGTGGACAGCGCGAAGCCCAGCCCCGGCACGGCCGGAGAGCTCTGCAGCCACCCGCCCGAGGGCGTGGCGCTGACCATGTTCCCCCAGCGGTCCACGATGTCGAGATGCACCGTGTCGCCCTCGACCTCCGGCAGGTCCGCGAAGGTCGGCTCGCCTGCCCCCGCGCCCACCGGCGTCTCGGACCCCGCCAGCGCCAGCAGCGCCGCCAGCCGCTCCGACGGGTCGCCCCCGGCATCCCCCGGCCGCAGCTCCCGGCTCGCCGTCTCGCCCACCAGCCTGCGCCGCTCGGCGGCGTAGTCCTTCGACAGCAGCCGCTCCAGCGGCACGTCGGCGAAGACCGGGTCCGCATACCAGGCGTCCCGGTCCGCCAGCGCCAGCTTCAGGCACTCGACGACCGTGTGCACATAGTCCGGCCCCAGAGGGTCCATGGCCCCGAGGTCGAACCCCTCCAGCAGCCGCAGCGCCTGCAGCTGCACCGGCCCCTGCCCCCAGGGCCCGGTCTTGTGAAGCTCCACGCCCGCATATTCCAGCGACACCGAGTCCTCATAGGTCGCCTGCCAGCGCGCCATGTCCTGCCCGGTCAGGAACCCGGCGTTCGCCCGGCCGGTCCCGTCCATCACCGGCTGGCGCTGGAATTCGTCCACCGCCTCGGCCACGAAGCCTTCGCGCCAGGCCTTGCGCGCCGCCTCGATCTGGTCCTCCCGGTCGCCACCCGCGGCCTCCGCCTCCCGCAGGATACGGTTCCAGGTCTCCGCGATCCCGGGGTTGCGCATCATGCGCCCCGCAGCCGGAACCTTGTCGCCAGGCAGCCAGACCTCCGCGGAATGATGCCAGTGCTCTCGGAAATGATCGGCGATGGAGGCGATGGCCGCCGCCGCCCGCGGAACCAGCGGATAGCCGTGCTCGGCATAGCCGATGGCCGGCTCCAGCACCTCGCGCAGCCGCATCGTGCCGTGGTCGCGCAGCATCAGCATCCAGGCGTCGAAGGCGCCGGGCACGACCGCCGGCAGATGCCCCGTCCCCGGCACCAGCGTCAGCCCGAGGTCGCGATACGCCTCCAGCGTCGCCCCGGCCGGCGCCACGCCCTGACCGCAGATCACGAAGGGCCGGTCGGCCCCGCCCGTGATCCCGATGATCGGAACCTCGCCCCCCGGCCCGTTCAGATGCGGCTCCACGATCTGCAGCGCGAAGCCCGTCGCCACGGCCGCGTCGAAGGCGTTGCCCCCCTTTTCCAGCACCCCGAAGCCGACGGCCGATCCGATCCAGTGCGTGCTCGCGACCATCCCGAAGGATCCGCGCAGCTCGGGCCGGGTGGTGAAGCTCTGGTCCATGTATCTCTCCTGCCTTGAGACGCGCCGAGCCCGGGGCTCAGCCGCCGATGTCGTCGATGTCCCGGAAGGGCCGTCCGGCCTCGCGCGCGATCACCCGCTCGATCGCGTCGCGGTCCCCCACCCCCCAGGGCCGGTCCCGCCGCGGCATCCCGGCCGAGAACGGAATGTAGCGCTCCCGCGCCACGGCGTAGATCCGCTCAAGCTCCGCGATCGGATCCTCGTGGTCGTCCACCCGCATGTCGAGGCGCGGATAGCACTCCGGCCCCTGCACCCGCAGCCCGATGGACTGGCGCCCGCGCTTGTCCCCGCCCGCGGCCTCGCCCGCCTTCATGGCCGCGATCAGCCGCTCCACGATCGGCGTTCCCCCGCCGCCGAGCCAGGCGTCGCGCGTCTCCCGCACCACCTGCTCGCCCGCCAGCATGTTCCCGGCCACCGACACGCCCGGTCCCGCGACATGCCCGCACCAGTCCACGCAGTTCTCTCCGGTCCAGGCCGCCGTCTCCCCGCTCCACTCCATCAGGTGAAGCTGCCGCTGGTCGCGGTTCGGGTCCGGCGCCGTCAGCGCGTCGCGCACGGCTTCCGCCCGGTGCCCCTGCCGAAGCATCTCCAGCCCCCGCGGCCCGTATTCGGGGTTGGGCAGCGCCTGGGTCATCACGCCTCCCACGCGCCCGTCGCTCCAGGGCACGACGGCCCCCACGGCGAAGAACTTCGAGGCCACGGCCATGCCGATGAAGCCGGTGTCGGAATCCTTGGCGAGGATGGACCAGGTCATGCAAAGCCCCATAACATGCTGCGGGATGGATGGATGAAGGAGCGCCCATGACCGCCCTGCTCAAGATCGACGGACTGGAGGTCCGCTTCCGCACCCCCCAGGGCGAGGTCCGCGCCGTCAACGGCGCCGGCCTGTCCGTGGACCGCGGCGAGGTCGTCGCCGTCGTCGGCGAGTCCGGCTCCGGCAAGTCCGTCACCGCCCTCTCGATCATGCGCCTGGTCAAGAGCCCCGGCCGCATCGCCGCCGGCGCCATCCGCTTCGAGGGCCGCAACCTCCTCGACCTGCCCGAGGACGAGATGCGCGACATCCGCGGCCGCGACATCGGCATGGTCTTCCAGGAGCCGATGACCTCGCTCAACCCGCTCCTGCGCGTCGGCACCCAGCTCACCGAGACGATGCACGCGCATCTGGGCCTCAACCGCCGCGACGCCGAGGCCCGCGCGGTCGAACTGCTGAAAACCGTCGGCATCCCGGAGCCCGAGCGCCGCCTGCGCCAGTATCCCCACGAGTTCTCCGGCGGCATGCGCCAGCGCGTGATGATCGCCATGGCGCTGGCCTGCAAGCCCAAGCTGATCGTGGCCGACGAGCCCACCACCGCGCTGGACGTCACCATCCAGGCCCAGATCCTGCAGCTCCTCCACGACCTGACGCGGCGGATGGATGTCGGCCTGATCCTGATCACCCACAATCTCGGCATCGTGGCGCGCTACGCCGACCGGGTGAACGTCATGTATGCC
>JBNJGE010000150.1:0-8882 GCA_051747505.1 Pseudomonadota bacterium | reverse complement strand
CATGGCCGAGGCGGCGGGGAAGGTGATGGCGGGCTTCGGCTATGACGGCGCGCCCTTCAACATGGAATTCTACTGGGACACGCGCACGGACGCGATCCGGCTGCTGGAGGTGAACGCCCGCATCTCCAAGTCCCACTGCCCGCTGTTCCGGATGGTGGACGGGGCCTCCAATCAGCAGGTCATGGCCCGGCAGGCGGTGGGCGAGGCGCCGCGGATGCCCGCGCGCGAGGGCGACTTCCGGCTGGCGGGGAAGTTCATGGTCCGCGTCTTCGAGGACGGCCTGGTGCGCCGCCTGCCGCGGGAGGGCGACATATCCCGCGTTCAGGCGATTTTCCCCGAGGCGCGCATCCATCCCCTGACCAGCGTGGGCGCGCGCCTGCGCCACCTGCACTACCAGGACAGCTACAGCTTCGAGCTGGCGGACATCTTCCTGGGCGCCGACAGCCAGCCGGAGCTTCTGGAGAAGTACCGGCGCACGCTCGAGCTGCTGCCCTTCGAGCTCGAGCCGCTGCCCGAGGCGGCCTGAGCCGGCGATTCCGGGCGAAAGGAGGCCGACGCATCCCATGACCGCCCCGGAGCTCGACCCCGCCCGCAGCCTGCTTCTGACCGACCTCTATCAGCTCAACATGGCCGAGGCCTACCTGGCCGAGGGGATGACCGGCCCGGCGGTGTTCGAGCTGTTCGTGCGCAAGCTGCCGCCCGAGCGGGGCTTCCTGATGGCCGCGGGGCTGGAGCAGGCGGTGGCGTTCCTGCAGGAGGCCCGGCTGTCGGAGGAGGAGATCGCCTGGCTGCGCGGGACCGGGCGCTTCAGCGAAATGCTGATCGGGATGCTGGCGGAGTTCCGCTTCGAGGGCGACGTGGACGCGCCGCCCGAGGGCTCGATCCTCTTCGCCGACGAGCCGTTGATCCGGGTGAGCGCGCCGCTGCCGGTCGCCCAGATCCTGGAGACGCGGCTGCTGAACTTCCTGCACTACCAGACCGTGGTGGCGACCAAGGCGGCGCGGATGCGCCTGGCCGCGCCGGAGGCCGCGCTGGTCGATTTCGGGCTGCGCCGCGCTCATGCGGGGGAGGCGGGGCTGCTGGCCGCCCGCGCCGCCCATGTTGCGGGCTTCGCCGGAACGGCGACGGTGGCGGCGGGGCGGGCCTTCGGCGTGCCGCTCTTCGGCACCATGGCGCATTCCTACGTGCAGGCCCACGAGTCGGAGGAGGCCGCCTTCCTCGGTTTCGCCCGGGCGCGGCCGGACCAGACGATCTTCCTGGTGGACACCTACGACACCGAGCGCGGGGCGGAGACGGTCGCCCGCCTCGCTCCGAAGCTGGCCGCGGAGGGGATCGAGACCCGCGGCCTGCGGCTGGACAGCGGGGATCTGGGCGAGCATGCGCGCCGCACGCGCGCCATTCTCGACGCGGCCGGGCTGGACGGGGTTCAGATCGTCGCCAGCGGCGGGGTGGACGAATACGAGCTTGAGGCGCTGACGCGCGAGGGCGCGCCCATCGACGCCTACGGGATCGGCACGAGCCTCGTGGTCTCCGACGACCTGCCTGCCCTGGACTGCGCCTACAAGCTCAAGAGCTATGACGGAATCCCGCGGCGCAAGCGCTCGGAGAAGAAGGCCTACTGGCCGGGGCCGACGCAGGTTCACCGGCGCCTCGACGGGAATGGGCGGATCTCGGAGGACCTGCTGACCGCGGCCGACGAGCCGGCGCCGGAGGGGACGGCGCCGCTGCTCGAGCCCGTCCTGCGCGGGGGCGAGCGGGTGGACGCCGCGCCGGAACTGGAGGCGATCCGGGAGCGGGCCGCGGCCGCGCTGGAGACGCTACCCGAGCCCCTGCGCCGGCTGCGCGACGCGCAGGCGCTGGAGGCCCGGGTCTCCGACCACCTGCGGGAGCTGGCCGCGGAGGTGGACCGGCGCACCGGCGCCTGAGGGCGGATTGACGCGGATCAAGGCGGCCGGCGGCGCGCGCCCCTCCTCTAGGGAGCAGGGGGCTCGGCCGGTCAGGGAGGCGCCGATGGCCTGGGAGACGATCCGCAAGAGCGAGGCCGAGCGCGCCCGCTGCAACGTCGCCGACGACGCCGCCGCGCGTCGCGACTTCCGCTGGGAGGACGCCTGCGTCCGGCTGGACGGGCTGCCCGGCGGCGGGCTGAACATGGCGCATGAGGCGGTGGACCGGCATCTCGCCCACGGCCGCGGCGACCGGCTGGCCCTGCGCTGGCTGGGTCGCGGGGGCGAGACGCGGGATTTCACCTATGCCGGGCTCGCCGGGCAGACCGCGCGCTTCGCCAACGTGCTGGCGAGGCACGGCGCCGAGCGCGGCGACCGCATGTTCGGGCTCTTGGGCCGGCTGCCGGAGCTCTATGTCGGGGCGCTGGGGGCACTGAAGGCGGGGCTGACCTTCTCGCCGCTGTTCTCCGCCTTCGGGCCGGAGCCGATTCGCTCGCGCATGGAGATCGGGGAGGCGACGGTGCTGCTGACCACCGAGGCGCTCTACCGGCGCAAGGTGGCGGCCTGGCGGGACGAGCTGCCCTCGCTCAAGCTGGTGCTGCTCGTCGGCTGCAGGGGCGAGCCGCCGGAGGGTTGCGTGGCGCTGGAGCCGGAGCTGGAAGCCGCCGCGGACAGCTTCGAGACGGCGCGCACGGAGCCGGAGGACATGGCCCTGATCCACTTCACCTCCGGCACCACCGGCAAGCCCAAGGGGGCGGTGCATGTCCACGAGGCGATCGTGGCCCATGCCGAGACGGGGCGCGTGGCGCTCGACCTGCGGGAGGGCGACGTCTTCTGGTGCACGGCCGATCCGGGCTGGGTGACGGGGACCTCCTACGGCATCCTCTCCCCGCTCGCCAACGGGGCGACGCTGATCGTGGACGAGGCGGATTTCGACGCGGAGCGGTGGTATTCCATCCTCGAGGAGCAGCGGGTGGATGTCTGGTACACCGCCCCCACCGCCATCCGCATGCTGATGAAGGCGGGCAAGGAGCTGGCGGAGGGCCATGACTTCTCCCGCCTGCGCTTCATGGCGAGCGTGGGCGAGCCCCTGAACCCCGAGGGCGTGGTCTGGGGGCGCGAGGTCTTCGGCCAGCCCTTCCACGACAACTGGTGGCAGACCGAGACCGGCGGCATCATGATCGCCAACCTGCCCTGCATGGACGTCAAGCCGGGCTCCATGGGCAAGCCGCTGCCGGGCGTGAAGGCCGGCATCGTGGAGCGGGGCGAGGACGGGCAAGTGCGCGAGGTGAGCGAGCCCATGGCGATCGGCGAGCTGGCGCTGCGGCCCGGCTGGCCCTCCATGATGCGGGCCTATCTCAACCAGCCGGAACGCTACGCGAAGGTCTTCGCCGACGGCTGGTTCCTGACCGACGACCTGGCGATGCGGGACGCGGACGGCCATTACTGGTTCGTCGGGCGGGCGGACGATCTCATCAAGAGTTCGGGCCACCTCATCGGCCCCTTCGAGGTCGAGAGCGCGCTGATGGAGCATGACGCGGTGGCCGAGGCCGGCGTGATCGGCGTGCCGGAGGAGACGGCGGGGGAGGTCGTGAAAGCCTTCGTCGCGCTGAAGGAGGGCTGGGAGCCGTCGGAGGAGCTGGAGCGCGACCTGCGCGGCTTCGCCCGCAAGCGGCTCGGCGCCGCCGTCGCCCCGCGCGAGATCGCCTTCCGAAAGACCCTGCCCAAGACCCGCAGCGGCAAGATCATGCGCCGGCTGCTCAAGGCCCGCGAGCTGGGGCTGCCGGAGGGCGACACCTCCACGCTGGAGACGGAGGAGACATGAGCGCGCCCGGCCCCTCCCACGCCGACAAGCCGAAGCTGGACCGGGCGCATGTGCGCGAGCTCTTGCGCCACATGATCCGCGTGCGCCGCTTCGAGGACAAGTGCGCCGAGCTCTACACGCAGGAGAAGATCCGCGGCTTCCTTCACCTCTATGACGGGGAGGAGGCGGTGGCCGCCGGCGTGATCCCGGTGCTGCGGCCCGAGGACCGGCTGGTCTGCACCTATCGCGAGCACGGCCACGCGCTGGTGCGGGGCGTGCCGATGCGCGGGGTCATGGCGGAGATGCTGGGCAAGGCCGCCGGCTGCTCCGGCGGGCGGGGCGGGTCGATGCACCTGTTCGACCGCGACGCAAACCTCTATGGCGGGAACGCCATCGTGGGCGGCGGGCTGCCGATGTCGGTGGGGCTGGCGCTCGCCGACCGCATGCGGGGCGAGGGCCGCGTGACCGCCTGCTTCTTCGGCGAGGGCGCGGCGGCGGAGGGGGAGTTTCACGAGAGCCTCAACCTCGCGGCGCTGTGGAACCTGCCCATCCTGTTCGTGTGCGAGAACAACCGCTACGCCATGGGCACGGCGCTGGAGCGCTCGGAGTCCGAGACCGAGATCCACACCAAGGCCGCCGCCTACCGCATCCCCTCGGAGGCCGTGGACGGCATGGACGTGGTCGCCGTGGAGGCCGCGGCGCGGCGCAACCTCGCCGCGGTGCGGGAGGAGGGCGGGCCGCGGTTCCTGGAGTGCCGCACCTACCGCTTCCGGGCCCATTCCATGTTCGACGCCCAGCTCTACCGCGATCGCGAGGAGGTGCAGAGCTGGCGTGAGAGGGGGCCGATCAAGCGCTTCCGCGAATGGCTGCTCGAGACCGGCCTGATGCACGAGGCGGAGATCGAGGAGATCGAGCGGGAGGTGGGGGCGGAGATCGCCGACGCCGTGGAATTCGCGGAGGCGGCGGACTGGGAGCCGGTCTCCGACCTCGCCCGCCACGTCACCGCCGAGGAGCGGCCGGTGCCGCCGGAAGTCCCGGAGCCGTCGCAGGAGACGGTGGAGACCACCTATCGCGAGGCGGCGCGCGAGGCGCTGCGCGAGGCGCTTGCGGGCGACGACCGGGTTTTCCTGATGGGCGAGGATGTCGGCGCCTATGGCGGCTGCTACGCCGTCTCCATGGGCCTGCTGGACGAGTTCGGGCCGGAGCGGGTGCGCGACACGCCGCTGTCGGAGTCCGGCTTCACCGGCGCGGGGATCGGCGCGGCCATGGCGGGCATGCGCCCGATCGTGGAGGTGATGACGGTCAATTTCAGCCTGCTGGCGCTGGACCAGATCCTCAACACCGCCGCCACGGTGCGCCACATGTCGGGCGGGCGCTTCGCCGTCCCCGTGGTCATCCGCATGGCGACGGGGGCGGGCAAGCAGCTGGCCGCCCAGCACTCCCACAGCCTGGAGGGGTGGTACGCGCACATCCCCGGCCTTCGGATCCTGACGCCGGCGACGCTGGAGGACGCGCGGGGCATGCTGGCCACGGCCCTGCGCGAGCCCGACCCGGTGCTGATCTTCGAGAACGCGCTGCTCTACAACATGAAGGGGCGGATGGCGGCCAATGCGGGCGCCGTGGACATCGAGCGCGCGGCGGTGCGGCGCGAGGGGCGGGACGTCACGCTGCTGACCTATGGCGGCTCGCTGGGCAAGACGCTGCAGGCGGCGGAGCGGCTGGCGGAGGACGGCGTCGAGGCGGAGGTGATCGACCTGCGCGTGCTGCGGCCGCTGGACGACGAGACCATTCTCGGCTCCGTCGCCCGCACCCGGCGGGCGGTGGTGGTGGATGAGGGCTGGCGCTCGGGCTCGCTCGCCGCGGAGATATCGGCGCGGATCATGGAGCAGGTGTTCTGGCGGCTCGACGCGCCGGTGGGGCGTGTGTGCTCGGCGGAGGTGCCCATTCCCTACCCGAAGCACCTGGAGGACGCCGCGATCCCGAGCGTGGAAGGGATCGTGCAGGCGGCGCGCGAGACGCTGGGGAAGGGCTGAGCCATGGGCGTGTTCCGCATGCCCTCGCTGGGCTCGGACATGGAGGCCGGCACGCTGGTTGAGTGGCTGGTGCAGCCGGGCGACGAGGTCTCCCGCGGGGACGTGGTGGCGGTGGTGGAGACCCAGAAGGGCGCCATCGAGGTGGAGGTGTTCCAGAGCGGGCGGGTCGCGAAGCTGATCGCCGAGCTGGGCCAGGAGCTGCCCGTGGGCGCGCCCATGGCGGAGATCGAGGGCGCGGGCGAGGCGGCGGAGGCCGGCGCGCCGCCCGCCGCGGAGCCCCCGGCCGCCGAACCCGCGCCGGCCGAGGCCGAGCCGGCCGGGGCGGTCCCGCCGCCGACCGAGGCCGCCGCCGCGCCGGCGCCGAAGCCCGGTCGGGCGCCGTCGACCTCTGCGGAGGGCGCGCGGCCGCCGGCCTCCCCCGCCGCCCGCAGCCGGGCGGCCGAGGCGGGGCTGGACCTTGCGCGGATCGAGGGCTCCGGCCCCGAGGGGGCGATCGTGCTCTCCGATGTCGAGCGCGCGCTCGAAGCCGCGCCCGAGGCGGCGGAGGCCCGGGCCGAGAGGCACGCCCCGGAAAGGCCGGGGGCGGAGCGCCGGCGCGCCCGTTTCGACCCGGGGGAGATGCGAAAGGCCGTCGCGGCGGCCATGGCGCGCTCCAAGCGGGAGATCCCGCACTACTACCTCTCCCACGAGATCGACCTGCAGCCCGCGGCTGACTGGCTGGAGGAGACGAACGCGGGGCGCGAGCCGCAGGACCGGATGCTGATGGGCCTGCTGCTGATCCGGGCCGCCGCGCTGGCCGCCGCCGACGCGCCGGAGATGAACGGGACCTTCGAGGAGGGCGATTTCCACCCCGCCGAGGGCGTGCATCCCGGCGTCGTGGTCGCCCTGCGCGGCGGCGGGCTGGTCGCCCCCGCCCTGCATGACGCCGACAGCCGGCAGCTCGACGACCTGATGGACGGGCTGCGCGACCTCGTCATGCGCGCCCGGGCGGGCCGGCTGCGGGCCTCGGAGTTCAGCGACCCCACCTTCACCGTCTCCAGCCTCGGGGAGCGGGGGGCGGATGCGCTCTACGGCGTGATCTTTCCGCCCCAGGTCGCCATCCTGGGGTTCGGAACTCCCCGCCTGCGGCCGGCCATCGTCGGGGGCGGCGTGGCGCCGCGCCTGATGGTCACGGCGACGCTGTCGGCCGATCACCGCGTGAGCGACGGGCGGCGCGGGGCGCGCTTCCTCGAGGCCATCGCCGAGCACCTGCAGACCCCGGAGGCCCTATGACCCGAGACGAGATCGCCAAGGCTTTCGCCGAGGAGCTGGAGGGCGTCGCGCCGGATGTGGACCTGTCGCAGGCCGATCCCGGGGAGGATCTGCGCGAGGCCTTCGAGATCGACTCCATGGACATCCTCAACCTCGTCACGGCCCTGCACAAGCGTCTCGGGGTGGACATCCCGGAGCCGGACTACGAGCGCCTCGTCACCGTGAAAGGCGCGGTGGACTACCTGGCCGGGCGGCTCGGCGCCACCGCCTGACTTCCGCTCAGGCCCACTCGTCGCCGGCCGGCATGCTCAGCACCGGCGTGCCGGTGCGGCGGGCGAGCGCGCGCAGCGCGTCCAGCGTCGGGTGCGGCGCGGCGTCCAGCAGCAGCAGGCGCGTGCGCCCGGAGAGGAGCGCGCGGATCTCCCGCCCCGCGTCGGGCGCGTCGAGGTCGCGCAGCGTCGCCGCCGCCCCCGGCCCGTTCGCCGCGGGGGCCCGTCCGCCGGGCGTCCAGACCTCCAGCCGCGCGCCCGCCTGGCCCGCGATGCGGGCGGCAAGGGCGATCAGCGGCGCGGCCTCGGCGGGGTCCGGCGTCGCCACCGCCACCACGCCCTCCTTCGCCTCCTCCGGCCGCCACGGGAGCGACAGGACGGAGCGTTCGCGCGAGGCCGCCGTCACGATGGCGCCATGGCCGCCGAAGACGCGGGCGCCGGCCTCGGGTGGCTCGAAGAGCACGAGCACGTCCAGCGGCTCCAGCCGTTCGGCCAGCGCGGTCTCCATCGGGCCGCGCAGGCGCTCGAACCGAGCGGCGAAGCGCGCGCGCGCGGTCAGCTCGCGCAGCCGGCGTTCCATGCGCAGGGCGGCGCGCCGCAGCTCCTGCTCCAGCCGCGCGGCCTCGATCATCCGCGGGGGCGCCCCGCCCGGCGCGACCTCGGTGGGGAAGACGTAGGCGGCCGCGCTCAGCAGCCGCTCGTCCTCCAGGAACAGGGCCAGCAGCTCCGCCCCGATCAGCTCGGCCATGCCGGCGGCCGCGCGCAGCCCCTCCCGGCTGGCTCCGTCGGGGGGCAGGGCGAGGACGAGGCGGCGGGGGACGTCTCTGCGCGCGGCGCTCATTGCGCGTCGCCCTGCTGGCCGTTGCGCGGGCGGACGAAATCGCGCCGGGCGGCGGCGAAACCGGCCAGCGTCTGCTCGACCATCGCGTTGACGCTGCCCTCGGAGAAGGCGCCGTCCTCGCCGCGTTCCCCCGCCGCGCGGCCGGCGAGCAGGGAGATGCCCTCGTCGATGTCGGAGAAGGCATGCACCGCGAAGCGCCCGTCGCGGCAGGCCTGCACCACGTCCTCGCGCAGCATCAGGTGCTGGACGTTGTCGCGGGGGATCATGACGCCCTGCCGCCCGGTCAGCCCGCGCTTCTCGCAGATGTCGAAGAAGCCCTCGATCTTCTCGTTCACCCCCCCGATCGCCTGCGCCCGGCCGTGCTGGTCCACCGAGCCGGTCACGGCGAGGTCCTGGCGCAGCGGCAGACCCGAGAGCGCCGAGAGCAGGGCGAAGAGCTCGGCGCAGGAGGCGCTGTCGCCCTCCACCCCGCCATAGGACTGTTCGAAGACCAGGGTGGCCGACAGCGACATCGGCGCGTCCAGCGCGTAGCGCCCCGACAGCAGGCCGCCCAGGATGAGCACGCCCTTGGAGTGGATGGGACCGCCGAGCTCCACCTCCCGCTCGATATCGACGACCTTGCCGTCGCCCAGCCGGGCGCGGGCGGTGATGCGCGTGGGCCGGCCGAAGCGGTGATCGCCGATCTGGCTGACGCTCAGCCCGTTGACCTGGCCGACGGCCTCGCCGTCGGTCTCGATGCGG
>JBNJGE010000149.1:0-8914 GCA_051747505.1 Pseudomonadota bacterium | reverse complement strand
GCGGGCCGCGCACCGAGGCGTGTCCTGCCCGCCGCGAGGCGGGCGCCGCCGGATCAGCGCTCCGGCGCCAGGTAGAAGCTGGCGGTCGCCCGGGCGCAGAGGCGGCCGGAGGCGTCGAACAGCTCGCCTTCGAGGAAGATCATCGCCTTGCCCGCGCGCACCACGCGGGCCGCGCACTCCACCGCGCCCGGGCGCAGGGCGCGCAGATAGGTCATGTGCAGGTCGGTCGTCGCCCCGAAGCGCCGGCCCCCGCCCGCGATGAAGACCAGCGGGCCGAAGCAGTCGTCCAGCATCGCCGCCTGGAAGCCGCCCTGCACCACGCCCATCGGGTTGACGAAGTCCGGCTTCGCCTCGAATCCGACGCGGATCGTCAGCGCCTCCGGGTCGAGCTCGATCAGCCGCCAGCCCAGCAGCTTCGAGGCGGGCGGGGCGCTGGTCTCGTCGAACAGGGCGGGCTGTTTCACGGGCTGTCTCCTCGGGGCGGCGTCGCGCGCCACCCTTTTTCGGCGCCGCAACCTTGTCAACGCCCCCCGCGGCGCGCTGTAATCGCCCCGTCCGCGCGGGGAGCGCCCATGCTCATCTACCTGCCGATCGCCGAGGTCTCGGTCAGCGCCTGGCTCCTGCTGGGGCTCGGCGGGCTGATCGGCCTGTTGTCGGGCCTTTTCGGGGTCGGGGGCGGCTTCCTGATGACGCCGCTCCTGATGTTCATCGGCATCCCGCCCGCCGTCGCCGTGGCCACCGGCGCCAACCAGATCTGCGCGGCCTCCTTCTCCGGCGTGCTGGCGCACTGGCGCCGGCGCACGGTGGACATCCGCATGGGGCTGGTGCTGCTGGCGGGCGGCGTGGCGGGCTCGGCCGCCGGCGTGCGCCTCTTCGCCGCCCTGCGCGAGATGGGGCAGGTCGAGCTGATGGTCTCGCTGTGCTACGTCGTCTTTCTCGGCGTGGTCGGCGCCCTGATGCTGGCCGAGAGCCTGCGCGCCCTGTCGCGCGCACGCTCGGGCGCCGCGCCCCCCCGCCGCCGCCGCGGGCGGCGCGACTGGGCCCATGCGCTGCCGCTTCGCATGCGCTTTCGCGTCTCCAACCTCTACATCTCCGTCATCCCGCCGCTGCTGATCGGCGCCGCGGTGGGGCTGCTCGCCGCCATCATGGGCGTGGGCGGGGGCTTCATCATGGTCCCGGCCATGATCTACCTGCTGGGCATGCCCACGGCGGTGGTGGTGGGCACCTCGCTGTTCCAGATCATGTTCGTGGCCGGCATCACCACGCTGCTGCACGCCACCCAGACCTACAGCGTGGACGCGGCGCTGGCGCTGCTGCTGGTCGCCGGGGGCGTGATCGGAGCCCAGTTCGGCGCCCGGCTGGGCGCGCGCATGCGGGCGGAGGCGCTGCGCATCGGCCTCGCCGCCCTGGTGCTGGCCGTCTGCGCCAAGCTCGCCTGGGACCTCGTCGCGCGCCCGGCGGAGCTCTACAGCCTCGGCGCCTGGGGCGTCTGAGGCATGCGCGCCGCCCTCGCCGCCCTCCTGCTGGCCCTCGCCGCTCCCGCCGCCGCCCAGGCCCCCGACGAGGGCGAAACCGCCCCCGCGCGCGAGGAGATCGTCGCGGCGCTGAGCCACAACCGCGTCTCCATCACCACCACCTATGCGGGCTCCGAGATCTTCGTCTTCGGCGCCATCAAGCGCGCCGCCGCGGAGGAGGCCCCGCCGCCCGACGTCATCGTCACCATCTCCGGCCCCTCCGAGCCGGTGACGGTGCGCCGCAAGGACCGGGTGCTGGGCGTCTGGGCCAACACCGACTCGGTGGTGATCGACGCCGCCCCCAGCTTCTACGCCGTCGCCGCCACCCGCCCGCCGGAGGAGATCCTCAGCGAGACGGCCGACCTCCTGCACCGCATCGGCCTCGACCGGCAGGTGCGCGTGGTCGGCGCCGCGGGGCAGGTCTCCGAGCCCGACGCCTTCCGCCGCGCCCTGATCCGCCTGCGAGAAAGGCAGGGCCTCTACGTCTCCCGCCCCCTCGAGGTGACGGTGATCGAGGACATCCTCTTCGCCGTCAGCGTCGCCCTGCCCGCCGACATCCTGGAGGGAGACTACCGCGCCCGCGTCTTCCTGGTGCGCGAGGGCCGGGTGACCGACCTTCACGAGAGCCGCGTGGACGTGCGCAAGGTGGGGCTGGAGCGCTGGCTCTACTCGCTCTCGCACAGCGATCCGCTGCTCTACGGGCTGATGTCGCTCGCCGTCGCGCTCGCCGCCGGCTGGCTGGCCTCGGAGGTCTTCCGCCGCGTCCGCAACCGCTGACGCCGGCGGGGACGGGCGCCCGGGCTCAGCCGCAGCAGCCGTCGCCCTGCTGGACGGGCGGGCAGGGGACCGTCCCGTAGGAGCAGAACACGCAGCAGTCGCCGGGCTTGGGGCGCAGCACGGCCCCGCAGCCCGGACAGTCCCAGAAGAACTGGCAGGCATCCGTCGGCATGGTCTCGACCGTCCTGCGCCCGCATTCGGGGCAGGCGATCTCGCTTTGCAGGAGGGGGCGTGCGCCTTCCGTTTCCATGAAGCTCTTGCCTTCCGTCCGTTGCTCGCGCTTCGCCGCCCTCAGCGCCCTTCCGCCGCGGCGGCCATGCCGCCGCCGGCGGCCTGCTCCCCCTCGGCCTCGGCCTCGTCCACCGCTCGTCGCGCCGCCGCCCCGGCCGCGCGGCGCTCGTCCTCCGTCAGGGGGCGGCCCTCGGGCAGGTCGGGCATGCGCACCGTCACCTCGCGATGGGCGAAATGGATCCCCTCCTGCTCGAACAGCTCGCGGATGCGCTGATAGACCAGCTTTCGGGTCGTCCACTGGTCGCCGGGCCGGGTCATGTACTTGATCCGGATGATCATGGCGGAGTCCTCCATCTGGTAGACCCCCTGGCTCTTGAGCGGCTGGACGAACTTGTGGCCCTCGGTGGGGTGCTCCAGAAGCTCCTGGCCCAGCTTCTTGACCAGCTTGCGCACCCGCTCGACATCGGTGTCGTAGGTCACGCGCAGGGGCAGCTTCATCATCACCCAGTCGCGCGAGAAGTTGGTCAGATGCGTGATCTCGCCGAACGGGATGGTGTGCAGCGCCCCCAGATGGTGGCGCAGCTGGAACGAGCGCAGGGAGATCTTCTCCACCGTCCCCTTCACCTCGCCCACGTCGATGTACTCGCCCTTGCGGAAGGCGTCGTCGAGCAGGAAGAACACGCCCGAGAGGATGTCGCGCACCAGCGTCTGCGCGCCGAAGCCGATGGCGATGCCCACGATGCCGGCGCCGGCGAAGAGGGGGGCGACGTTGATCCCCAGCTCCATCAGCGCCACCAGCGCCACCGACACCCCGATGACGAGCAGCACGGCCGAGCGGAACAGCGGCAGCAGCGTGCCCAGCCGCGAGACCGAGGAGGCGCCGCCGCCCTCGTCGCCCGGCACGGTCTCGAAGTCGTCCACGCCCTCGGCCGCGATGCGCCGGTCCAGCCAGATGCGCACGGCGTGGTAGGCGACGTAGCCGATGAACAGGATGTCGATGACGTCCTGGAACCGCCCGAAGAGGGAGTCCTCGGCGAAGATCTCCGTCCCGCCCCAGATCCGCACCAGCAGATAGGCCGCCGCCCCCAGCGCGAAGAGCGTGGAGACGCGCCGCGCCAGGTCCTCGAAGCTGCGCATGCCGCGCCGCGGCGGGCCGGCGGGGGCGGGCGCCCCGTCGCCGGCGGGGCGGGGGCCGCCGCCGCTCTCCTCGTCGCCGTCGTGGTCGACATCCGCGGCGTCGCCGGGGCGGGGGGCGGCCTCCGCCCCGGCCGGCTCCGGCCCCTCGGCGGCGCGCAGCAGCGGCCCGCCGGCCTCGGGCGCCGCGGCGGCGGGGGCGGGCGGCGCCTCGGCCTCCGCGGGCGCCGGCGCCCCGGCGGCCGCGTCCGGGCGCGCGGGGGCCGCGGGCATGCGGCGCGGGGCGAACAGCCGCTCGGTCAGGTAGAAGCCCAGGGCCTGGACCACCAGCGCCAGCATCAGCACCGCGAAGGCGCCCGCCAGCATCGGCGGCGCCCTGTCCGCCCCCATCACCAGCCGAAAGGCGCCGACCAGCCAGGCCGCCACGAAATAGACCGCCGCCCCCGGCGCCCAGAGCCGCGCGCCCATCGCGGCCAGCCAGGTCGCCCGCTCGGGCGGGCGCCCGTGCAGCAGGGCCTGCGTGACTCCGGCGCGGTTGGCCGAGATCATGCACAGGATGACCGCCAGCGCGACCGCGCTGAGCCCGATCGCGCAGAGCCGGACCAGCTCGGCGCCCGCCCCCATCTCGACCAGCCAGGCCACGACCGCGTGGCTGAGCACCGCCATCAAGGTCCCCGCCGAGACCCAGAGGTAGAGCCGCCGCGCGGCCCCGTCGCTCAGCCGGGGGATGCGGTACTCGCTCAGATAGGGGCTGATGACCATCCGCCAGGCGGTGTCCACCAGCAGGAAGGCCACCCAGGCCGCCAGGATGATCCCGGCGGTGGCCTGGGTGGGCGGGTGGCTCGGGGCGATCGCCACCCCCAGCCCCCCGGCCACGGCCACCCCCAGCGCCGCGCCCACGGCCGTGAGCCCCATGCGCAGCGCCAGCACCGGCAGCCGGCCGGAAATGCCCACGGGCGGCGAGGCCCGCTGCGCCGCGACCATCAGCGGCCGGGCGAGGAACACGGCGTAGAGCTGGACCACCGCCCGCCCGATCAGGATCAGGATCACCGTGACCAGCGCCACCCCGGCGAAGTAGCCCGCCTCGCCGTCCGGGCTCCGCGCCGCGAGCCGGCTCTCGAGCTGCGCCGCCCCCTGCGAGGCGCCGCGCAGCATCGCCTGCAGCCGCTGGCGGAACACGCTCACCCGCTCCGTCGTGCGCCGGACCATGCTGTCCTCGACCGCGGAGCTGTCCAGCGCCCCGTAGGCGGCCAGCTCCGGCGGCCGGTCCCGCTCCGGCGCGTCGGAGGGGCGCGACATCAGGGGCTCCTCCCCCTGCGGCTCCTCCTGCGTGAACAGCCCGCGAAGATCGATCGCCTGCGCCCCGGCGCCGGGCGCGGCGGCCGCCCACAGGCACAGCGCCGCCAGCAGGGCGGGCGGCAGGCGCGCCAGGGCGGCGCGGAGGCGGGCGGGGGCCGGCGGCATGGACGCTCCTTCGCGGCGGGCCGCGGCCGGACGCCGCAGCTTCGGGGCGAAGGATAGCGCGTCCGGCCGCGCTTGGCGCGGGGGGCAACGCGGATTTGTGCATGGCGTGTCCGCGAACCCGCGCCCTGCCGCGATCGAACGACCTTCTCGCGCGCCTTTCGCCCGCGCCGCGAAGTGGTGTAGCGTCCTCGCGCCGACGCCGCGCGGCTCGCGCGCGCCCGAGGGAGCACGGGGGACGGACCGAAAGTCATGAGCGCATCCGCGAGCGACGGCGGCGCCCCGGCCCGCGCCAGCGGCGGCCGCGTCCCGGTCACGCGCCGGGCGCTGTTCTACAGCCACGACACCTTCGGGCTGGGCCATCTGCGCCGCGCCCGCGCCATCGCCTCCGCGCTGACGGAGCGCGACCCGCAGCTGGCCGCGCTGATCCTCACCGGCTCGCCCATCGCCAGCCGCTTCGACTTTCCCGACCGGGTGGACCATGTCCGCCTGCCCGGCGTGGTGAAGCTGGCCGACGGCGACTACGCCTCCCACAATCTCGGCGTGCCGGTCGAGGAGGTGGTCGCCCTGCGCGCCGCCATCATCGAGGCGACCGAGGCCGCCTTCGCCCCCGGCCTGCTGCTGGTGGACAAGGAGGCTTGGGGCTTCCGCAACGAGCTCGCCGGAGCGCTGGAGGCCGCCCGCCGGCGCGGCGCGCGCATCGTGCTGGGCGTGCGCGACGTGCTCGACGCCCCCGGCCCGCTGGCCGAGGAATGGCGGCGCAAGGGCCATGTCGAGGCCATCCGGCGCTATTTCGACGAGATCTGGGTTTACGGCCTGCCCGACATCTGCCGCCCCCTCGAAGGCCTCGGCCTGCCGCCGGAGGTGGAGGAGCGCGTCGTCTACACCGGCTATCTGCGCCGCGAGGCCCCCGACTGGCCCGCCGAGATCGGCGCCGTCCCGCCCGAGGAGCCCTACATCCTCGTCACCACCGGCGGCGGCGGCGACGGCGCCGCGCTGATCGACTGGACGCTGTCGGCCTACGAGGCCGACCCCTCCCTGGGCCCTCATGCCGTCATGGTCTACGGCCCGTTCCTGTCCTCCGACCGGCGCGCGGAGTTCGACCGCCGCGCCGCCGCCCTCGGCGGCCGGGTGTCGGCGCTGAGCTTCGACTCGCGCATCGAGCGTCTGCTGGCCGACGCCGCCGGGATCATCGCCATGGGCGGCTACAACACCTTCTGCGAGATCCTCAGCCTCGACAAGCCGGCCGTCATCGCGCCGCGCACCTCCCCGCGGCTTGAGCAGTTCATCCGCGCCGAGGCCGCCGAGCGGCTCGGGCTGGTGCGCATGCTCCACCCGCCCCGCGACGGCGCCGGCCCGGACGCCATGGCCGCCGCCATCCGCGGGCTGGCCGACCAGCCGCGCCCCTCCAGCGTGGAGATCCCCGGTCTGCTCGACGGCCTCGACGTCGTCGCCGCCCGCGCCGCCGCCGGCTTCGAGGCGCAGGAGGCCGCGGCGGCCGCGCCCAGCCGCGCGCCGGCCGCCGCCCGGGCCTGAGCGCGATGGGGCAGGGGGCCGGCCCGCCTCTGGCGGTGATCGTCAAGGGCTATCCGCGCCTGTCGGAGACCTTCGTCGCCCAGGAGCTGCTGGCGCTGGAGCGCCGCGGCTTCGCCTTCGACATCTGGTCCCTGCGCCATCCCTATGACGACCGCACCCACCCCGTGCACGCCGAAATCCGCGCGCGCCCCCGCTACCTCCCCGAATACCTCTACCAGGAGCCCCTGCGCGTCCTGCGCGGCCTCCTCTCCGCCCGCCGCCGTCCCGGCTTCCGGGCGGCCCTGCGCGCCTGGCTGCGCGACCTCAAGCGCGACCCCACCCCCAACCGCATCCGCCGCTTCGGCCAGGCCCTGGTCCTCGCCCGCGAGCTGCCGGAGGGGACGCGCTTCCTCTATGTCCATTTCCTCCACACCCCCGGCTCCGTCGCCCGCTACGCCGCCCTGATCCGCGGCCTCGGCTGGGGCGCTTCCGCCCATGCCAAGGACATCTGGACCACCCCTGACCGGGAGATACGCGAGAAGCTGGCCGAGGCCGCCTTCTGCGCGACCTGCACGGCGTCGGGTGCCGACCACCTCCGCGCCCTTGCCCCCGACCCCTCGCGCGTGGACCTCGTCTATCACGGCCTCGACCTCTCCCGCTTCCCCGAGCCGCCCGAGCGCCGCCCCCGCCCCGGCCCCCTGCGCCTGCTCTCGGTCGGCCGGCTGGTGGCCAAGAAGGGCTACCCCGACCTGCTCGACGCCCTCGCCCGGCTGCCCGACGACCTCGACTGGCGCCTGCGCCATATCGGCGGCGGCCCCCTCAAGGACGACCTCGCCCGCAAGGCCGACTCCCTCGGCATCGCCGACCGCATCGCCTGGCTCGGCAAGCGCGACCAGACCGAAGTGGTGGCCGAGATGCGCGCGGCCGACCTCTTCGTCCTCGCCGCCCGCATCGCGCCGGACGGCGACCGCGACGGTCTGCCCAACGTCCTGATGGAGGCGGCGAGCCAGGAGCTCCCCGTCCTCGCCACCGCCGTCTCCGCCATCCCCGAATTCATCGAGGACGGCGTCCACGGCGCCCTCGTCCCCCCCGGGAACCCCGCCGCGCTGGCCGCCCGCCTGCAGGCGCTGGCGCAGGACCCCGAGGCCCGCCGCCGCATGGCCGAAGCGGCGCACGCCCGCCTGCGCGCCGAGTTCGGCATGACGACCGGCATCGACCGCCTCGCCGCCCGCCTCTCCGAAAACCTCGGCGAGGCCGCCCCCGCCGCTCCGCAAAGGGCCGCGGGATGAGCGCCCGGCCCCGCGTGGCCTTCCACGCCCCCATGAAGCCCCCCGGCCACCCGACCCCTTCCGGCGACCGCCGCATCGCCCGCCTCACCCTCGCGGCGCTGGAGCGCGCCGGCTTCGCCCCCTTCGTGGCCTCCGACCTGCGCAGCCTCGACATGGCCGGCGACCCCGCCCGCCAGGCCGAGCTCTTCGCGCAAGCCGAGGCCGAAACCGCCCGCCTCCTGCGCGACCTCCGGCCCGACCCGCCGGCCCTCTGGTTCACCTATCACTGCTACTGGAAGGCCCCCGATCTGCTCGGCCCCGCCGTCTCGCAGGCCCTCGGCATCCCCTACGCCGTCTCCGAGGCCAGCCACTCCCCCCGCCGCCGGGAGGGCCCCTGGGCCGCCTTTGCGGAGGCCGCCGACCGCGCCCTGCAGGCCGCCGATCTCGTGCTCTACACCACCCCCCGCGACCTGCCGGGTCTGGAGGCGCTGCTCGGCCCCGGCCGGCCCGCCCATCTGCCCGCCTTCCTCGACCTCGGCCCGCCGCCGGCGCCGAAGCCGGCCCCGACCGGCCCCCTGCGCCTGATCGCGGCCGCCATGATGCGCCCCGGCGACAAGCTCGCCTCCTACCGCGCCCTGGCCGCCGCGCTGGCGCGTCTCGATTGCGACTGGACCCTCGAAGTCATCGGCGACGGCCCCGCGCGCCCCGACATCGAGGCCCTGCTCGCCCCCTTCCCGGACCGCATCCGCCTGCGCGGGGCGATCCACGACCCCGCCGCCCTGCGCGCTGCGCTGGAGGCCGCCGAGCTCCTCGTCTGGCCCGGCGTCGGGGAGGGCGTCGGGATGATCTACCTGGAGGCGCAGGCCGCCGGCACCCCCTGCCTGGCCGAGGACCGCCCCGGCCCGAGGGACCTCCTGCCCGAAAACGTCCTCTCCCCCCTCCCGCCCCCGGACGACCCGCAGGCCTTCGCCGCCGCCATCGCCCGCGCCGCCGCCGACCGCCCCGCGCTGGCCG